>NZ_JAEKJR010000002.1:1800000-2100000 GCF_017303155.1 Microbulbifer salipaludis
TGCCGTTGGTAGACAGGCCGGCGATTCGCCACATGCGTGATGCGGGGATCGTCTGAATGCCCTTGTCGTGATACTCGAACGTAAGGCGGTTGGTGCGATCGGAGCGCGCCACATGCATTTTGTCAGGGTTCAGTGGCCAAGCTGCGCGCAGGCGCCCAGCGCGATCGCGCTCGACTTCGCTGAAGGCATTACCACGCAACAGCAGCGAAGCCATGAGCTGAGTACGGAAATCAATCGAGGTCATTTCCTCATTCGGCAGGTCGTGCAGCAGCATCTGCAGCGGGTGATCAGTGGCCACCTCGCGATTGCCGTCACTCTGTTTGCGGTACACATTCAGTGGTAGCGCCGCCAAGGTTTCCGACAATAGGCGCACGCAGGAGTACACGGCAGCCACGCGCATCGCAGTGTCCGGGGTCACGGACTTACCCGCGGCGGACTGCGGCCCGGTCAGTGATTCCAGCAGGTCATCACTGGGGCTCTTGAGCGTGCTGGTCTCGGCACTGAATATCTTACTCAGCACGGGTCACCTCTGGCTTTGCCTGTTGCGGCTGCTGCGCCTGACGCCGTGCCAGCAGCAAGCCAAAGGCCATTAGCAGTACACCGACCACACAAAAGGCCAGCGGCTGGCTGAATTGCCACAGGCCGGCGGCCAGCAGCCCGAGCCCGATCAGGGCGATCAGGTCTGGGAGCAGTTTGGTCATAGGAATCGTATGCCTCGGGTTTCGTAGACGCTGGTGGTGTCTTCCTCCAGCAGGGCGCGACCGTATGCCATCAGCATGGCTATCACTCCGTCGATTTTGTTCTCCGGCATTTCCTTGCGCGGGTAGATGTTTTCCTTTGCATCCACATGGGCAACCACGTTGCTGATCATCCAGGTGAAAACCGGATCCCCGTCGTGCTGGAACTGCTCGGAGAGCACGGCAGCCTCAAACTCTTTCATGGCGCTGCTCATATTCTGCACCGTCTGGCGGTACTCGAGCATTTCCAGCCCTTCTTCCGCGAGTCGCTGCGAGAGGTATTCGGCCTGCCATGGGTCGTAGGCCACGCACTCGATACGGAAGCGGCTGGCGAACTCCATTAGATCGCGTTCGATGTAGCCGTAGTCCGTGACGTTGCCGGGGGTCACCACCAGACGACCGTCGCGCTCCCAGCCGGAGTACTGGCTGTTGCGGCCATCCTCAACAGCTGCCTCGTTCAAGTAGTTGCGCAGGAAGCCGTACAGCTTGCCGTCGCGCTTGAACAGTATCGCCATGGAGGCGATATCGGTTTTACTGGCGAGGTCGAGACCGATCCAGCAGGTCTGGCCTTCAAATTCGTCCAGGGTGCGCGTTGATTCGCAGCGATCCCACGCGCGCATATCCATCCACGCCGTGTCGGCGTTCACCCACACGTTCAGATGTTTGGTGAGGAAGTTATTCTGCGCGGCGGACATGGCCATGGCCTTTCGAGCCTTTCGCGCGATATCGGCCGGTTTTACCGAGACGCCCCAGTTAGGGTTGGCCTTGGCCCAGCAGTTGGGATCAGTCCAGTCATCGTCCTCATCGAGGGTATAGATGATCCCGAAGTATTCTTCGTCCTTCTCCGCGCCGTTCAACACCTTGGCGGTGTAGCTGCGCTGCTCGTAGCAGATACCAGAGCGGTTGAAGCCGGCGGTGGTGATCAGCCACAACAGCGGTTGAGCTCGTGCACCGGTGGCCGTCTCGATAACGTCGAAAACTTCCCGGGTCTTGTGCGCATGGAGCTCATCGATAATCGCGCAGTGCACGTTGAGGCCGTCCAGGTTGCCGCCCTGATCGCGGGACAGCGCTTTGAACGTGCTGGCCGTGTCCTCAACAAATACTGCGTGGGCACTGGTCTTTACACCGAAGCGCGCCTGCAGCCCAGGGCTGCGCTCGGCCATGCGCTTGGCATCGGCCCAGACAATGCGCGCCTGGTCGCGGGTAGTGGCCGCGCTGTAAACCTCCGCACCAGCCTCCGCGTCAGCTGCGAGGCAGTACAGAGCAACACCGCTCGATAACGTGGACTTCGCATTCTTACGCGGTACTTCCACGTAAGCCGTTTTGAAGCGGCGATTGCCGTGCTCATCCACCCAGCCAAAAATGATGCTGAGGATGAAAACCTGCCAGGGTTCCAGGGTGATTTTCTTGCCGGCCCATTCGCCCTTGATGTGGGGCATCAGTTCCACGAACTTGCAGACGCGGTCTGCTAGCTCCGGGACAAAGAAATAATCCCAGTCGCGATCCAGATCAGCTAGCTGCCGTTCACAGGCGCGTTTAACGTGCTCGCACGCAATGATTTTCCCGGAGACCACGTCACGGGCATAGCCGTGCGCGATGTCCGCATAACGCTTGCTCACAGGTCTTCAAAACCACCCAGCGACATCTGCTTTTGCTCCGGCGCCTTTACGCGGCTAGCCGCTGCCGGGGTCAGGCCGAACTCGCTGGCCGACTTCAGCACTTGGTCCCACAACTTGTTGCGGATCGTGAACAGAGCGCTTTGGATCTGCAGGCCGTTAGGAGTCGTGTCCATCATGTCATCAAGGGTCTTCAGCTTGCGCGTCACCTCCTCGAACTTGCCCATGGAATCGCAATGGGCAGCAAAGGCAGCGGTATCCAACAGTGACATCAAGCCAGCGTTCGCCAGCTGAGGGCCGATCTCCTTCCAATACTTCTTCGCGTTGCGCGGAAGCCAAACAGGACACGGAGGAAGCCCAACAGGTTTTGATTGCGCAGCACCGTGATCATCACGGTCCTTGCGAAAACTACCCTCGAGCACCTTCAGCTGCGGTGCTTTGCGAGGTCTACCTGCTGACATAGTGATCCAAGAGAGCACCCTTAACGGATACCCCCCCTACCTGAATTTAGCCAATATGAAATTTTAACCATGGCGGCGGTGTTGGTGGATCAGGTCACAGAGATTTGACCCGCCCCTCCCCTCTCGCGCCGCCGCCTTCCTGTGCGGTTTTCCGTGCGTGACATGACTTGCAGAGCCACTGAAGGTTGCTGACATCGTCCGAACCACCACGGGATCGCGGCACCTTGTGGTCACACTCGGTGCCTTCGGTGACGCGACCGAGCTTTGTGCAGTGCTCGCATAGCCCGTTCGCCAATCGCTTTATGATTTCGCGATTGCGTAAATACTCTTTGCTTTTGTACCGACGATTCGCCTGCCTACCCAGCCGCTTCTGGTATTCGCCCCAGTTAGTCGCCAGATCCTGATGCTGGTCGCAGTAACCGTTACTGTTGGAGTGTGCACGCTTGCACTTGCGACACGGCGTCTTAGTCTTGACCGGCATCACTCTCCACCAATACAAACCGAACGCACATACTCTTGCAGCGCACTCAGTTGTCGGATTGCTTTGTCTCCTCGCTCGGTGAGCGTGAGAATTTCTGCAGCAGCTCGCTCGTCAATGTCGGCTCTGCTGGTTGCATCAGTGCTGCCGGTGGAGCTGGTATTGCTGGACACACTGGCTGCGGGGCACTTTGCAGGAATTGACAGCCGGATAGCGCCGCGCTGCAGATCAGCGCGCAGACGGTCATTCTCCGCTTGTGCATCTTCCAGCTCCTTGGTGTAGCGCGCATCGATCGCCGCCACGTTATTCCGGTACAGAGATTCGAGCCGGTCAACCAGGTCACGCGCTTCATTCAGCGCTTCCGCCTGCTCACGGCGATACTTCTCATGCTTGATCGTGAGACGCCAGCCCTGAACCTTCCAGCCAGCACTGAACGCCACCACCAACGCCAGGAAAGCGACGAGAACCTTTTGTCTCAGCGTCCCAGGCATAGTTGCAATTCCGCTTCACGCCGACGAACCAGTCCCGCCAGCCGTTGACCGCCGGCATAAACCCACCGGCGCAGTTCCGGGCACCATTCACCAGGCGCCGCGCCCGCATTCAATTTCCGCATCAGCGTCGATCCGCATGCAGCACCAGCACCGACGTTGTAGGACCAGCTCACTAGAGCTGCCCATTCGTGCGGCTGCAGTTCAGGTTCAACGCAGGCGGCCAATCCAGTGAGCGCCTGTTGCATATCATCCCGCAACAGCTGCTCGCACTCGGCAACACTCTTCGTCTGGCCCATGGACGCCGTCAGCGTATGTCCATAGCAAACCGTCGGGATTTGAATCGGGTCGAGATAGGCCGTTGTGCGCAGCCCTTCAAACTGCATAACTACAGGCGCAGCAACACTCAGCGCACCGGCAGCAGCAATAGCCGCAACTCGCTTACTGACTCGCATCGCCAAACTTACCCTTGGCCCAACGCCAAAAAGAATTCACGGCCTGCCAGTGCTTTGGAAGCTGATGCAGCACCAAACCCAGCAGGTACAGAACGGTCAGCAACTGAATCCAATCATCAACCGTCATGCCAAAATACTTTGCCCCCATCACTGCCAACGGTGGCCCGACTTTCGCACCTTCTACCGCGACAGTCTGCGCTGCACTCATTGACTTCTCCTAGCCAGAAAAAGCAACGGCGCCACTAGGGCGCCGTCGAATAGGGGTGGATTGGGGTCCATGAACGAGAAAACCCGGCGGGGGTGCCGGGTTTTCTCTGAAGCCAGCAATGCTAGCTTGCCTGCATTCAATCACTTCATTGTCACGCGGTCAACACCCTTCAGGAAACTTTAGGTAGAACACCGCGCAACAGCTTCGCATTAAACAAAACATGCACCCCATCAATGCGTCGATAAAGCGTACTCATCGAGATACCCAACTTTTTCGCCGCTTGACCGTGCCCCAAATACGGCGGCAAATAAAAAAGCATTACAGAGCGCCGCAGATCCTCAGGCAGCTCCAGAACAAACTGCTCAACCTCTCGCACATCTGAATTGATCGGCACTGTGCCTTCAGCATTACCTGAACCAACCGCCATGCCAAGACTCCCCAAGACAGACCCGCAGCCAACACCCTCCACTGCAGCAGCCCACTCCTGAAACCGAAAATGTACACGCTCAATCATCCTAATTGCCCCCTGCCGTTTTAATTTCTGATTCAGATACATTCGGACACAATTCGGAGACAGGACTTATACCCCCTCCGAGACTACAGACCGCATGGTTATTAGATATCGCGTGAATTTCGGAGACTCGGATACCCAACGCCTCACGCACGCGAAAAAATTTTTTATAGATTAGGAAGTCGAGAGTTAATAATCCGCGCACACATGCGTACGCGCGCGCGAGAAAAACCCCTCCGAGGTCTCCGAAAAACTCTGAAACGTAGATATGACGCGGGCTGCAGTCTCGGAGGGGGTCACAAGAAGGCCTCCGAATGCCCTCCGAAGCACTCCGAGACATCATGGGGTTACCTCCGCAAAGGCACCGATATGATCCCGGAAATACTTCACACACTCCGACAGCCATTCGTGCTGGGTCTTGTCGTGCGGCTGCTCATGCACAAAGAAGAAAGTACCGGTAACACTCTTTTTCGGTGGCTTGCCAAACCCGCCAGGGGAATCGTAATAACGATTAGGCTTGCGATCCAACTCCCGGGCAGCATTCTCCAGGAACTTGTCGCGTCGCAGCGGCGAACCAGCATACGACTCTTTACACCACATCGCATAGGCCACAAACAAATCATTCGTCAGGCAGCTACAGTACGGTACATCCAACTCTTCCGCCTTCCACTCCTTCAGGAACCGCTCCCAGCTCGGCAACCCGAAGTCAATCAGGCTCTGCTTAGCTGCCGTTACCGGCGGCTCCGTGTGAGGATGGAAGTCACCGAGGTCCACCGCCAACAACCAGGCATAAAAGGCTTCAGCACCGCCATGTTCGAGCTCAGCCGGTACCGCCTTTTTTAATTCTTCAGATAACTTCTTCTCAGGCCAGACCACCAGAAATCGACGATCGGAACCCTCAACAGGGAATGGAAGGATCTCGTTCGAGAGAAAGACAGCGTTCATATAGTTCGCCTCTTCCCACCCGCTCACAAACTTCTTCTCAATCCGGACTGTCTTGCCGGTGATCATCTGCTTCAATGATCCTTGGTGCGAGTACTTGCTCGACCGCGAAAAAATCTCCTCAAACACACCGTACAGAAGGTTCGACATCCAGTCCGTGTACTGTCCTTCCATCTGCTGCTGCCCGAGCGTCCGACTGTACTCACCGTAGACCGCACGCATCACCACATCAAAGAACAGCGACTTACCCGACCCATGCACCGAGCTATGCATCAACACAGCCGACGCCATCTTTGAACCGAGATGCTGCAACGGGTACGCCAGCCAGCGGATCAACCACTCCCAAACCTCGTTATCCTCATTGCACAACTGCCACAGCAGATGCCGGATATGTCGACACTTTTTGTCGTCTCGCTTTGGCTTCAGAGGCAGACCTCGGAACATATTGATATGCGTATCCGGATCCACCTGGCGCGATGGGTCAAACACCAGATTCTCTTTATCCACCATGCGGCGATCCGGGTGCTTGTACCAGATGTCATACGAATCGGGATATGCGTGGCGGATATCCTGCAATCGCTCCAACGTGCGCCGCTTGGCATCCCACGCCGTATCGGAAACCTCAAGATAGGTAAACCGCTCCAACATCTCACCCACTCCCCCGGCCCCCTTGTGGGCGGCCTGGCGCGCAGCGATGAACCGCTTCACATCGAGCTCTAGCACCTTGCGCTTTTCCGTGGAGTCCATGAACTCCTTGCACACTTTGGGCCCTACTTCCGCACGGAACGCAGCGGCCTTCAGTTCACGATGCAAATGCTCGTCCCATACCTTAGTAGTGCCAGAAATCAGCGCAAAGCGCTTCAATGCATCCTCAAAGGTAATTTCGCGCGCCTCCGCAACAACAGAGGGTGCGGGAGATTCAGCAGGCTCAGATTCAGAATATTCAGGCGGGATATTATCGATCGGCGGAGCATCCGCGACGGGCGCGGCCTCTGCCTGAGATGGGTGCGGGAAGACAATCACGTTGTCAGCGCCAGCTTGGACCCGAGACATAAACTGGTCCCACTGCCGCCTCACCTCCCCAAGGCCGTGCCGGCAGTGAATATCGTTAAAATCCAATCCCTGATCTTTTTTATTTTCTGTTGTCACGCGGCGTCCTCCAACGCATCCGCCTCAGACGGAATCCAGACCGCACCACCCACTGCCTTCGCCGCCGCTCTCGCTTTGCTCACGCCCGGGTTATCCTTGGTACCCGCATCATCATCCGCCGCGAATACCAAGTGCTGTTCCGGGTAGTGCCCACGCAACTGCACCGCCACCGGCATCAGGTTGCCGCAATCAAAGCAAACCACCACCGGGCAACCCGTCGCCTCACGCACACTGGCACCAGTAGCAAACCCCTCAACCAACACCAGCGGCATACGCGGATCCGGCTGACCGAGCCAGGCAAACAGACCACTCTTGCGACCACCGCGCAGAAACAGCTTCTTACCCTTAGGCGTGATCACCTGTAGGTTCCAGAGGTTGCCATCGATATCGACTAGCGGCAGCGCAAAGAAGCCCTTCTTGAAGTAGTGAAATTTCGGTTGCTTATCTTTGGGGATATTGAAAAACGCACTAATCTCGGACCGGTCGGTAACCCGCACCGGCCCCTCTTCCCGGTGCACGATCAGCACCGGGGAATGGAAAAACTTCATACCGTGAGACTGGATCTTCTTCTGTCCCAGGTACTCACTGCTGCCCACGGGCTTTAGGTCACCGATGATTAGGTGCGCCAGCTCGGCTACCTGCCGCTGCTCCTGCAGCCGCTCCGCCACTTCACGCTCCGCATCAATCTTGCGCTGCCGCTCGCGCTCCGCCTTCTCTTTGGCCCACGCCCGCTTCTCTTCTGCAGTGAGCTCACGGCGCTCGAAGGTAAATCCCCGCTCCTTCGCCAAGGCAAACAGCGTACCAATGCCAACACCGCCAGCACCGCGCACACTCTTCCAGGTAGAGCGCGCATCTGCAGCGCGGTACTTACTGTGCCCCTTGCTCCAATCATCCCAGGCATCAAAACCGGAATCACCAAATTCCGACTTGATCGACATCGCCAAGCGCGCCCAGGTATCCCGGTCGCACTCAGGGTCGAGAAAGCTCAACGCCCGGCACACATCGTCCAGCGTACATTGATCATGCATTCAGAAATCCCCCTAAGACTAATGCGCAAGCCGCGCAGTTAAAGTGCCGTCTCTCCGGCTGTCACACCACTGGGCAGGTGTCGCAACCCCCTGTATGCTCAAAGTCCCTCAACCATCAGCAACACAAGGAAATGAAAATGCTGTTAGACGTCTACACCAAGAACTTCGCACTGGTCGCCCGCCACGAACTGGACAACCAGCATGTACCCCGCACGGGAGAGATCATCGTGGTCAACGAAGAGGAACACCTTGTGCACAACGTTGAGCACAAGGTGGTCGGCAACCGGCTGGAAACACTGGTGAGCTGCCACCGGAGTTCAGGCCCGATGAACCGCAGAATTGTTCTTCAAGAGAATGGTTGGCTGTAGATCTGCAGACAGCGCCTCAATATCAGCCAAGATCGCGCTCACCCGTTGGTGCAGCGCGTTCTGCTCGCAGTCCGGCGGGGCCCCAACGGCAGAACAGGCCTGAGCCAAATGCGACTCTGCCATCAGCAGGTTTTTCAGAAAGCCAAGCACCTGATGCGAGTCGAGCATCACCGACCCAGCAACAGGTACCAGCTGGTCTTTCATCTCACCCTCACCTGTCGCCAACCAGGTCGCAGTTACGCCCAGGGCCAACGCAATTTTCACCAGGTGCTTGGACCCATAGGACTTGCCTGATTCAACCAAGGCATAGGAAGGCTGCGTGATCCCAACCGCGTCAGCGACCTCCTGCTGAGTCAAACCGGCCAGCTGGCGCGCGGTCAGCAATCTGTCTTTTAGTTCCTGCATACAATCCCCCTGTATAAATATCCATCTGTAGTAATTGATCACCAAACCCCGCCCCCTTCGGCACAATGGCCACATAACAAATACAGATTGGGGAATGGATAATGGTTATTTGTGTACTTCTCTCACCGACCAACCCACGGCCGGTTAACTTGCCTTGCGGCTTGATTCAGCTACTCCAGAATCATTCTGAGCGTCCTGCGGATGAAAAATATCCGGGCGCAGACACTCCTTCGAAACCTGACCATTGGTCAGCAGATCAATCTGTAGCGCCCGCACTACGGGTATTCCTCGCTTCTTCCAATGGCTGACCGCCATAGAGGTGACTCCGGCCTGCCGTGCCAACTCGCCGGCAGATCCAAAGTGCTTAATTGCATCTTCGATTGCTTCAGACATAGATAGAACCCACTTGTTTACATCGGCAAGTATAAACATGTGGGTTCTATCTCGGCAATAGGTGCAGGTGTAAACTTTGTGGTTATGGAAAAGAAACGCTCGGAAGAGTCAAAAATTAAGGGAGCCGAATTTGAGCGCCTGGCGAGAGCCGCCGGCATCAAGTGGGCCGATCTTGCGCGTGAGCTGGGCGTAAACCCTCAGACCATTACTCACTGGCGGAAGCGCGGCGTTGCTGCCGCCCATTCTGTAAGAGTGTCACAACTGCTGGGATGCGAGCCAACTGACATCAGCTGGATTGCCGAATCACTCGCAAACGCAACGGTTGAAAGCTTAAGAAAGGCTAACCTCAATCTGTTAGCTGTCGAGCGAAGCGAAGAAGACCTGCTGGAGTCGCTGTCCCCAGGCGCATTCTCAGCATTCATGCGCGGGCTCGAGGACAATAAAAATCTCAGTTACCAAAGAGCGAGAGAGATCGAGAAGCTTCTGAAGCTACCTCCATCCTGGCTAGATAAGCCACATACAGCAGAACCGGCACCAACTTATAGCCAGCACGAATCAGCTAACCAACCTGCAGAACAGATACCTAGCGAAGCCCAAAGCCTGATTAAGCTGATTATAAAAACAGCAAGAAATGGAACATTACTCCCGGAACATATCAAACTCGTTAAACAGCAAATCCAAATGCTAACCGGGGCAAAATAACCGGACAGATACCCCACAAAGCACTCAGCGCGCAGATTCAGATTCAACCATCGCAAAGAAATCACTTTCTACCAACACCCGGATAGGGACGCCCTGCTGAATCAGCGCCTCAGCCTTCAAGTGCTTGGAGCTTTTCTCTTTCCCTGCAAGCTTAGAGGTATCCTGGTCGCCCACTACGAGAATAGTGGTTTTTTTCGTTACGCCACCTTTGACCTCGCAACCCAACTCAGCGGCCACTGCCTTAGCTTCCGCACGCGGCACCGCGAGGCTGCCGGTAAATACTACTTGCTCCCCGAACAGCGGCCCATCGGGATTTGGCTCAGGATCATTTGTACGAGCACGCAGAGCGGGTGCCCGGCGCACCATATCCCTGAGCAGCTCCAACCCGACCCCAGACTCTGCCGCAGCCCGCAAAACTACTTCAGCAGCGGCCCTAGCGTCCTCCAACGCATCGTGGTGCCGAAATTCAATTCCCAGGTAGCCAGTGATGCTAGCGAGCCCGTAACCCCTTTTGGCAAATTGGCTCCACACGCGGCGAACCACCACAGAAGAATCCAACCATTCAATCCCCTCCAAAGACTCAGGACTGAACGCAAACGCCCGCCGCAGTGAGGTTCGATCATAGCTAGTATGGCTAACCACAACCCTACCCTTAAACAGGGTTAAAATTTGGGGAGCAATGTCGCGGAACACCGGCGCATCCCGCACGTCCTCCTCATCTATTCCGTGGACCGATACGCACTGATCGTCAAACCAATCATCAGGGTCCACAAGCGTTTTCCACTCTTCGACGACCGCCCCTGCCTCCACAACGACAATCCCAATCTGGCAAATACTCGCCATATTTGGATTAGCCGTCTCTACATCGACCGCCACAAAATTCAGGCTCTCTAAGTACGAATCATCCATGACACACCCCTTCTGACGTTATTCAGGAAGCATAAACAACACATTTGTACAGATAAATAACCCACATGTTGACAGGAGATAACCCACATGTTTATTCTTGACTCATCGAATAACCAAGTGGGTTCTACAAATGTCGGTCAGAGCAAAAGCCACCCCAACCTACCGTCCCCTGGCACCACGCCAAGCCGAAGCGCTCACCCACCGTGCGCGCGGCCTGTCGCAGGCTGAAACAGCAGCGGCCATGGGGTGCTCTGTGGGCAACGTCAGCAACCTAATGGCCGAGTGCTTCTTCAAGCTCCACGCCCGCGGCAGTGTCGACGCCGTTGCCAAAGCGGTGCAGCACGGCCTGATCCAATTCGCACTGGTAGCCACCATCCTCGCCGGCGTCGGTCCTGACGCGAGCGAACAGATGCGCACCCGCTTCCAGCGCCGCCCCACTATTCGAACTATTCGCATCCGCAACCGTGAGGATCTCGCATGAACGTGTACATACACCCGAGCGCACTCAGCGTGGAAAACGTGCGCAATCTGGAGCGCAGCACCGGCCTGATGGCGGTACCGACTGGCAAAGGCAATGTGAAGCTGGCCAAGCCGAAACCGCGCCTGGTGCGCGTGGTAACCCAGCCCAACAACGACTGGCCGCCCTATGGAGGAGATGCCGCGTGAGCACCATGACTTTTACCGAAGCGGCCAACAGCGTAGAAGCGCTGCTGACCATCGAGAGCTACCAGAGCGGCAGCAGTGAAATCGCCGCGCTGGTTCTGCTCAGCGCCTGGAACAGTTACGACTTCGCCGTACCCGTGGCCGAACTCGCTCGCCTGGATCCAGACAACTACCGCCACGCCCTGCGCGTGCTCACCTTGCGCTACAGCGGCCACGAGCCGCACACCGTAATCGAGAACGGCGACGCGCGCTTCAAAGCCCTGCACGACCGCTGGGCGCACCTGAAAATCACAGAACAAACAGGAGCGGCAGCGTGACGACGGGACACCAGCCCACGGGGAAACAGCCAACGAATCCACCCACAAACAAGGTGGCCAAAGGCATCAGAGGCATGAAGCACGACCACGGCAAACCCCAGTGGAACCTGTTGCCCTGGCACGGCGTGGAAGAAGTGGTGGAGGTACTGACCTTCGGTGCCAAGAAGTACGCACCAGACAACTGGCGCCACGTCACCGACGCCCGCGGCCGCTACTCCGCTGCCGCACTGCGCCATATCAGCGCCTTTATGCAGGGGCAGGAGCGCGACGAAGAGACAGACTTACACCACCTGGCACACGCAACCTGCTGCCTGCTGTTCCTGCTGGAGATACTCCAGTTTCAGGAAGCGGACGGTGAATGAATTTTCCCAACTGCTGCAAATCGTCCAGGACCTGAAACACCGGGTCGACGCGCAGCAGCTGCAACTGGACATCCAGCGCGAACAGATTGCCGAGCTCACCGAGCAGTTGTACGGCCAAACCGAACGACCAGAGGACAAAGCCAAATGAGAGAGAAATTACTCACCCTCACCCAGGCAGCGCGCCAGCTCGGTATCGGCCGCAACACCCTGCTGAAAAAGCTGCGCGATCACGGCCTGCTGCTGAACAGCGAGAGATTTACCTGCGCCCCCAGCAAGGCAGCAGTGACTAACGGCCTGCTGCACCCAAAGCTCAGCGAGTTTTATCGCGGCCCGGTGCGCGTACAACACATCACCGCCCACGTCACCGCCGCGGGCCTGGTGCACATCAAAGACTTGCTGGACCGAGAAGCCGAAGAAACGGCCAGCGCAAGCTAACCGCCCCGACATTCATAACAACGGAGGAATCCATGGGCACCAACGTAGAAGAGTTCATCACCGATCTGGATGCAGGGGTATTTGCTGAAAAGCTATCCCGCGCACTCAGCGACGTTGCCGCCGGTGTTTGCGACAACGAAAAGAAAGGCAAAGTCACCATCGACTTTGACATCCAGTTACTGGGCAGCAGCCAGGTGAACGTGCAGCACACGCTCAAGTACACCATCCCCCGCCGTAATGGCGAGAGCACCGAGAAGAACGTCACCAAGACCGCCATGCACGTTGGCAAAGGCGGCCGCATGACCTTCTTCCCGGAAAACCAACACCAGATGTTCACTAGAACCGGCGAAGTAGAAGCCAAAGAAAAGGAAACCAACTGATGTCCATGGACGCCACTGCCATCGAACACATCCAGCAAAACGGGCCGGCCGCCGAAGCCAGCGTTCGCCTCAGAAGCCAGGGCCTGTCAGCGGTTATCGTGCCGAAAAATTGCGATATCCAAAACATTGAGCACCTGCAGGAGCACCGCAACCGATTCCGCGCAGAACTGAAAACCAACTCTCTGGAAGATTTCGTGGCCTATTACCACGCCAATGAAATCGATATGGAAGGCAGCACCCAGGTATTTGTTCAGCCGGAAAGCATGACCGCAAAAGCGATCTTTAACCTCTACGAACTGGACGGCGAGCCTGGCCACGGTGACCACACCGCAAGCCTGTGCGAAGTGAAAACCGCCCCATTCAAAAGCCTGCTGAAGATCGACGGCACACGCATGAGTCAGAAGGACTTCGCCGAATGGATGGAAGACTGGCGCGATCACCTGAAAGCCACCGACAGCCAGGGCGAGGAACTGAACCTCACCAAAGCCATCGCCGCGATCCGCCGCATCACCATCGAAGCCACCGCCAAGAGCGATACCGAGGTGCGCAGCTTCGGCGCCAGCCGTAGTGCTATGGAGTCCATTGAAGCCAAGAGCGAAGACCAGCTGCCGGCCTTCCTGGAATTCACCTGCAACCCCTACAAGGATCTCGGCCAGCGCACCTTCCAACTGCGCGTCGGCATCCTCACCGGTGAAAAGCAACCGGTACTGGTTGCCCGCATCATCAAACTGGAAGAGCACGAAGAAACCATGGCATTTGAATTCAAGGGCCTGATCAACGCCGCACTGCCAGATGGTGCGCCCATCTACCTCGGCGCCTTCGCACTCAACCGATAACAATTTCAAACCGCGCTCCGCGCAATCGTCAGACCGTTAGGGCCGCCGGTATGGGGCCCACTTTTTTGGGGAACACATGATGGGATCAACTACCAGTAAGCCTGCTTTTTTGCGCATGCCACAAGTGCAAGACCAAACCGGCCTGAAAAAAACATATATCTACCACCTTGTGAGCACTGGTCAATTTCCAGCACCGATCAAGCTGGGGAAACGGGCCGTCGCCTGGCTCAGTGAAGACATTGACAACTGGATCAAAGAGAGAATCACCAACTCACAACCTCCGGAGCCAGTCACACCCAACCCAGTTGAGACCGCCCCCCTATCATTTCTCGACAAGCGCGAGCTCAAAGATATTGCTGACGAGCTGAATCGTATTAGGTCTGAGGCGAAAAATGCAGCCACGTTATGCGAGCAAGACCTCTACTGGATTGCTGAAGCTGAATTCCAAATTTTCAGAATCGCCAAGAATATTGCTGGTGAATAAAGATGATCCACCGCACCTACACAGCCCTAACCCGCGCCATCAGCCACCTGATACCGCCACCAGCGGAAGTCACCGCCGGCGATATCCATGCAGTGCACCTGGCCTGCGAACGCGCCCACCGCCGCGAAGCGCAGCCGCTGAACAAGTACACTGCCAACGACCCGCGCCACCCTATCTGGCAGCGCCATGCCGAGCGGATCCGCCTGCGCGGCACGCAGCCCAGGGAGGTGCAGGAGGGATGAGAAAGCCATCGGACAAAGTCATCCGCTCCTGCCTCACCGGCCTGCGCCTGGTGTCGATGGAAAGCAACGGACTCAAGGAAGACGGCACCGCAGATGTGAAGATCGACTGCGGCCCCTCTGCGAAGGTCATGCTCTCCCGGGTAGACGCCAACCGCTGGATTGTCGATACCCCGCACAACTGGCTGATCACCGTCGTGGTGATCATCAAAGACATCCACGGCAACTACGACACGATCCACGACCTGGTAATGGCCAGAGGAATCCGCATCGACGACACCGGCCCGGATGTACAACCCATGCTGGACAAAGCCAAAGGCCGCGTGAACCAACGACTGATCGTCGACTTCGGCTGGATTGCAGAAATCCTGCCCACCAAGCGGCTGAAGCAGAACCAGGACGACAACACATTCTATGACCGGGCAGAGCAATACCTCGAGAACTGGATCATTAACCGGCATATCGAACAGGAAAAGGCAGCGTAATGTACAACCTCAATTTAGGCGGCCCGCTGTTAGCGCTGGTAATTATGGCAGTTCTCGGTGCAGCGACTGCGCTTTGGAGCTTTGGCAGCTGGATATCCGAGCCGAACCACATCGAGCTTAAAAATTCGGAATGGACGTGCTCCAAGGTAATTCCAGCACAACAACTTGGTGAAGTTCCAACATGCGCGGAATACCGGAGGCATAAGCCGAAGCAGGTGGAGCAGTGAACATGCAATACCGCACCCCACCCCAGATCGGCTTCAACTTCGGTGAGCTCATCGTCGACAGCTTCGCCGGTGGCGGCGGTGCCAGTACCGGCATCGAGGCCGCACTGGGCCGGCCGGTCGATATCGCCATTAACCACGACGCGCAGGCTATCGCCATGCACACCGTCAACCACCCGCAGACGCGCCACTACTGCGAAAGCGTGTGGGAGGTGGATCCGCGCGAAGCCTGCCAGGGCCGCCCGGTTGGCCTCGCCTGGTTCTCACCGGACTGCCGGCACTTTTCCAAGGCCAAAGGCGGCACCCCGGTATCGCCCAGAGTGCGCGGTCTTGCATGGGTAGTGCTGCGCTGGATCGGCACCGTGCGCCCGCGCGTGGTGATTTTGGAGAACGTGGAAGAGTTCAAGACATGGGGCCCGGTGGTGCGCAATGGCGAAGGCGATTACATGCCCTGCAAAAAGCGCCGCGGAAACACCTTCAATTCTTTCCTGAACGCCATCCGCCGCCAGGGTTACCAGGTGGAAACCCGCGAGCTGCGCGCCTGCGACTTCGGTGCACCCACCATCCGCAAGCGCCTGTTCCTTATCGCCCGCTGCGACGGCCAGCCCATAGCATGGCCCGAGCCCACCCACGGCCCCGGCCTGCAGCCGTACCGCACCGCGGCAGACATCATCGACTGGAGCATCCCCTGCCCCAGCATCTTCGAGCGCAAACGCCCGCTGGCGGAGAACACCCAGCGTCGCATTGCCCGCGGCATCCAGCGCTTTGTGATCGATAACCCGGAGCCGTACATCGTCAGCCAGCAGGCGCAGTTCCTGACCGAGCACGCCAACGGATCCAACCCGCGCTCCTGGAGCGCCGCCGAGCCTCTGCGCACGCAGGTGGCCAGCATCAAGGGCGGGCACTTCGCACTGGTCACGGCATTTCTCGCCAAGCACTTCGGCGGCGTCACTGGTGTGGGTATCGATACGCCCTACCCGACCATCACCACCCGCGGCACCCAGAACCAGGTTGTCACCGCACACCTGAGCCGAAACGCCGGTACCGGCCGAGGTGAACAGGTGCGCGCATTCCTGATGAAGTACTACAGCGAAGGCGGCCAGTGGCAGCCGTTGAACGAACCGATGCACACCATCCCCACCAAGGCGCGCATGGGCCTCGTGATGGTGAAAGGCGAGCCCTACCAGATCGTCGATATCGGCATGCGCATGCTGGAGCCGCACGAACTGTTCAAAGCCCAGGGCTTCCCCGCCGACTACATCATTGATCGCGACGGTACCGGGCAGGCCATCACCAAAACCCAGCAGGTGGCCAAGTGCGGCAACTCCGTATGCCCGCCGCTGGCCGAGGCGTTGGTGCGGGCGAATATGGCTGTGGCAGAAATACCGATGAAGGAGGCCGCGTGATGGCAAAGCTCACAGAAGAACAGCTGCAAGCAAAAATTGACGCACTGCCCCGCGAGCACGAACCGCGGCAGTACAGCGTGACCATTTCCGACAAGCGCGGCAATTACCTCGCCACACGGATCGTACGCGCCAGCTCCCGGGAACGGGCGCGCCTGGTTGGATTCAAGGTGAACTATTACGTATTTGGACAGAAGAACAGCTTTGACGCTTGCGCATCGCTGGTACCGCCACCAGCGGCGCCAAGCTGGAAGCTGGGGCACGCCGCATGATCGCCGCCGTTGACCACACACAGAAATGCGTCTGGGGCTGGGGAGCCAATCGCCAAGAAGCCCATCAAGACGCACTGGCGGTACGCGCGGAAAAGCAACCCGGAATCACCTGGACCCAGCTGGATTACTGCGAGCTCAAACCCGATGCCGACCTCGACCATGGCGGATTCGAGGCGTACAAGCACATCGCCACCGCCAGCCAAGATGAGCAACCGGCACAAGCACAGCTGTTTTGAGAGCCCCGACCATGAGCAAGGCACCAACACCAAATCAGCGCGCCGTCTGGCGCCAGAACACCAAGCAATGCTGGGACTGCGGCAACCCGCACCTGGTGCTGATCCGCACCCAGCAGATCAAGTACTGCACCCACTGCCACACCACCATCCCGTGGCACCTGGAACCCGGACAGAAGAGCCCCGTATGAGCCAGCTACTCACCAAAACAGAGCTCTCGCGCCTCACCGGCACAAGCCAACCCGAGGCGCAGAAGCAGGTGCTGGATGCCAACCGCATCCCCTACGTGCGCCGCAAAGACGGTCAGCTGTCGCTGACGTGGGACATGGTCAACCAGGCAGCGCTGGCCCGCATCAGCTCGACGCCTGCCGCCAACAGCAGTACCCTGCCTTCGGGGTTCAAGCTACCGATAGCCAGCTAACGGACACAGAAAATAACAATGGGCAGACAACGCAATCCAGAAAACGCCTGGATGCCTCCCTATGTGGAGCGCTACAAAGGGGGATACCGCGTCAAACGCCGGGGCCATGGCACCTGCCACCTCGCCGCGCACGACGCCAGCAAATCGGAAGTCTGGAGCGCCTACGAGAGCTGGCAGGCCGACCAGGTACAGAAGACCTTCACCGTCGCCGACCTGATCGACAACTACTTCAGCAGCCCTCAGTACACCAAGCACCTGAAGCCCAGCACCCAGCAGGATTATGACCGCTACAGCAAGCAGATCCGGGTGAGCTTCGGCGAGATGTCGCCAGACGCCATCACCAGCCCGCTGGTGCAGATGTACATGGACGCCCGCGGCAGCCAGTACCCCACCGCCGCCAACCGCGAGCGCACCTTTCTCGGCATCATCATGAAGTGGGGCAAGGCCCGGGGCTTTGTATCGATCGAGGATCCCACCGACGCCGTGCGCCCGTTCAAAGAGGAACCCGGCGGTCGCTATGTGGAAGATTGGGAATATGAGGCCTTCTGGCACTGGCTAGGACGCCGCGGCCACACCGTGCACCAGTGCGCCATGGAAATCGCCTACCTGTGCGCCGCGCGCCACCAGGACGTAATCGCCCTCACCCGCGCAGACATCCAGGAAGACGGGCTGCTGGTGTACCAACAGAAGACTGGCAAGAAGCAGCTCAAGCTGTGGACCCCGCGCCTCAGGGAAGCCGTGGACCTGGCACTGGCCACCAACACCCACGCCAAGATCCAGAGCGCGCACATCCTACGCAGCCGCACCGGCCGCGCCTATACCCGCACCGGCTTCAACGCCATCTGGCAGCGGGAACAGCGCGCCGCCCTCGAGGCCGAAGCCATCCAGGAGCGCTTCCGCTTCCACGACCTGAAGATCAAAGCCGCCTCAGACTTCGACGGCGACGTGCAGCAGTTTACCGGTCACAAGACCCGGTCGATGGCCGAGCGGTACAACCGGACCCCGGATCGGGTCACCAGTCTAGAACGACCACGCCGCGCCCCAGTTAAGTAACGGGGCGCGCTTTTAAAATGGCGGGCCTTCTACGCCACCAAGAAACCAACACCCCAAAACACTCTCGCCAATAAAGTCCCGCCAAGAACAGTGCATTTACACCGACGGTCACAGGAGCCCCGAATTGGGAGTAGGCATACGCATAAAGTGGACTGAGTACTGCCAATAATGTCGAGAATGCCAGGGCATACGGCAGTGCAACGCTGGGTAAGTACTCTGTGTAGTACATCGCCTGCACAAGGAACCTGATACGGCCCAAGTATTCCCTCCACCCCAGTGAAAACTCATTCGCTCCATTGATATGCTTCCCGCTCACGTGCAGCGGCGTATTCTTTATTTCCCAGGGGTCGATGAGCGCCGCAAAAAATCCGCCTCTACCTGGCGTTATCACTAAACTGCCCGGCACCGCACCCCAGCTCCCAGCACTTGAGATGTGTCTCCCGTGGACCCGAGCTATCGCTCTATCCAGCATCGGCTTCCCAGCGCCTTCCCGCAACGATTGACGGATATGCGCGACCACATGGTCCCAATGGGTCTTTGTCTTATCGAAGACAAGATATCGGTACCAACTCCATACAAACACGAACAGTGCCGCGAGCTTGATGACATAGGGCCTCTCAATAGCTACCCCCACCAGCCCCAGCCGCGCTTCCACGCCACCCACAGCCTCAAAACTGCCGCCACCGAGCACATAAACCAGAATAATCAGGCAAATGACTATCAGGTTTCTCCGTAGGGGATTCACATCTTCAATATTCACAGTGGTCAAATAGAGGCCTCCATTCCCGTTAATTCAGGCAACGAAGGTAGCGCCAAAAACATCGTCAGGAAACCCGGCAAAATCGATTGAGGCCAGAATTACCCCTCTGAATTACCCCACTAGAGGCAGAAACGAAAAAACCCCGCACTAGGCGGGGTTTCTAAGACCTTGATTTACAAGGGTTTTATATGGGGTGGCCGACGGGGATCGAACCCGCGACCTCAGGAGCCACAATCCTGTGCTCTACCGACTGAGCTACGGCCACCATAGTAGAGTTTTACGTTGTGCCTTGTGGCAACACAACAAAACTGCCTGCCTTACAGAAGACCCGGCAGAGTCAAAATCACTGCTTGCAAAGCAACGCTCTGCGGCGATTTTGACGCCCATCAGCCATGGCTGACGGGTGGGAAAGTCCTGCGACTTTAAGCTCACTCCGGACTGTGACAGGTCCGTCGAGCACTCAGCCACCATAAAGAATATGGCACGCCCGGCAGGACTCGAACCTGCGACCATCCGCTTAGAAGGCGGATGCTCTATCCAGCTGAGCTACGGGCGCAAGAAAACCCGGTATCTGGTCGGGGCAGAGGGATTCGAACCCCCGACATCCTGCTCCCAAAGCAGGCGCGCTACCAGACTGCGCTATGCCCCGATGTTCTTTCGCGGGGGTAGCCCCCGTTCGAGAGCGCGCATATTACTTGCGCCCCCCGGGGGTGTCAACGCTGCTAAGCCATTCTTTTTTAAAGTAGTTTAGCGTTTAGCCAACTCTCGGGGCGTCCGGCCCCCAGGCAGCAGCCCGGCGCAGAACAAACTGCGAGGGAAAGAGTGACTGAATAGGGAAAATGTTCGCCGCTTGTGCGAAAATGCCGCGCCTAAATTAAGCTACTTACTCCAACTATCACGAGCGCCGCCCGCCCACCGCGCTGCGCTCCCTGTTCAGGTTGAGATATCTCTATGTCTGCACTGGTTCTGGATGGCAAGGCCCTTGCCCAGAAAACCGAAGAAGAACTGTCTGCCCGCGTTGCCGCCATGAAACAAAAGAGCAACGGCCAGACCCCGATCCTCGCCACCATTCTGGTTGGAGACGACCCGGCCTCGGCAACCTATGTAAAGATGAAGGGCAATGCCTGCCGCCGGATTGGCATGGATTCCCTGCAGGTTGAGCTGCCCTCTTCCACCACCACCGAAGAGCTGCTGGCCAAGATCGAAGAACTCAACAACAACCCCAACGTGCACGGCATTCTGCTGCAGCACCCGGTACCCGAGCAGATCGACGAGCGCGCCTGCTTCGACGCAATCGCCCTGGAGAAGGATGTCGACGGTGTGACCTGCCTCGGCTTCGGCCGCATGGCAATGGGCGAAGAAGCCTACGGGTGCGCAACACCCAAGGGCATCATGCGCCTGCTGGAATCCTACAACATCGAGCTGTCCGGCAAGCACGCCGTGGTAGTTGGGCGCAGCCCGATTCTCGGCAAGCCCATGGCGGCCATGCTACTGAACGCCAATGCCACGGTGACCATCTGCCACTCTCGCACCCAGGAACTGGCCGAACACATTAAGCGCGCGGATATCGTTGTCGGCGCTGTCGGCCGACCGGAGTTCATCAAGGCGGACTGGATCAAGGATGGCGCCATTGTAGTCGATGCGGGTTACCACCCGGGCGGTGTTGGTGACATCGAGCTCGAGCCACTCAAAGAGCGCGCAGCTGCCTACACCCCGGTGCCGGGCGGCGTGGGTCCGATGACCATCAATACCCTGATCTATCAGTCCGTAGACTCCGGCGAGAAGAAACTTGGCTGATCGCAAACCGCAACGTCTGGACAAGGCCATCAGCCAGGTCACCGACCTGTCGCGGGCCGAAGTAAAGCGAGCGGCCAAGCAGGAACGGATCACCGTCAATGGCGTGGCGGTGACCGATCCTGCCAGCAAAGTCCACGAATCCGACGAGCTCTGCCTGGATGGAGAGCTGCTCGGTGAATCGGGCCCTCGCTACTTTATGGTCAACAAGCCACTGGGTTATGTGTGTGCCACAAAAGACGGCGAGCATCCCACGGTGCTTGATCTGCTGGATGAGCCAAATGCAAACAAACTGCATATCGCCGGTCGGCTGGATATCGATACCACCGGGCTGGTACTGGTGACGGATGACGGCCAGTGGTCGCACCGAATTACCTCACCGCGCCACCACTGCGACAAAACCTATTATGCGCATCTCGCCGAGCCGATCGACGACAGCGCCATCGACAAGTTCGCCAAGGGTATCTGGCTCAACAACGAAAAAAAGCGCACCAAGCCCGCCAAGCTGGAAATTCTCTACCGCAATGAAGTGCGTATCACGATCAGTGAGGGCCGCTACCACCAGGTAAAGCGGATGTTCGCTGCGCTGGACAATCGGGTGCTGGAACTGCACAGGGAGCGCATCGGCAACATCGATCTGGACGATGACCTGCCCGAAGGTGACTATCGCCCACTGACGGCGGACGAGATCGCCAGCGTTACCGCCGAGACACGCTGAGAGTTCACCACCCATGCAGACCCTGCTTTCACAAATACTGTCGAGCAGCGACAGCGATACCCTCTGGGTTGCCGACGAAAACAGCAAACCCTTACTGCAAGCGGGCCTGAACTTCACCGGCCATCTCCTCAGCAATCGCTGGGATATCACCCACAAGGCCCTCGCCCAGGGCATCCGCGCCCATTTCTGTGATTTTGACCTTTCTGTCGCAGGGTCACAGTACTCCCGCATCATCTACCCGGTTTCCAAGGAAAAAGCGGCCGTTCACCACGTCATCAATCAGGCACCGACTGCGCTGCGCAATCAGGGTGAGCTGCTTCTGCTGGGCAACAAGTCCAGCGGGATCAAAACCTATGCGCAAAAGGCCGCGCAGCGCTTTGGTGTCGAAAAACAGCTACAGAAACACGGCAACGACTACCTCAGCATTACCCGAAGCACTGGCACAGCCGAGGGGGTGCCGCTGGATGACAGCGACTACCCGCAACTTCGGCAACCGGAGGCACTTGCTGGCCTCTACTCCAAACCCGGGCTATTTGGCTGGAACAAGGTCGATACCGGCAGCGCACTGCTGGCCCGGCACTTCGGGGACTTTGTCACGGAGACAAAAGAGGTTCGCGCGGTCGATCTGGGCTGTGGCTACGGCTACCTCAGCAGCCAGCTGGCCGGTCTGCTCGGCAACAGCACCCGCCTGTTTATTGAAGCGACCGACAACAATGCCGCGGCCCTTTTAGCCTGTGAAAGGAATTTTCTCGAGCGAGGAATAACTGGCCGAGTAGTGGCGGGCGATGCCGGTTCCGAGATCGAGGGCAGCAGTGCGGATATCCTGATCTGCAATCCGCCTTTTCATCAGGGGTTCCAGGTGGAAGGCGATCTCACCGATCTGTTCCTGACCCAGGCCGCACGCATCCTGCGCGCAGGTCGCACCGCACTCTTCGTGGTAAACGAATTTATTCCGCTGGGAAAAAAGGCGCAGGGGTTGTTTCAGCAGGCGCAGCTGCTGGAAAAGACAAAAGGATTTTGCATTTACCGGCTTATAAAATAGCCAGAAGCAACCACGAGACGATCCACCGCCCAGCGTTACCGCTCAGCAATCCCGCAGATTAAACAGATTGATCGACAGCGTGTGCTCTTCCAGCTGCTCTAGCTCCAGCAACCGCTCCAGCGCATGCCGGGCAGAGGGCGTATCTGCAATCATCAGCAAATCCCGATACTGGTCGGCGAGGTACATTTCGATGTCCATCGCCACCTTGCCGAGGGCGTCCACATCGCTGATGTCCGTATTCCTCAGCCGTTGCAATAACTGCGGCTCCCGACCTTCCGGCGCAAACTGCACCCAGGTGTGCAAGGCGCCTTCGCCGATATCTTCACGGAAGTTTTCCAGCGTATGGGTCATGGAAACTTCCCGCCGTTTCAGCTGATCGAGCAGCAGTCTGGCCCGAGCATCCACAGACAAGAGCTCGAACTCTTCATACTGCCGGCTGAGCTTCTGGTGAAACTCCCTTCCTTCCTGGATAACATCTTCCAAGGTCTTGTACCGCATCGAATGATCCCGGGAAAATAACTGCCTCAATTGAGTATAGGATCAAGGACCAATAACACGCCAACTGGATTATGGCCCAGCGGTCGAACGGTTAGCGCAGGCGGGTTAAGCGGGCACAGAGCCGGCGTGAGGGGTTCGCGGGGTTGATTGCCAGCGGAGCTTGGGCAGCAAGCGCCTTCCGCTGCAGCTTATCGCGACTGAAAATTCCGATGCTGTTCTCATACCCTGGGAGCTCGGCGCGCCAGGCCCCCTGAAGCTGCCCCCGCAGACGCGCACTGCGCCAGCCGCTCTCCGCCAGTTCCTGTCGACTGCCAAAATTACTGACCACCAATCCACCTGGTGACAACAGCGCAAGCAGAGATCGACACCACTCGGGATCGGCACTGATCGCACGCTCGGCAACACCCGCGGTGTGCCCAAACAGATCATCGACAATAAGGTCAAACTGCCCCGCAAAATCGCTTTCCGCGGCCTGTGCAACATACTCCCGGGCATCCGCACACACCAGCTCGGCACCGCGCACCCCGAAATAGCGGCGGGCCACCGTAAGATGATGCCGGTCAATATCCACGCCCACGATCTGCTCGGGTTCAACGAAACGCTGTAGCAGGCGAATCAAGGCGCCGCCTCCGACACCGAGGATCAGGACCCGCCGCACCCGTTCTGCCGGCCGGAAAAATACCGGCAAAAACAAAAGCTCCCAGAAGGAGCCCTTGAGCGGATCCCTGGCATTCCACTGGGAGTGGAATACGCCGTTGGTGTAAAGGCGAATCGTTGCCCCATGACTGCGCACTTCGTAGAGGCTATCGCCGGCTTGTTTGCTCCACACCAGTGCCATGTCTGCTCCTGCAAGAAAGCGCCCGATCCGTTACCACAAGGACTTACGGCAAGTCAGAGAGCGACAATAGTGTCTTCGCAAACGCTTCTACACCGGCGAGATCCTGCTCGGTAAACCGGGCCACCTGTGGGCTATCAATATCCAGCACACCGATACACCGGTCGCCGTGATACAGCGGCACAACCACCTCGGAAGCAGAAACCGCATCACACGCGATGTGTCCCGGAAACTGATGCACATCCTCCACCAGCTGGGGCTGGCCGGTTTTCACCGCGGTGCCACAAACGCCAGCCCCCACAGGAATCCGCGTGCAGGCGGGCTTGCCCTGAAACGGGCCCAGACGGAGCTCGTCACCATGGAGGAAATAGAACCCGGCCCAATTAATATTTTCCAGCTCCAGAAACAACAGCGCGCTGGCGTTTGCGGTATTCGCCAGCCAGTCGCGCTCGCCGCTGAGCAGCCCGGAAAGCTGGCCGCACAGGGACTCGTAAAATGTGGTCACATTCATGCAATTGGTGCCTTTTCACTATCTGAAAACCAGAAGCCCGCTAAGTAGCGGGCTTCAAGAAATACACTCGACGGAGCCGTCAACCGAAATACTTACTGGTACGGATCGTTCACCGCCGCGTCGCTATCCGCGGACTGCGCCTCATAGGCCTCCGCATCCACCGTGGGCTTGGCCCACTCGCCATCCTCCGCCGACTCACCGCGCCCGCGAATCGCAGGGGCCGCTGAGGTGACGTCACCGACAACCAGGCCACGGCGCTCTGACCGGGTTGGTGCCGGCTTGGAGACCGGTGCAATTGGTTCGTTTTTCAGCACCTGACTGGCAATACCGTTAAGGTTGGGGCGACGACGCTCCGCCAGCTTGACGGCCTCCAACTCGGCATTCAGGCGATTGATCTCGGCCTGCATATCACCGACCTTGGCTTGCAGGTCCGTGATCTGGGACAACACCCCTTTTACCTTGCGGCTTTCCTGTTCATACAACACCGCAGCGCCACCAAAAGCCACCGCGAATACCAACAGAATCGAAAATTGACGCATCCAAGCCTCCCCTGCTCAAGCGTGAAATACACTGTTAAACGACAAATATACCGTAATTGGCTCTATATTCCGTGAACTGGCCTGTAGAACGCAAGTTCAGGTAGTGACCGGTTCTTCGAGCATGTCCATGAACTCCAGGCTCGCCTGCTGACGAATGGTGCGGCGGTGATTGGCCCAGAGTTTCGCGATTTTTTCCTGGTTGCAGATTTTCCGGTCTACATACACCCGCGTATTCAGTTCACCCACCGGTTTTGGGCTGGGACATTTGCTGAACACAAACTGGTTGGAAATCAGGTCCATGAACGGGCCGGATTTACTGCTGGGCATAATGAACAGCAACTGCAGCCCGAGGGTTTCCGTCAGGTAACGGATCACCTCGCGCGAACGGGATTCGTCCATTTTTGAAAAGGCTTCATCCACCAGCACCATCTTCAGGTGACTGTTGCCGTCGTTAAACCGGAACGCCGAGGTTACCGCCGCCGAGCGGATAATATAAGCCGGCGTTTCCAGCTGGCCACCGGAGCCCGTACCGTACTGGCTAAGTGCGATGGGCTCCTTGCCCTGAGGCTCCTTGTAAATCTCGTAATTGCGATAATTACGGTAGTCACTGATGCGATCGAGTTCGCGGCGGGCAAGCTGCTCATCTTCACTGAGCAGCATATTCAGCAGTTTGTCGCGCACCTGCTGGTGCTTGGGCTGCAGATCGGCGTCGAACAGGCTCTGCTCTTCACCGAGGTTGGGCAGCTCGATAACCGCTTTGAAGAAGTTCCAGTACTCCTTGAACTCTGGCACCCAGCGATAATCGAAGCGGAACCGCTCGCGGTCGGCACCAAAGCGATGATGCTCGAGTTCCTTGTTCAGGTCGTCCAGCACCCGCTTGCCATCGTTGATCGACTGGTAAATGGCGTGGCAAAGATGGGCAACAAAAGTGGTGTTGAACGACTTCTTTAGCCCCTGAAGCTGCTCATGGCGGTCGACCAGCAGATTGTTCTTGAGGCGATTGCGCAAAGCGGTGACCTGCTCGTCCAGCTGGCAAACCAGCTTGAACTGCGCTTCGCTGTGACCACCGGCAAAATCCGGATCGAAAGAGAGGGTGTCCCCGGTGCTGCAGCTGCTGTTGTAATCCATCACGCCTTTAAGGAGCTGATGGCTGTATTTCTGCAGTCGCCCGTTCCACTCCGCTACATCCTGGGCGAAATCAAAGCCATCCTCCGCGCGCTCGGCCTGCTCATCCGCCTGTTGCAGTACAGACTCTGCATCAAAATCCGGAGTGATCTGTGCAATACGCTGCACCGCGGCCTCGCTGTCTGTCAGCGCATCGTCCAGCTGGTCCAGTTGCGTCGACAGCGCCAGCAACTGCTTGGCGATATTGTCGAGATTGGACTCCAGCTTGCCCGCCAGTTTTTGCAGGCCTGCGCCTTGCTGACGCTCTTGTTCGAGCTTCTCGCGCAGCGCATTGGCCTGCTGCTCCAGCTCCAGCCCGTCGTCGAGATCGAGATTGGCTAATGCCTGCTCCGCATTGCGCCCCTGACGTTGTGCATCGAGCGCCGCGTCCACGGATTCCAGCAGTTTCAGCGGCGACAGGCTGCGCACCGCCTGCGCAAGCTTACGAAGCTGCTGTTGCTGCGTGTGCAACTGGCCCGCCTCCTTCAGCAACTGCTGTAACGCGCGCTCCTGCGCTGCCAGCGCGCGCGCCCGGGCGCCCTGGCCGAACACCAGTTCACTATCGTCGATATCGCAGCGCCACATGCTGTAGTTGCCACTGGCCAGCCCCTCCGGCGTCAACCCCCGGCGGGTGCCGCGCAGTGCCTGTGCATCGCCCACTTGCACGACTGAACCGTAGGAGGCGCGCAGGTAATACTCCGCGGTTTTGTGGTTGAACGTCATCAGCTCGACGATGGACTTCTGCGGAGCCTCCATGCGCTCCGCGTCGCGTCGGGCCTTATCGCCCTGGATGACCCGCGCCCGGTTGCTCCGTCCGGGTATGGCCCGCACGATGGCAATCGCCTCGGCTTCGCAATCCGGTTCCACGATAATCGAAAAGCGTGCCCCGCCCAGATACCCTTCCACCGCCATCTGCCAGCGCTCGTCCAGCACTTCCACAAAGTCACACAGTACCTGCGGCTCGGCCTGCGGGCACTGCTCACGGATCGCCGACAACGCCTGCTCCACGTACTGTGGATAGCGAACACGGTTGGACTGCAAGTGATGGATTCGGGATTCTTGCGCGTGCAGCTGCTTTTGCAGCTGCTGAACTTTGAGCTCACCGCGGGACACAAGATCATTCACCTGATCTCGTAGGGTAACCTCGCCGGGCTCGGACTCGGTCATCTGGCGAACAAGGCGATTCTGCAGCGCCTCTGCCGAAGCCACCTGCTCGCGCAGGGACTCCTGGGCCGCAAGGTCAATCCAGTCCTTGGCCAGCAAGCCATCCAGTGGCGGCAAGGGCTCGCCCCGCCCTACCGCTTTCAGCGACTTCACCAGCCCACCGTCACTGAACGCCGGGATTTCCAGGGAAACGGAAGTGGTGCTGAGAATGGACAGCAGCTCACCGGCGGCGGCGTGATTCGCGGAAAACAGCTGCTGTTGCGTTGCGAGCGGCGCGGCCAGTGACGACAGCGCACGGTTGGCGGCAGCGATCTTCTGATCCAGGTCGTCTTTCGTGCGCAGAGCGGAAATCCCCTGGCGCTGCGCTTGAATGGTCACCAGCTGCTCGCTCAGGTGACGGGTGCGGCTCTCCGATTGCTGGATTTCCAAAACGGTGCTTTCCAGCTCAGCGCGCGTTTCCTTCTGGCGATTTTTACCTTCCAGATAGGTTTTCTGCACACGCAGCTGCTGGTGTTTGGCCTGCAGGTATTCCTGCACGCGCAACTGCAGCCACTGCTCCGTGTACAGGTCCGCTGACTCAGCGATCCGCTGGAGTGCACCCACCCGCTCAACAATTTCCCGCGCCTCCAGTTCCATACCATGGATGGTTTTCATCAGCTCGGAAACGGAACGTATCGCCTCGCCAAGGTCGCGCTTTTCCAGCACTTCCTGCGCGACAAAATCGTTGATGCTCTTTACCGGCTTGTACGCCATAAAGTTGGCGAAAGTGCGCGCTGCATGGGTCGCTTCGCGGTCGGGCACCGCATCCTTGCGACCACGCAGTGCGCCGTAGAGTCTGCGCAAATAGGCCTTTTTCTTGTCGTACTGCTCCACGCGCTCAAACTGCTTGCTCACCACGCTGTAGAACTTGTCCAGCGGCAGCAGGTGTTTACCGTCTTTGTATTCCTTGATGAAATCGTTCATCGCCAGCTGCTCGCCGGGGATGACAAAAAACTTGAGGCTGTCCTGACGGGCCTGGGCCGGTTTGGTGCTGGTATCGAGATGGGCACGGATACCCATGATGGCCGTAAAAGGCTCGCCGTCTTCACCGTCGGTGGGATAGAAATTCCCCACGATGTAGCAGTCTGTTGGCTGCAGGCGTGCATAGCTGCCGTCATCACAACCGAGCACATAGGAAGCCAATGTGCGTACCTGCTTGCCTCCTCGCCCCCGCTGCGTAGTTTCATCCTGCCCGGGATTGAAGGTAAACAGGGTATCGTGTGCCGCTGTCATCAGCGTCTGGATAGCATCAGCAGCCGTCGTCTTTCCGGATCCATTACCGCCAGAAAACAGGTTGATCGGCCCGAATTCGTATTCCAGCTGGGGGATATTGCCCCAATTGATCAGGATAAGTTTTTTCAGAAACATGCGTTTCGAATACTCGACGTTAAAGATTATTCTTGGGATTCAGCGAACAGGCTCTGGTCCTCACTACTTGGAGTGAGCCGTGCCTCAGCTTTTATCTCGGTGTCCACTGCCGGAACTTCGGCTCCACCCTCGAGCAACTGCGCCAGGGCCGCTTCACTGACAAACTGTGCAATCGTCGGACGCACCCGCAGCAGCGTCTCGACCACTGCTTCACTCTCTTCGCCACTGAATTGGATCAGGCGCAGCTGGCGCAACTTCTTGAGTAGTTGCTTGCGCTCGGCGAGCTTGTCCGGCAAGGACATATTCAACAGGTTGCGCAGGCCGAGTTCGAGTGCTTCCAGTGTGAGCGCCACACATCCCTGGTCATCGACCTGACCCTCCCGCAGGGATTTATCGTATTCCACCCGTAACACCAGAATTGCCGCGACTTCCTGCTGGGAAAGACGCGCGCGGAAACCGCCGTGATGCGGTTCCTCCTGATCCGGCATGCCCGGCACTTCCGCACCCGGCGGATACACCCGAATGAACTGAAAGCGCCTGTCGTGCTGAAGGCGCAGGCCGAGGGGCGAGACCCACTCACGAATGAGCGGTTCGCAGCGCTGAAAGCGGTCGTACAACACCGTTTCAATATTGCTTTCATCGCGGCAGATAACACCATAATCCAGCAATCGCACCAACAACTCGGAGAATTCACTACGAGTCAATTTGCACTGAGCCAGAGCCTCTTCCAACGCTTGTTCAATCACGGTTCTTCAACTCGGGTTTCAATTCAAGGGTGTATTCATCAAATTGCTGAAAGTAATCGTTACTGGCCACTTCGCCGGTAAAGTGCACCTCCATAAACGGGCCGCTGCCGTCCTGGGATACGGCCGCAGCCTCCAGCGCATGGCTCATAGCCAGCAGATCACGCGCATCCTTGAGCGGGAGATCGCGGCTGTTTACTCGCTGCCCGCGACCCAGTGCGGCGGAAAGGTAATTGCGCAGGTCGCTACTATTAAAATTGAACGCCTGATCCAGCAACTGCTGCAACAGGATGTCCCGCTGACTGTGTTCATCAATCGGCGCCTCATCGGCGACCAGGGTATTCACCGGCTGACGACGGTTGCGCTGCCAGAGTTGTGTTTGCTTGGGGTCGTACAACCGCAACTGGAAGGCTGCCAGCTGATCGCCCAGCTGCGACAGCATTTGATCGCGGTTAGGCGCGCTTCCCAGATCCTGGCACAAATCAGTAAACGCGCCTTCGGTACCGCTTTGCAAATAGCTGAGCTGACGAATGATGATCTCTGCGCGCTTGGTAAAACCCTGCAGAGCCTGACGCAGCGCGGGCAGCTTTACCTCGCAGGCGCGGCGCATCCGGTCTTCAATGGTATCCAGCATCAGCCAGAGTACGGACTGCCCTTCGATATAAAGCTCCGGCAATTGCTGGCGTAGCCGGCGCTCCCATTCCGCCTTCTTGTCATTATCCTTGCGCCGAATCTGCGCGATCACACGGCCGATTCTGTCCCGGTGCTTTTCAACACTGTCTGCGGAAAGGCGGATGGCCAGGTCCGGCTGAAACCGGCTCTCCATAAAGGAAAAGAATTCATCGGTCGCCTGCTGCACCAGGATCTGCGCTTCTACTTCCCGCACCATTTCCCGCTTGCGCTCTTCCAGCTCCGCAATCATGTCGGTGAAGTCGGCAACGATGCGCTCGGAGTACTCCCAGGCATCGATCAGGTCGTAGACTTCGCCACGGCTGGCGAAAGCTTCCAGTGCATTGAGGGTATTGCGGGTATTGCGGTGGCGGGTGCGCACCCGGGTACTGTTGAGCTCAACCAGGGGCTGCGTGAACAATCGGCCACGGCGACTAAAGGGATAGGAAACAGAAAGTGTGGCGCTGTCGACCAGCTTCTCCAGCCAGCCGAACTCCACCAGGCTATTCAGCACCCACACGGACTGCTCGCGCAATCCGCGAAAGCGGCCCTCCGGCTCCGCACTGCCATCACTGTCCAGTTGCGGGGCGCGGGTAAGCGCTTCGGCAAAGATCTCCAGTATCTGCTCGCGGGTCAGCGATTCGCCGTAGTCGGCCTTGGTCGTATACAGGCGCTCATACAACAGGCGCAGGCACTCCACCACCTGCTCCCGATACTTACCGGTGAGCGGACGGAAGAAATGCTGGTAGGAATCTGCAAAAAACAACGGGCAGGCTTCCGTGGCGTCGGTTACTTACTGGTCGTCCGGCTTCTGGTTCAGGACACAGAACTTGGTGTAGTCACCGGCATCGTTGAAGCTCCACTCCCCTTTGGGGGTTTTGTCCATCTTCTTGCACCAGGCCTCAGAGCCACGCTTGGGTTCGCAGGCGGTCAAGGTGATGACAGCGAGAATAGCGGTGATGATGGTCAGGTATTGTTTCATGGTCGACGACTCTCTGATTTTCATTTTTTTCGGTTGCTACGGGCGCCATGCAGTGCCACGCAGGGCTATTACTCCCTGCGCCACTTGGTACCTTCGCGACTGTCTTCCAGTACGACGCCCTGAGCCTTGAGTTCCTCACGGATTTCATCGGCGCGCGCGAAATTTTTGTCTTTCTTGCTCTGTTGGCGCTCTGCAATCAGGGCCTCGATATCGCCCTCACTGATCACATCGTCACCACTGCGGGACTGCTTGAACCAGGCGTCCGCATCCAACTGGAGGATTCCCAGCATCGCGGCCGCCGCGAGCAACTGTCCTTTCAGTGCAGGTTTATCCGCGTCGGCGGCCTTGTTCAGCTCACGCGCCATCTGGTGCAGCTCACTGATGGCGATGGGTGTGTTCAGGTCATCGTGCAGCGCGGCCATAAACGCGGAGTCGTTCAGGTCGGCGGTCGCCGCCTCAACGTCCTGGGTTTCGCGCAGCGCACCGTAAAGACCGTCCAGCGTCCGCCAGGCTTGATCCAGCAGATCGGCGCTGAAATTCAATTCGGAACGATAATGGGCGGAAAGCAGAGCAAAGCGCAGCACCTCTCCGGGATACTGCTGGAGTAGATCGTTGACCATGCGGAAGTTGCCCAAAGACTTGGACATCTTCTCGCCATCGATATTGACGTAGCCGTTGTGCATCCAGTAACGCACAAAATCCACCCCGTTCGCGCAGCAGCTCTGGGCGCGCTCGTTTTCATGGTGCGGGAAGGTCAGGTCACGGCCACCACCGTGGATATCAATGGTATCCCCGAGGTGCTTCTTGATCATCGCCGAACATTCCAGATGCCAGCCCGGGCGACCGCGGCCCCAGGGGCTTTCCCAGCCCGGTTCATCGTCTGCGGAAGGCTTCCACAGCACAAAGTCGCCGGCGTACTTCTTGTACGGAGCAACTTCTACCCGCGCACCGGCAAGCATATCGTCGAGGGAGCGCTTGGAAAGCTTGCCGTAGTCGTCCATGGACTGCACCGCGAACAGCACGTGCCCTTCCGCCGCATAGGCATTGCCCTTTTCCACCAGCCTTTCGATCATGGCGATCATTTCTGGCAGGTGCTCGGTGGCGTAGGGGGTGATGTCCGGCTGCAGGTTGTTCAGGGCCTGCATGTCTTCGAAATAGGCTTGCGCAAAGCGCGCACTCAGTACGCCAATCTCTTCGCCATTTTCCCGCGCGGTATTCATGATCTTGTCGTCAATATCCGTGATATTGCGTGCGTAGACCACATCGCTGTATTCCGCTTTCAGAATCCGGTACAGGGTATCGAACACCACCGCCGGCCGTGCGTTGCCGATGTGCACGCGGTTGTACACAGTCGGGCCACACACGTACATGCGCACGCGATTTTCCTGCAGCGGTGTAAACAGTTCCTTCTTGCCGGAGAACGTATTGTGGAGATGTAAAGCCATTACTTCTTACTTGTTTTGCTCTTTTGCCCAGGAATCCCGCAGGCCAATGGTGCGGTTGAAGACCGGTTTCTCGGCGGTGCCGTATTTGCTGTCGCGGCAAAAATAACCGTTGCGCTCGAACTGGTAACCCTGCTCCGGTTGTGCCTGGGCAAGACCGATTTCCGCCTTACAGCCGGTGAGAATTTTCAGGTTGTCCGGATTCACGGACTCCAGGAAATTTTTGTCACCCACATCCGGCGATTCCTCGTTAAACAGCCGGTCGTACAAACGCACTTCACAATCGACGTGGTTGTCTGCGGAAACCCAGTGGATCACGCCCTTCGGCTTGACACCATCCGCCGGATCCTTGCCGAGGGTATCCAGATCAACCGAGCACAGGATTTCAACAACATCGCAGGCATCGTTCTTGATCACTTCCTCAGCCTGGATCACGTAGGCGTTGCGCAGCCGGACTTTTTTGCCCAGCACCAGGCGCTTGTATTTCTTGTTGGCTTCCTCGCGGAAGTCTTCCTGCTCGATATACAGAGTTTTTCCAAACGGCAGCGTACGGGCCGGCAGGTCTTCGCGCACCGGGTGACCGGGGGCGCTCAGCATTTCCTGCTGATCTTCCGGGTAATTGGTGAGCGTGACCTTGAGCGGCTCCATCACACACATGGCGCGCGGCGCCTTTTTATCCAGATCGTCACGGATGGCATATTCCAGCATGCCCACATCCACGGTGGAGTCGGAGCGGGTGACGCCGATCATTTCGCAAAACTGGCGAATGGACGCGGGCGTTACGCCGCGGCGGCGCAAACCGGAGATGGTCGGCATGCGCGGGTCGTCCCAACCGTCGACGAAACCTTCGTCCACCAGCTGCTTGAGCTTGCGCTTGGACACCACAGTGTAATTCAGGTGCAGCCGGGCAAACTCGTACTGGCGCGGGCGTGCAGGCACCGGCAGGTTTTCGATAAACCAGTCGTACAGTGGCTTGTGGTCTTCGAACTCCAGGGTGCAGATAGAGTGGCTGATACCCTCGATCGCGTCCGACTGGCCGTGGGCGAAGTCATAGCTCGGGTAGACACACCATTTATCACCGGTCTGGTGGTGCGCCATCTTCTTGATGCGGTAGATGATCGGGTCGCGCAGGTTGATGTTCGGCGCCGCCATGTCGATCTTTGCCCGCAAGCTGCAGCTTCCCTCATCGAACTCGCCGGCGGCCATGCGCGCGAACAGATCCAGGTTTTCCTCTACCGAGCGATCGCGGAAGGGGCTGTTCTTGCCTGGCTCCTTCAGTGTGCCACGATATTCGCGGGCCTGTTCCGGGGAAAGATCACAAACGTAGGCCTTGCCCTCCTTGATGAGGTGGATGGCCCACTGGTGCAGCTGATCGAAATAGTCCGAGGTGTACTTTACATCGCCGGCCCATTCGAAACCGAGCCACGATACGTCGCGCTTGATCGCGTCTACGTATTCCTCTTCCTCTTTGGCCGGGTTGGTATCGTCGAAGCGCAGGTTGCATTGACCACCAAACTCCTTCGCCAGGCCAAAATTTAGACAGATCGATTTGGCGTGGCCGATATGCAGGTACCCGTTCGGTTCCGGGGGGAAACGGGTGCTCAGCTGGCTGACCCGGCCGGCGGCCAGGTCTTCACGGATGATGTTCTGTAAAAAGTGAGCGGGCTTGCTCTCGGATGTCATGGCTTTCTCTATGGTTACAGCTACACAAACTAAGCCGCGCAGTATAACGCAGATGGCCGCCACCGCATGGGTTTTCATTGGGCCCTTGTGGGCTCCAATGGCAGTTTGCGTGGATCTGTGAACAGAGTATCATGCCGCCCCAAACCGACCCCGGACAGGACTCTTTATGATCACTCTGCACACCACTCACGGCGACATTGCTATCGAACTGGACTTTGACAAGGCGCCGAAGACCGCCGCCAACTTCCTCCAGTACTGCCGTGACGACTTCTACACCGGCACGATCTTCCACCGCGTGATCAACAACTTCATGATCCAGGGCGGCGGCATGACCCCGAACATGGACCAGAAGCCCACCCGCGACGCCATCGAGAACGAAGCGGACAACGGCCTGAAAAACGATACCGGCACCCTGGCCATGGCACGCACCATGGATCCGCACTCGGCAACTGCTCAGTTTTTCATCAATGTGAACGACAACGACTTCCTGAACTTCCGCGCCAAGGATGCCCAGGGCTGGGGTTACTGCGTGTTTGGCAAAGTGGTTGACGGCATGGACGTGGTGAACAAGATCAAGGAAGTGGCCACCGGCAGCAATGGCTTCCACCAGGACGTGCCTACGGAAACCATCGAAATCACCCGCGTTACCATTTCTGACGCTTACGCAGACAAGTAAACCAGCCAACGACGGCTTTGGCGGCAAACGGGCGGAGTAGACCAGTGGCAACCTACCTGATTTCAGACCTGCACCTGGACGCATCCCGCCCGGAAATTACCCGGGCCTTTTACCAGTTTCTTGAAGGGCCCGCCGCCGGAGCGGAAGCGCTCTATATTCTCGGCGACTTCTTCGAGGTCTGGATCGGCGACGACGATGACGCACCGCTCGCGGAAGAAGTCGCTCTCCGCCTCAAGCGCTATAGCGAAGCTGGCACCGACGTATTCCTGATGCACGGCAACCGGGATTTCCTGCTGGGTGAGGAATACGCCCTGCGATGCGGTGCCACCCTCCTGCCGGACCCCAGTCTGGTCACCCTCGCCGGCCACCCGGTGCTCCTGATGCACGGTGACAGCCTGTGCACCCGAGACCAGGAGTACATGGCCTTCCGCCAGCAGGCGCGCAATCCGCAATGGCAACAGGCACTGCTGGCCAAGCCTCTGGCAGAGCGCCGTCAGATCGCCGCCCAGATCCGATCGGTCTCCAAGTCCATGAACAGCAGCAAGGCGGAAGACATCATGGATGTAACGCCGGAGGAAGTGCACAAGGTGATGCGTGACCACCAGGTACGCACCCTGATTCACGGCCACACGCATCGCCCCGCCCGCCACGCCCTGACCATTGATGACCAGGCGGCGGAGCGGCTTGTGCTCGGTGACTGGGGCGAACTGGGGTGGTGCATACGCGCCGACGACGCAGGGGAGCCGGGCCACAAGGGGCTTGAACTGATCCACTGGCCCACGGCAGACTAGCGCTTCACGAGTATTACGCGCCAGGGATCAGGAGTCTGCCAGTTGTCACCTTTAAACATGTTGCGCAAGCGAGTACTGATTCTTGGCGGCTACGGCACCTTCGGCAGCCGCATTGCTGAAATGCTCAGCGACGAGCCTGGCCTCCACATCATTCTCGCCGGACACGATCGCTTCAAAGCCACACTTCTCGCCGATCGCCTGCAACAGCAGCCTGCCGACGGCGATTCGCCCGCCTGCACCTTCGAAGGTCTGCGCCTCGACCACCACTCTGTGAATCTTGCCGCCCAGCTCAAGGCCCTGAATCTCGACCTGCTAATTCATTGCGCGGGCCCCTTCCAGCAACAGGGTTACCATGTACCGGAAGCCTGTATCGCAAACGGCATCCACTACCTGGACATTGCGGACGCAACCGAGTTTGTGGGCAACATCGCAACTCTGGACCAGAGAGCCATCAAGTCCGGGGCTTCCGTCATCAGCGGCGCGAGCAGCCTGCCCGCCCTGAGCTCCGCGGTACTCAAGGTCCTCAGTGCATCATTCACACACATCGAGGACGTCGACATCAGCATTGCCCCCGCGCACCGCATCAGTCGCGGCCTCGCAACGGTGCGTGCCGGGTTTGAGTCATTGGGGAAAACACTGACGCTGACCCGCGACGGTCAGCCGGTGGCAAGCTATGCCGGTGACGACTTGCGGAAAGTCACACTGGGTCACCCGGTGGGCAAGCGCCTGGTGTGCAACTTCGATGTGCCCGACCTGAAGCTTGCGCCAGAACACATGCCCGGGATAAAAAACCTGCACTTCGGCACCGGAGTACAACCCCGCCCGCTGCAGTGGGGACTGGCCTTGTGCGCGCGCCTCGCACGCATTCGCCGACCGACATTTCTGCCCGACCCATTGCCCCACTTCGCACGCCTCGGACATTGGCTGGCCGCGCGCTGGCCCGGGGGCAGCAATCACGGCGGCATGCTCATTGAAGTCAGCGGAGAATTAGACGGCCGCCGCGCCCAGGCGCGCTGGCAGATTCTTGGACTCAACGGCGATGGCCCGTGGATTCCCGCAGCGCCCGCCGCTGCCATGGCACGCAAGCTCATTCACAGTGCGCGCGTTGCCCCCGGGGCGCGCCCCTGTTGGCAGCTGCTGTCACTGGACGAGATCCTGCGGGAACTGGCGCCCTATTCCGTAGTGACCTCAGTGGAACTTCCGGATTCCTGAGCACAAAAAAGCGCGAGCAATTCGCCCCGGGTATCCGGAGGCATCCTGCTCGCGCTCTACTGGCGGTCTACCAAACCCGCCCAGCCAGTGATTCAACCAGCCCCTCTCAACCAGTCCCTCTCAACCACCGCAGGGCCTATCAGCAGCAGTCGTTGCCGCCGGCCTCCGGCAGATCGCCAAAGATAGCGCGATAGCGCTCATCCATTGGCTTGAAATCGCGTGTCTGCTCGTCGAAGCAGAGCACCTCCCCGCTGCCGATGTTGTACACCCAGCCGTGCAATGTCACGCGACCACTGGCCAGCCCGGTGGCAACCGCCGGATGCGTGCGCAGGTGCTGCAGTTGCTGGATCACATTTTCTGCCGTGACCTCATCCAGATTCTCGGTGCTCAGTGAGCCATTGCGGTCGCGCACCACCTCGGTAGCAGAGCGGCAATGCCCCAGCCACTCCTTCACGTGCGGCAGACTCTCCAGCTTTTCAGGCTCGATGGCGCCCTTCATGGCCCCGCAGTCAGTGTGACCACACACCACGATATGGGAAACCCCCAGGGCAGCCACGGCAAATTCGATGGACGCGGTCATGCCACCGGTCTGACTGCTGTGCGGAGGCACCACATTCCCGGCGTTGCGGCAGATAAACAGCTCACCCGGTTCAGTCTGGGTCACCAGATTCGGGTCGATACGCGAATCCGCGCAGGTGATGAACAGCACCTCAGGGCTCTGCCCCTCAGCCAGTTCAGAAAAGCGGGCCTTCTTGGCGGGAAACACTTCCTTTTGGAACTTCGCCACTCCGGAAATCACATGATCCATAACAACTCCTACTGAACGGGCCTGGGCATTTAAAATGGCGCCCATTATTTTTTGATAGTTTAATAAGTTAAAATACTACTCACTGATAACTTTTAATTATCAAAACGCCATGGAGCGCCGGTGCCAGTCCAGACTCAAGCCCCCACCCTTCGACAGATCGAATACTTTGTCACCATTGCATCCCACGCCAGCTACCGCCGCGCGGCGGAAGACCTTGGGGTCAGCCAGCCGGCGCTGACCACCCAGATACGATCGCTGGAATCCCTGCTCGGCCTGCCGCTGTTCGAGCGTTCACGTTCGGGCACCCTGCTGACCCCGGAAGGCCGGGAGTTGCTCCCTCAGGCGCAAAAAATGCTGCTGCTGATGCGGGAATTCCGGGAGAACGCCGAAACCATCGCCCAGGGTCTCCAAACCACCTACAAGCTGGGGGTACCGCCCACGCTCGGCCCCTATCTGCTGCCCAAGGTGCTCCCGGCGCTACACGCCCGCCACCACCGACTCAAACTGTATGTTCGTGAGGGGCCACCGCAAAGCTTATTGCGCGGTCTCGGCGACGGCACCTATGACATCGCGATTGTACCCCTGCCGGTGGAGCGCGCCGACCTGGCGGTCGAGCCACTGTTTACCGAACCACTCAAGTTCGTCGTCCCCGCAGATCACCCGCTGGCGGGAAACACTACGATTGATCCGGCTCTGCTGCGCGGGGAAAAGGTGCTCACGCTGGAAGGACACCACCACTTCCACCATCAGGTACAGGAAATCTGCCGTGACCTGGGCGCCCACCTGCAACGGGACTACGAAGGTACCAGCCTCGACACCCTGCGGCAGATGGTCGTAATGGGCCTGGGCGTCACCTTCCTGCCAGGGCTGTATGTTCATTCAGAGATGCACGACCGCGAGGCCCTGCATGTCAGCGAGCTGCAAGGCAAACCGGTACGCCGGCTGCACGGCCTGGTGTGGCGGGCCAGCGCTCCGGGACGCAGGCTCTATCGGGAGCTGGCAGCGCACATTCGCGCGTTGGTTCGAGCGCGCTTGACTGATGTGGTGGAGGTCATCGAGGAGCACCGCTGACAAGACTTTTGCTTCACCGCCAGAGCAGCGCGATCATCAGCACATGGCAGGCGACTACAAAATACGTTATTCGGCTTCTCGTCTTGAAGTAACTGGTCAGATCGGGGCGATTTGGCTTCCATCGCGCCTCCGCCCGCTCCACGAACACATACCCCAGTGCCAGCGCGGGCAACGCAAATCGCGTGTCGTAGAACAGCAGCGCCAGCCAGGCGGCCAGCGCGACGAGGTTGCTCGCGAGCATCAAGGGAACGCGGTAAGGATGATCCACCCGATTGAGCGCACCGCCCCACCAGATCCCGCACAAAAAACTCAGTATGACCGCGCTATACGCGGTGAACAGCAGGCGCCCATCAACCCCCGCCCAGGTAACTCCGGTAAGTGCCATGACGACGCCAATCACAAATGGCACCGCACCCAGGTAGGCAAGCCCGTTGAATAATGGCGTATCACCGTGACGATCAGTTGCTTCGTGTGTCATCTTGTCATCTATGCTGGGTGAAAAGGGGATACACTCGGACCACCGCGCGCGCGGCGAGCGCCGCCCTAAGCTTAGCCCAACCACTACCGGGGTCACCCATGGAGCACGAGTATAAAATCGACGTCAAACAGGCACTGCGCGTGTTTGACAAGATAACCAAGGAAGGAGAAAAAACCGCACACGGATGGCTCTACCGCGGACTCACCGCCAGCACCGACTTTGACGGCTACACGGTATTTTTACGCTCGCAAACGGTGGAACTGACCATCTTCTTTCACAATAAATTTACTGTGAATTGCAGCAGACCCACCGATCTCGAAGACTTCGTCGAGCTGATGAACAAAATCGACCGCGCCTGAACAGCCACGACAGGCGCGCCCCCAACACTCAGGCCAGCCCGGGTACACCGCTGTGAAAGCGGAATTCACCGTCACCGCCCTCAACCAGGTTTCGCTCCACTTCCAACAACGCGGCAACCCGCGGCGCGATGTCTTCATCGCTGGCGTTCTGCGCCAACGTCAGATAATCGCGGAAATGGCGCGCTTCCGACTTCAGCAGCGACAGATAGAATTTCTGTAACTCTTCGTCCAGATGTGGCGCAATCCGCGCAAACCGCTCGCAGGAGCGCGCCTCGATAATCGCTCCGCAAATGAGCGTATCGATCAACCTGCCCGGCTCCGCACTGCGAACCTCTTTGCGCAACCCCGCCGCGTAGCGCGATGCCGAAATGTGTGGATACGCGATACCGCGCTTCTTCATGATGGCCAGCACCTGTTCAAAGTGCCGCAATTCTTCCCGCGCCAGACGCGACATCTTGTTGAGCAGGTCAAAGTTGTCCAGGTAACGGAACATCAGGTTGAGCGCGGTGCCCGCAGCCTTCTTCTCGCAGTTGGCATGATCCACCAGCATCACCTCCGGCGCCGCAAGCGCCGCTTCTATCCAGGCGTCAGGGGTGCGGCACAGCAGAAATTCGTGGATGGCTGAAAGGTCGGGTACTTCGTAGGACACTTCGATGGACATTGTTGCCTGGCGGTTGTTACAGGTGGAGATGGCGGGCAACCGCAGATGCTCTGCACCGATGCCCAAGGGAGGCGGATTATACCCCCTCCCCCACCCTTGGCTAACCCTTGTGCGGTGAAACTACTCCTGGCCACTACGAAGCCCGGCGCAGGGGGTAGCTCTAGACGGATCTGAAGATTTGATAACGGCTTAATAAGTGGATAGTATTTTCCACACCAACACAGGAGCCTCCCGTGACCGTATCCACCACAGACTCCGAAAGACGTCGCAAGCTGCGCGCAATCGCCGATCAACTGCCCAGCGCAATGGCAGACTTACACCGCGATGCGGCGGCACTGAACAGCGCACTGGAAGCCGTAGAACACGGCACCCGACGCAGGGAAAGCTATCTGCTGCAACCCCTGTTCGCACAAGAAGCCGCGACACAACTGCACGGCGACTTCAACTCACCCCACTGCCTGGCCGGCAAACTGTTTGCACAACTGGACTACAACGACGAGGCGGGAGTTGTGGATGCGCGCAATACGCTACAGATTCCGGGGCTACTCGCTGTTCCCCCACATATCATCCCGATCGCCCAGCAGCTCAACAACAGCAAACATGCGGTGCAACAGCTCACTGGCGAGTTCAAAGACTTACTGGCAGACCGGGCCACCCTGGAACGCAATGAACGACTGCGGGAGATGCTGGCTGACTCCGGCTACCCCCGCGCCCACCTGAGGCAGTGCTATCGCCAGATTCTCCTGTGTCCCGACAAGCCCGACGCGATTGCGCTCAGCTGGGTCAAGGCGCGCAAGTCTATCCGCAAGGTTTCGGTGCAATGGTGCGAAAAGAAGCTGATTCAGCTGGATCCCCTGGGGGAAGACACGGGCATCCAGTACCAGCGCCAGATTCTGGCGGACCTGCATCCGCGCCAGCACCTGCTGTTGCGACAGGTTCAGGTACAAAGCCGACCCAACCTGCAGGCCGCAGAAATTTTCTACGACGACGGGGACAGCAAGGGGGAGCGATATCGCCAGATTGGCTACTCGGCGATGCCGGTGCTGGTGAATGGAGCAGATTCAGGCGCGCTGCCGGAATTCACCCGGGTGGAACACAACCCGCCAGCCAGCCGCAGGCGACAGCGACGGGACCTGAAGATCGCACCCCAGCCTCTGCTACCGGCACTGCGCGTACACCTTTGCGCCGCCGATTAATACCGACACCGAGGATAGACACAGTAGTGGTGTGTATTGCGGAGCATCACGCGCTCTGCAGTCCGGGCGCGACAAACCGCTGGTAATAGGCCAGCGACAATGCGTAGAAATCTTCATCGATACGACGCCGCAGTTCCACCAGCGATGCACCGCGTGCCGTCGGTGTTGGGCGCAGCCCATAGTGCGCGAGATCCACAATCTGGCTTGCCCCTGCGCGCAGTAGTTCGAATACCCAACAGTAAGGGTTCTGATCTTCGTTAAAACGGATTTGCTGATGTCGCATCTGGGTCAACAGCAGGTGCTGATCCACGATCTCAAGCTGGCTGCGCACCGCATTGGCAAGATAGCCATCACGGCGTTCGGCGATGATGCGCCGCTGCTCCTCGGAATACGCATTCCAGTCAATCACTTCGTGGGCGAAGCGCTTGCATCCACGACATACATTGTCACCAATACCGGTGGAGCACACACCGATGCAGGGCGTGCGTACTTTCTTGTAAATCGCCATGCAGCGAAAACACCTCGTCGACCGAACAGACTAATAAAACATGTGAAATACGGTGGCACAGAATAGCATTTTGCGTGCCGCGTTTCGTCATCGGAATGCCGTCACTACATCATTCACAGGATGGATATTAGATGCGACAAATGCGACTGATTCCCACTACCAGAGCGGACAAAATACGACCTTTATTGGCGTGATGAATACCCATAATTGGCGTAAGTTATTGATTTTTCAACGAACTTAACAGGGTTATTGGTTTTATTGTAGAATTCGGCACCCGTTTCCAGCGGCAACCGATGTAATTCCCGAGTCCGGCCGCCACACGACCGCCGGATTCCTAAAAAAACGCTGTTGGTTTTACCCCACACACAAAGAGGGACATTTCCGTGCTTGAAGCCTATCGCAAACACGTCGCCGAGCGCGCCGAACAAGGTATCCCACCCAAGCCCCTGAACGCTGAGCAGGTTGCTGGCCTGGTTGAGCTGCTGAAAACCCCGCCCGCGGGTGAAGAGCAGGAGCTGCTGGAGCTGATCACCAATCGCGTCCCGCCGGGTGTGGACGAAGCGGCCTACGTCAAAGCCGGTTTCCTTACCGCTATCGTCAAAGGCGAAGCGGAGTCCCCGCTGATCGACAAAGAACACGCCACCAAACTGCTGGGCATGATGCTGGGTGGCTACAACATCGCCACCCTGGTCGACCTGCTGGACGACAAGGACCTGGCAGAACTGGCGGGCGAGCAGCTGAAAGGCACCCTGCTGATGTTCGACGCCTTCCACGACGTGGAAGAAAAAGCGAAAGCCGGCAACGCAGTAGCCAAGGACGTAATCAACTCCTGGGCGGAAGGTGAGTGGTTCACCAAGCGCAACAAGGTGCCCGAAAGCATCAAGGTTGCGGTCTTCAAGGTCACCGGCGAAACCAATACCGACGACCTGTCCCCGGCCCCGGATGCCTGGTCCCGCCCGGACATCCCCCTGCACGCGCGCGCCATGTACAAAATGACCCGTGACGGCCTGGAGCCGGAAGAGCACGGCGTTACCGGCCCGATGAAGCAGATCGAGGAAATCCAGTCCAAAGGCCTGCCGGTTGCCTTCGTGGGTGACGTTGTGGGTACCGGTTCTTCGCGTAAATCCGCCACCAACTCCGTACTGTGGTTCTTCGGCGACGAACTGCCAGGCGTACCCAACAAGAAAGGCGGCGGCATCTGCATCGGCGGTAAAGTGGCCCCGATCTTCTACAACACCATGGAAGACGCCGGCGCACTGGTATTCGAAGCGCCGGTTGACGACCTGAACATGGGCGACGTGATCGAGATCCGCCCCTACGAAGGCAAGATTCTGTCGGAAGACGGCAAAGTCCTGTCCGAGTTCGAACTGAAATCCGACGTACTGCTGGACGAAGTACAGGCCGGCGGCCGTATCAACCTCATCGTCGGTCGCGGTCTGACCACCAAAGCCCGCGAATCCCTGGGTCTTGGCGCTTCCGACCTGTTCCGCCTGCCGGAGCAGCCGAATGACACCGGCAAGGGTTTCACCCTGGCGCAAAAAATGGTTGGTAAAGCCTGCGGCATGGAAGGCGTCCGTCCGGGCACCTACTGCGAGCCGAAGATGACCACCGTTGGCTCCCAGGACACCACTGGCCCGATGACCCGCGACGAGCTGAAAGACCTGGCGTGCCTCGGCTTCCAGGCCGACCTCACCATGCAGTCGTTCTGTCACACCGCGGCTTACCCCAAGCCCGTGGACATCGACACCCAACACACCCTGCCGGACTTCATCATGAACCGCGGCGGTGTTTCCCTGCGCCCGGGTGACGGCATCATCCACAGCTGGCTGAACCGCATGCTGCTGCCGGATACCGTGGGTACCGGTGGTGACTCCCACACCCGCTTCCCGATGGGCATTTCCTTCCCGGCGGGCTCCGGCCTGGTGGCGTTCGCCGCCGCTACCGGCGTTATGCCGCTCGACATGCCGGAATCCGTACTGGTGCGCTTCAAGGGCGAAATGCAGCCGGGCATCACCCTGCGTGACCTGGTACATGCCATCCCCTACTACGCCATCCAAGAAGGCCTGCTGACCGTCGAGAAAAAAGGCAAGAAGAACATCTTCTCCGGCCGTATTCTCGAGATCGAAGGTCTGGACAACCTGACCGTAGAGCAGGCGTTCGAACTGTCCGACGCCTCTGCAGAGCGCTCCGCGGCCGGCTGTACCATCAAGCTGCCGGAAGACGCCATTGCGGAATACCTGCGTTCCAACATCACCCTGCTGCGCTGGATGATTGCCGAAGGCTACGGCGACAAGCGCACCCTGGAGCGTCGCGCACGCGCCATGGAAGCCTGGCTGGAAAAACCGGAACTGATGAGTGCCGACGCCGACGCGGAATACACCGCGGTGATCGAAATCGACCTGGCGGAAATCAAAGAGCCGATCGTGTGCTGCCCGAACGACCCGGACGACGCCAAGCTGCTGTCTGACGTCGCCGGCGACAAGGTAGACGAAGTGTTCATCGGCTCCTGCATGACCAACATCGGTCACTTCCGCGCCGCCGGTAAGCTGCTGCAACAGCACAAAGGTGGCATCTCCACCCGCATGTGGATCTCGCCACCCACCAAGATGGACGAGCACCAGCTGATGGAAGAAGGCTACTACAACATCTACGGCGCAGCCGGTGCCCGCACCGAAATGCCGGGATGCTCCCTGTGTATGGGTAACCAGGCACGCGTAGCCCCCAACAGCACCGTGCTGTCCACCTCTACCCGCAACTTCCCCAACCGCCTGGGTGACGGTGCCAACGTGTACCTGACCTCCGCGGAACTGGCCTCTGTAGGCGCCATCCTGGGCAAACTGCCGACCCCGGCGGAATACCAGGAATACGCCCAGAACCTGAACTCCATGTCTGCGGAAATCTACCGCTACCTGAACTTCGACCAGATTGAAGACTTCCAGAAATCTGCCGAAGAAGGCAAGCGCATTGTCGCGACCGAGATTCAGGATGTTGCGGTTTAAGTGACAGGCTGAGCTTCAGGAAGCCCCGCTCGCGAGAGTGGGGCTTTTTTTTGCCAAACGAGGACCCCACCGAAGGGAGGTGCTATGAAATTAAACTGGGAAATAGACAAAGATCGAGCGCTCACTGGAGCCGCGAAGCAAAATGATCGTGAACACAGCATTCACCATTCGACCGTTGTTGGTGCCTCAGAGCAGGACATTCAGCTTGCTATTGATGCAAGCGTTGAAAAAGCCTGCGAACTCTTGGAGAACAACATCCAGGACGATTCCCGATACCTGCTTTTTGGCTGGGACAGCGAGGTATCAACACTGACCATTGTGGTCACTGACGACGACAAACGGCACGATTCCCGTGATGTGGTGCAATGCCATCTGGTCACCGGTGGCCAGCAGCCGGATCCCGAAGACATCCAGTTTTGGATCAAGGACTACCTGACGACCTGCGCCCCCTTCTTACGCTACTCCCTGATCGCGGCATTCCATCGGGGATCCAGAGCAACCTGCACGCTACTGTGAGCGAGCCGGACTATCTGGGGTCGCCGCGACCGGCCCTCACGCTCTATCTTCCCCACCGCCCGCAAGGCCTGGATGAACTGGTCGCTGCGCCGGATGCCCGGCGGTTGGTGGAAAACAATTCCAACCACTGGCGAAAGATCGTGACCTTGCTGGCGAAGATTGTCAGCCCACAGGCGGAATGGCGCAGTTTCAGGGACGATGCGCTGTTTGCACATACCGCGCTGTGCTTTGCGCCGCGCCTCGAGGATGCATCAGGGTGGCACTGGATAGGAGGTAAGGACAACCTGCAGCGCTTTACGATCGAAGACCTGAATGCAAAAGCTTTGAAGAGTGCGCCAGAAGTTGCTCTGGACATTGAGAAGCGTGTGCTGCTGACACCCTACCCCGACTACCGCCAGCTCAGTAATGCAACGGTAGCCGAGATTCGCAACGCACTGGAGCGCGCGGGGTTTTATCGCAGGAACCAGGGACGGCCAGTTAGAGCAGTCCCTGTGCGCTGAGAGGGCTTCAAGGCCTCCGCTTTACCTCAGCGACGGGAAAGCGTCGATCCCCGGGCATCGAGCCCCGCCAGAATCGCTTTCATCTCGTCCGCTTCTTCCTGCGCCTTCTTGGCTTTCGCCGCTGCAATCCTGGCCTTTTCCGCTTCGATACCGGCTTTGATGGCACGCTCTTTGGCGGCGCTGCCGGTACGCCCGATCGCCAGCTTTTCTTTGACCGGCTTGGCCGGTTTCTTGTTGGCCGCTGCACCGGCTGCCGGCTTTACGCGGGTCACGCGGGTTTTTGCCTTGGGTGCCAGCGCGGACTTGGTGGTTCCCGGCTTTACGGTCTTGATACCAACGAGACTTTTTGCATTGAACGAGTCAAGTGCCTCTTCCACCATTTCCTGTAATTCCAGGCGATCTTCCGCCACGGCAAACAGACTCGGGGTGAAGGCGCTGGCACCAAACTTCTTGAGTTCATCGTAAAACGGATGATCGATCCCCAATGCAAGTGCGGCCTGGATTTGCTCGAAACGGGCTTCCGGGGATACCCCCTCACGCGCCGTGCCAACCCATACCTGGTCCGTATCTTCATTGGTCAGGGTGAAAACGATCATAGAACTTCAGTCAACCTCTTCTTGCTCTGGATGGTGGATCGACGGCCTGAGCCCGATTGCCGACCCACCGAAAGGCCGCGCATTCTAATGATTTAAAAGTAAAAGTGCAGACTTGACTTGAGGATCCTGCCCATTACTTTTGCGCGGGAAGATTTATCACTGAAATATCCTGTATCTGCCCTATTTCCTCGGTTGGCCAAAGTGGCAGCACCCGGCGGGCTACGCACCACTGGAACGCTACAGTCAGGTGCTGAACTGCGTCGAGGGCAATACCACGTTCTACGCCACCCCGACGCACGCGCAATGCGCTGCCGTTCAACGAAAAACAGCCCCGATTAGGAGCTGTTTTTGCACGCTGGAGCGCGGACGATCAGAGGGTGGTGATCAAAAGGTATAGGTAATCGCGGCAAAGCCCTTGAGTACGTAATCGTCATCAACGATCGGGCTGTCCGCGATATCATCCCCCAGGTACTCGGCGTTGATGTCGATCACCAGGCGCCAGTGCTCGGTAATCTCCAACATACCGCCAATGCCGCCTTCGAGGGTGACCGTGCTACCTACATCATAGGCGGGGCGACCGACGATAGCCGCCCACTGTGGTACACCAAAGTCGTAGTTGGCCAGGTCGCTACTCATCCAGTTTACGCCGAGAGACGGTCCCCAGCTGATATTTCCGTTCTGGAAGCCTTTTGACACGCGCAGGGCCGCGGTACCGCCACCAAAGCGATCGAGCACATCGTGCTGATAGCGGAAGTCCACATCGACCTGATTGGGGCCGTCATACACCAGCCCTACCCCAGCCATCAGGGTGTTGTCCCTATCCCCGAGTCCGACCAGAATCGGGCTGTCGTCCTCTTCATAGGCACCGATGCGATAGGTCGCATTGACCGCAACGCGGAGGGTGTCGCTGCCCCAGAGGCCATAGCGCAGGCTCGGGCCCACCCACTGCAGGCGCTCACCGAAATAGGTGATGGCCGGAATCACCTGCGCGACGGTGGCATCAGAACCAACATAGGGGCTGCTGCGAGCAATCACCCCCAGGCCAACACCCCATTGGCCGGACTCTCCCAGTACCTGATACAGCTCGACATCAATACTGCTCACCTCACCTTCGGCAAGGTAAAAGCTGGCACGCTGGAAACTGGGTGGCCCCTTGGGGCGATAGCCATTGGAGAGCGCAATGGGCTCTTTGGGAATACCGATGAACGTCCGGTCCAGCGCTTGGTTGTTATTTTGATCGGCGTATACCAGCAGCGCGATTGCGCCCGGGGCCACGCTATCCAAACGATAAACACCCTCCGGGTTTACCGGCATACGGAATTCTTTACGGGGGCTGCGGAAGTCACCAAAGGCATCGGGATTATCGTAAATCTGAAATACCAGGGTACCGTCGCTCGGTGGATTGGAAACACGCACCTGGAGATCGGCACTGCTGGCAGTTCCGACAAAACACAATGTGTAAATAAAACACAATCCGGCAATCAGTTTTTTCATGAGGGAGTTCACGTCCGATCGGAAATTCAAATAAGTCATACGCAACCGCAACCTCAACAGATCATCACCCCAAACACAACAACAGGCGGCCCATTGGCCGCCTGTGTCGAAACGGGTATCCCGTGGTCATCGTCGGTAATTATCGTAGGCAGATACACATCGGGACTTAGTCGAATCGATCCAGATTCATCACCTTCGACCACGCTGCCACGAAATCGTTGACGAATGCCTGATTGGCGTCCTCCGTGGCGTAGTACTCGGCAACCGCGCGCAACTCAGAATTTGAACCAAAAATCAGGTCCACCGGCGTCGCCGTCCACTTCACTTTCCCGGTCTTGCGGTCTTTGCCTTCGTAAACACCATCACCCGAAGACGACTTGGACCATTCGTTGTCCATGCTGAGCAGATTGACAAAAAAGTCATTGGTCAGTGTCCCTGGCTTATCGGTAAACACCCCGTGCTTTGAATTACCCGCATTCGCACCGAGGACCCGCATGCCGCCGAGCAGTACCGTCATTTCCGGCACGGTCAGGCTCAGCAGGTCCGCGCGGTCCACCAGCATGTCCGTCGGAGGCACAGAGTTCCCTTTGCCGTAATAATTGCGGAAACCATCCGCCATCGGCTCCAGCCAGCTAAACGACTCCACATCGGTCATTTCCGTCGTGGCATCGGTGCGCCCCGGCTTGAACGGAACATGAACGTTGTGCCCCGCCTTCTTTGCCGCCTCCGCAATCGCGGCATTGCCGGCGAGCACGATGGTATCGGCCAGTGACACCTGCTTACCACCGGACAGCGATTTATTGAAGGACTGCTGGATGGCTTCCAGTTTACCGAGCACCTTGCTCAGCTCCTGAGGATCATTCACCGGCCAGTCTTTCTGCGGCGCCAGCCGAATACGCGCACCATTCGCGCCACCACGCATATCCGAGCCACGGAAAGTGGAAGCCGAGGCCCACGCGGTGCGTACCAGTTGGGGTATCGTCAACCCGGAAGCCAGTATCTGCTCCTTGAGTTTGAGAATGTCACGCTCATCGATGGGCTGGTAATCCGCTTTGGGCAAAGGATCCTGCCAGAGCAGATCCTCTTTCGGCACTTCTGGGCCCAGGTAGCGCGCTTTCGGACCCAGATCGCGGTGTGTCAGCTTGAACCAGGCACGGGCGAAGGCGTCTTCCAGCTCTTGCGGGTTTTTGTGGAATCGCTCGGAGATCTTCCGGTAGGCAGGATCTTCCCTCAGGCTGAGATCCGTGGTGAGCATGATCGGCGGATGGCGCTTATCTTTCAGGTGCGCGTCCGGCACCATGTTGGCGGCATCCGGGTCTGTGGGGATCCACACTGTGCCGCCGCCCGGCGACTTGGTCTTTTTCCACTCGAACTTGAACAGGTTGTCCAGATAATTGTGGCTCCACTTCATCGGGGTAATTGTCCAGGCGCCCTCCAGGCCGCTGGTGCCGGTGTCTTCGGCATTGCCCTTGCCGCACTTGTTTTTCCAGCCAAACCCCTGCTGCTCAATCGAGGCCGCCGCGGGTTCTTTGCCGATACAGTCTGCCTTTACCGCACCGTGCACTTTACCAAATGCGTGACCACCGGCGATCAGCGCCACCGTTTCCTCGTCATTCATGGCCATGCGCCCGAATGAGAGTCGAATTCTCTCCGCCGCCGACTTCGGGTCCAGATTCCCGCCGGGACCCTCCGGGTTCACATATATCAAACCCATCGTCGTGGCGGCCAGATTGCGGTCTGCGAGCTTCTTGCCCTTGAAGCGCTTTTCGTGGTCCAGCATCTGGGTTTCGGGCCCCCAGTACACCAGCTCTGGTTCCCAATCATCGACACGGCCACCGGCGAAGCCAAACGTCTTGAAGCCCATGGATTCCAGCGCCACATTACCGGTCAGGATCATCAGGTCTGCCCAGGAGAGCGCATTGCCGTATTTCTGTTTTACCGGCCAGAGTAGCCGCCGGGCTTTATCCAGGTTGGCGTTATCCGGCCAACTGTTGAGCGGGTCAAAGCGCTGCTGACCACCGCCGGCACCGCCGCGACCATCGCCCACCCGGTAAGTACCCGCTGAGTGCCATGCCATACGGATCATCAGCGGGCCGTAGTGGCCGTAATCGGCAGGCCACCAGTCCTGGGAAGTGGTCAGCGTCTTCTCAATGTCTTTCTTGACCGCATTCAGGTCCAGACTATTGAACGCCTTGGCGTAATCAAAATCCTCCGCCAAAGGGCTGGAGGATGGTCCATGGTCGCGCAACGGCGAAAGATCCAGCTGATCCGGCCACCAGAAACTGTTGGGTTTGGGTTCGCCCGGTGCAGGTGCTTCCTGCGCCTGCGCCTGTAGAGAGATACTGGCGGACAGTGTCGCCACCGTCATTGCAATGGCCGTACACAGTGTTGTGGATTTTTTAAGCATGTCACTGCCTCCTGAGAAGTTGCTCGCGGTTCTGTTCTTACTATTGCTGGGTTTGAATATAGGCACTCGTACAAGGTCTATACCGGCAATTAAATCCATTGCACGCCAACCATGGGAGAATCCCTGGAAATTTCTCATAGCCCAGCATGGCCACCGGCACCATCGATAGGGCCGACCAATCGCACTTATTGGTTTTGCTGATTGTCCAGTGGCGACTACCGACAAAGCCTGACCTGAGGATTACTACACTAGCGAGAGCCATTTTTTTAATTTCCCACCTATGCAGTCAGTCAGTGCCCTGATAACCGCTCTGATTCTCGGCCTCAGTGCAGCTTCTGCCGTTTCGGCCGAAGACACGAAGAGCGCCACACCTATTGCCGTTGAGGCAGTGGTCGCGCGCACGCAGCCGTTGATTGAGGAAGTTCCCGTCACCGGCACCATTACGCCCCTGCGACAGGCCCTGCTGTCCGCGGAAGTCGCAGGGTTGATTCAGGACATTCATGCGGATACTGGCGACCGGGTAAAAAAAGGCGACCTGCTGGTGGTCCTCGATCCGGAGCTGGGCAGCATTCAGCGGGACGCGGCCGTGGCGGAAGCTGCCAGAGTGCGGGAGCTACTGGCCGATAGCCGACGCCGACTCGCGGAACTGCAGCAACTCATCGGCCAAAACCACGTGGCAGAAACCGAAGTGGAAAGCCTCGGTTCGGAAGTACGTGCGCGCAGCGCGCAGCTACAGGCGGCCCAGGTGGAAACCGAACGCCTCAGCGCCGTGCTGCGGCGGCATCAGGTAGCGGCCCCCTTTTCCGGCACCATCAGCCTGCGTGAAGTGGATGTGGGGGAATGGGTAGAGCCCGGCACTGGCCTGTTTGAGCTGGTGGATACGGACTCCCTGCGCGCCGACTTCCGGGTACCGCAACGCTATTTCTCCAGAATCCAGCCGAAAACCGGCATCCGGGTAACCCTCGACAGCGGCGAAACCTTCGATGCACAGGTGGAACACAAGGTCCCCGTGAGCCGCAGTGGCAGCCGCACGTTTCTGCTGCGCACCACTATCGACACCAGGCAGAAGAGCCTGGAACTCATTCCCGGCATGTCGGCCTCGGCGGTACTGCAGCTGAAAAGAGATCGGCAGGGAATCGCCGTGCCCAGGGATGCGGTACTGCGCTACCCCGATGGGCGCATCACTGTATGGGCGGCAGCGCCCGGCAGCCAGTGGGGTACAGTGACTGAGGTGAGCGAGCAGCCGGTGACCGTCGGGCTCAGCTTCAACGGGTGGATCGAAATCAAAACCGGCTTGCAGGCGGGGGCGCAGGTCATCGTGCGCGGTAACGAAAGCCTGCAGGCCGGGCAGCAGGTGCTGCTCAAGCGTGCGGCGACAGCGAAGCCGGACACTGGCGGCCCTTGATGTTTGAGCAGATCATCAAGCATGGAATTCTCGTCACGGTCACGGTGCTGATCATCGCCATTCTGGGCGTGGTGGCCGCGTTGCGTATTCCGGTGCAGATGATTCCCGACCTTGAAGTGCGCACCATTTCCATCCGCACCAGCTGGCCCGGCGCCACGCCGCAGGATATCGAAAAGGAAATCCTCATCGAGCAGGAAGAATACCTGCGCAATATTCCGTATTTACAGGAGCTGAAGTCCACCGCGGACCTTGGCTCCGCGTCCATCGAGCTGGAATTCCCGTTCGGCGTGGACATTCTCGAAACACAGATCCGCGTCAACAACGCCCTCACCCAGGTGCCCTCTTACCCGGAGAATGTGGATGAGCCCCGGGTCTACGCCACCTCCTTTTCCTCCAACGCCTTCATGTACTTCCGCGTGGCGCCCCTGCCCGGCAACCCGCGCGGGCTGGATATGGATATGCTGCGGGATTACGTGGAGGACAATGTGCGCCCGCGCATGTCCGGCGTACCCGGCGTGGCCCAGGTGGATGTGCGCGGCGGCGCAGAGCGACAGATTCAGATACGGCTCGATCCCAAGCGGCTGACCGAACGCAATCTCACCCTCACCGACGTGCGCACCGCCATCCGCGAACGCAACCGGGACATCTCCGGCGGCGAGGTGGAAAGCGGCAAACGCCGTTATCTGCTGCGCACCCTGGGGCGCTTCAAGGACCTGCAGGAACTGCGCGCGCTGGTCCTGCGCCGCGAGGGTGACAGTATCGTACGCCTGGGCGATGTGGCGGATATCCAGCTGGATCATTTCAAGATTCGCCGCCAAGCCTACGTCAACGGCCAGTCGGTGATCTTTCTGTCAGTACGGCGCGAGAGTGGCTCCAATGTCATCGACATCAAGCGCGCCATGCTGCGCGAGGTGGCGCAGATCAACCGGGAACAGCTGGAGCCACAGGGCATGCAGCTGGCGCTCACCGCGGATGATGTGGGCTATGTGGAAGCCTCGGTGTCCAATGTGTGGAAGAACCTGGCACTGGGCGCGCTCCTCGCCACCGCCATCATGTATGCCTTTCTGCGCTCGATACGCGCCACCGCTCTGGGTGTGGTGGGCATTCCCATCTGCACCATTGCCGCGTTTATCGGGCTGATGGTGGCCGGGCGCACCATCAATGTGATTTCCCTCGCCGGGGTCGCCTTCTCCATCGGCATGACCCTGGACAACAGCATTGTGGTGCTGGAGAGCATTGAACTGGAGCGCCGTCGCGGTCTGGATCGGCTGCAGGCTGCCATCCGTGGCGTACAGCGCGTGTGGCCGGCGGTACTGGCCTCCACGCTAACCACGGTGATGGTGTTCCTGCCGGTGGTGTTTATTGCGGAGGAAGCCGGGCAACTCTACTCGGATATCGCCATTGCCATTTCCGCATCCATTCTCGTTTCCATGCTGGTGGCGATTACGGTGATTCCCACCGCCAGCGCGCGGCTCCGGTTTGACGGCGCACGTGAGAAATCGAGGGCAGACAAGCTGGAGCACAGTCGACTGCGCCACAAGGTGATCGACGGCATAAGTTGGCTGATCTCCTCCAGCACCAGACGCCTTTACTGCATCGGACTGACCGTAGCCACCAGCCTCGCTATTGTTCTGCTGCTGACACCCCCGGCGGAGTACCTGCCCGAGGGCGAAGAGGCGAAGACCTTTGCCAGCATGAACGCGCCCCCCGGGTACAATCTGGCCACCATGCAGGAAATCGGCCTGGCACTACAGGAATATTTCCTGCCGTTTGTGGACATGGATGCGGAAGCCTTCGATAACGGCGAGGCTGAAGTGCCGGCAATGAAGTTCTTCATCCTCAGCGTGTCGCCCCAGCGCCTGCGGATCATCGCCGAAACCAAAGACCCGCGGCACATCGACGAACTGATGACCGCTATTGTGCGCAAGTACAAGCAGTACCCGGGCATGCGCGCCTTTGCCACCCGCGGTTCCATTATCAGCAGTAACGATGGCGGCACCCGCAGTGTGAACCTGGATATTTCCGGTGCCAACCTGGCGGACCTGTATCAGGTGGCCCGCACGGCCTATGATCGCGCCCGGGAAATTTTTGACGATCCCAATATCCAGACCCAGCCACCCAGCCTGTCACTGGCACAACCTTTGCTGCAGGTAACACCGCGATGGGAGCGGGCAGCGGAAGTAGGCATGAGTGCGGAAGATATCGGCTTTGCGGTGGCCACTCTGACCGACGGGGCCTTCGTCAATGAATTCTTTCTCGACGATGACAAGATCGACATCTACCTCTACAACCAGCAGGGACCTGAGGCCACCATCGAAACCCTGGAGCAGATCGTGGTCGCCACCCCCACCGGTGCGGTGCTGCCACTGTCAGAGCTGGCCACGATTGAGGAAACCGTCGACACCGCCACGGTGCGCCGTATCGATGGTCGCCGCACCGTGAGCCTGAATATCATTCCCCCCCGCTCCGTGGCACTGGAAACCGGTGTTGCCGCGGTACGCGAGGAACTGGTGCAGTACATGCGCGACAACGGCCAGGTACCGCTCGGTGTTTCCATGAATATTTCCGGTGCCGCCGACCAACTGGATGCCACCCGCGCGTCCCTCGGCAGCAATTATCTGGTGGCGCTGGCCATCATCTACCTGTTGATGGTGGCCATCTTCGCCCATTGGGGATACCCGCTACTGATCATGACCACCATTCCCCTGGGGATTGCAGGCGGAATTGCCGGGCTGGCGCTGCTGAATCTGGTGGGCGCGGTACTGCGCGGCTTGGGTTTTGAAGGCCTGCACCAACCCTTCGACATGATTTCCATGCTCGGCTTTCTGATCCTGATGGGCACGGTGGTCAACAACCCGATCCTGATCATTCATCGGGCCATCAGCAACGTGCGGGAGGACGGCCTGCAGGCGGTAGAAGCGGTTCAGGAAGCCGTGGACTCCCGCCTGCGTCCGATTGCGATCTCCACACTGACCACCATTTTCGGCCTGGCACCACTGGTGTTTCTGCCGGGTGCGGGCACCGAACTCTACCGGGGCGTAGGCGTCATCGTGATGGCGGGCATTATCGGCGCTACACTGGTAACCCTCACCATGCTGCCCTCCCTGACCGTGTTCGTGCTGGAGTGGCACCAGCGCCACACTCAGACACAAATCCATCATCCATGAAATCGCAGCCCCCGGAAATGCAGGAAGAAATCAGGAACCTGACACAACTGCTGTTTCAGCTGGAGCAAGGAACCCGTGCGCAGGATCGCGTGTCTCTCGCGCAGGTCCTTGAGGCACTGGGGCAGCGTTCTTTTGCCCCCTTGTTGCTGGTAGCCGGGCTCATCCTGTTTTCACCGCTGTCTGGTATCCCCGGCGTCCCCACGCTGATGGGGCTTCTGATACTGCTCACCTCGGTGCAGATGCTGATGCTGCGGCGCCACCTGTGGCTACCGCAATGGCTGTTGAGGAAATCCATCGCCGGCCCCCGCTTCCATCGGGCCCTGCAGTGGCTGCAACGCCCGGCCGCGTTCATCGACCGCTGGCTGCGACCCCGCCTGCCCGCACTGGTGCATCGCGTGGGGACTTACCTCACCGCGCTGCTGTGCACGGCGATCGCGGCGGCACTGCCGGTGATGGAGCTACTGCCCTTCTCAGCCACCATCGCCGGGCTGGCACTGACCGCATTCGGGCTGGCGCTGGTTGCTCAGGACGGACTGGTTGCGCTGCTCGCCCTGGCCGTGATGGGCTCTCTGGCCGGGGTGGCGATGCTGGCGTGGGTCTGAATAATGCCGGCGAGCAACCGGCAAGGATCAGGCGTCCACCGGAACCTGTTTTTCCGGCACACTGACAAGGCGCACATCGCGTTGCGGAAATGGAATTTCGATGCCGTGTTCCTGCAGGGTCTCGAGGATCATCAGCAACAGATCACCACCCACCCGGTTGCGCCCGTCATCGATGCCCTCCATCCAGAACTCCACAAACATATTCACCCCGTTATCACCGAAACTGTCGATTTCGCAGTCGGGGCGTTCTTCCAATGGCACCTCGGGGCCACTCAAGACTTTCGGGTGACTGGCCACGGTTTCCTTGATGATCTCCACCAGCTCGCGGACATTGGTGTTGTAGCCAACCCCGAAGTCCACACGGTAGCGCTGTTTCTTGTTTTTGTGCGTCCAGTTGATAAAGGAATTTGATACGAACTTTTCATTGGGCACCACGATGTCTTTACCATCGAAGGTTTCCAGCGTGGTCGAGCGCATATTGAGCTGTGTGACCAGCCCCTTCCGGCCATCCTCCATCTCGATATAGTCACCGACGGATACCGAGCGATCGAGAATGATGATGATCCCCGATATGAAATTCGAGGCGATTGTCTGCAGGCCGAAGCCGATACCCACACCAACCGCACCCCCAAACACGGCAAGTGCAGTGAGGTTGATGCCCATCAACTGCAGAATCAGCACCGCAATAATGACGAACAGGCCAATCTCAAACAGTTTGGCCACGACTTCACGGGTGCGGAAATCCAGGGTTTCCTGCTTGCGAATGATGGTCTGCCCGGTGGAATTAGAGACCCGGCCCAGCCAGAACAACAGCGAGCCAAAGATGGCGGTACGCACAATGCCATAGGCGGTCAGGCGAATATTCCCCACCTGTATGGCCATCGAGTCCAGCACCTGCACTACGTCATCCAGCACCCCCAGCACATAGAGGAACAGGATGGGCATCCCCACCCACAGAAACAGTTTCGCCACCGTGCGATTGCGGATCACCGTGCGCACGAACGAGCGGAAGAGCAGCACCAGCGCCACCGCCAGCGCAAACTGCACCAGCCAGTTACCGCCGCTGACCAGCGGTACAAACGCCGCCGCTATTTTCAGCAGTAATATCGCGAGCAGCGGAAACAGCAGCTTCCCACAGCGAAACAGCAACAGGCGTACAGGCTGGTTTTCCGGAGACGCCGGAGGGCCAGCCAACACCGGCAACAGTTTCAGAATGCGCTGAGACAGCACCCAGGCGAGAACATACACCAGCAGAATAATAACGGCCTGGCTAAACGCCTCCGGCGAAGTGAGTGCAGCCTGCCACTGCGACCAGGTGCTTGCTAAATCGAACTCGGTATCCATTGCTTAAATCCAGATAACTGTCTGTGGATCAGCCCCAGCAAGCCGCGCGATCGCGTCGGCTTCCATGGCGCTGGCCGGCACTCCGACTGTACTGGCAGAGTGAAACACAGCCGGCGCCGCCCGGACACCGAACCGTTGGCACAAACAGCCGACGCCCCTCAAATAGCGACTCCAGCCGACCTCTCCAGCCGACCCTAGTCGGCTACTCCAGCGCCTCGGCATCCGACGCGCTATAGGCATCCGCGGGCAGGTCCGCAACGTCTGGCTGACGGCGGCGACGAGTCTTGGCAGGCACCATGCCACGCATGGCTTCCAGCTTGCCAAAACACAGCAGTTTGTCGTTGGGTTCAAGCACTCGCTCGTGCTTGGGATTTGGAATAATCTTGGCGCCCCGGTACAGGGTAAGCACATTGATGTCGTGCTCATCCAGTTGCGTCTCGGCAATCGTCTTGCCCACAAACCTGGACCCTTCCGGTATATAGATTTCACTGACGCCGTAGCCCCGGCTGACCGTCAGCCGCTGGCGCACATCGATTTCGGGGAAATCCACCTGTGCAGCAATATACTCGATCACAGCGCCGGCCACATCGAGGCCGGTACAGGTTTCAATACCCTCGAGCCCCGGCGAGGAGTTCACTTCGAGAATTTGCGGGCCGGTACTGCTTTCCAGCATATCCACCCCCGCCACCTGCAACCCCATAATCTGGGTGGCACGCACGGCGGTGTCGATAAACTCCTGAGGCAAGTCCACGGGCTCCGCAATACCACCGCGGTGCACATTACTGCGGAATTCCTGCCCCTGCGCCACCCGGCGCATGGCCGCCACCACCCGATCGCCCACCACGAACGCACGGATATCCTTGCCCTTGCTCTCGGCAACGAACTTCTGGATCAGCACATTCTGTTTCTGCGCCTGCAGCAGCTCAATGATGGCTTCTGCCTGTTTTACGGTGTCGGCCAACAGGACGCCGATACCCTGGGTCCCTTCAATCAGTTTGATCACCACCGGCGCCCCGCCCACGCGCTCGATCGCGGGCAGCACGTCTTTTTTGTTGTGCACAAAGGTGGTCCGGGGAATGCCGATTTGATGCCGGCTGAGCAGTTGCAGGCTGCGCAACTTGTCGCGGGAGTTGTTGATGCCGTGGGCAGTATTCGCACAAAAGACATCCATCTCCTGAAACTGACGCACAACCGCCGTGCCGTAATAGGTGATGGAGGCGCCGATACGCGGCAGTACCGCATCGAAATCGGCAATTTGTTTTTGCCGATAGTAGAGGTCGGGAGCAGCCCGCTCCAGGTCAATGGCAAATTTGATGGTATCCAGCACGCTGACATCGTGACCGCGACTGACCGCAGCTTCCTTCAAACGACGAGTGCTGTAACAGTTGGGGCCTCGAGACAGTATGGCGAGCTTCATAATGTGTTCCTTGGCTGCATGACGAATAGCGTGGGGAATTTTTCCGACGAGCGCGGGTAGACCAGAGTTTTATTGATATTCAGGTTACCAAGTGGCAGATGCGCCAGCGGGACAATCGACGATTGCCCTACTTTATCATTTTTATCTGGCGGGGCTCGCCTTGCGTAAAAACACGCCTGACAAGGGTAGATCAATACCCGCCGAATACAAAAGCGCGCTGCCCGCTCTCCCTAATCCGGGCAGCGCGCAAAACTATCCATGAGACCCAGCTGATAGCCAAGGTCAATCACCGCCATATAAATCAATAATTTCAATTAAGGGCGACCCACCAATAGTATCTCCCCCGTACCCGATAACGCACGCCCTGCAGCCCAGGGCGCACATTCTCCAAAGAGACAAGGAAATACCATGGCTAACTACATCAACAGTGAAATCAAACCGTTCAACGCCAAGGCCTACCAGTCTGGTGACTTCTTCGACGTGTCCGACGCGGACCTGAAGGGCAAATGGTCCGTCGTCTTCTTCTACCCGGCAGACTTCACCTTCGTGTGCCCTACCGAGCTGGGCGACTTGGCGGACAACTACGCCGAATTCCAGAAGCTGGGCGTTGAGATCTACTCCGTGTCCACCGATACCCACTTCACCCACAAGGCGTGGCACGACACTTCGGAGACCATCGGCAAGATCCAGTTCCCGATGATCGGCGACCCCACCGGCACCATTACCCGCAACTTCGGTGTAATGATCGAGGAAGAAGGCATCGCCGATCGCGGTACCTTCGTGATCGACCCGGAAGGCCGCATCCAGATCGTTGAGATCAATGCCGGTGGTATCGGCCGCGACGCTCAGGACCTGCTGCGCAAGATCAAGGCCGCTCAGTACGTCGCCGCCCACCCGGGTGAAGTCTGCCCGGCCAAGTGGAAAGAGGGTGAAGAAACTCTGGCGCCCTCCCTGGACCTCGTCGGCAAGATCTAAGGAACTACTGAAAAACTACTGCGCGGGCGCCTGGCGGCGTCCGGCGGTGCCCGGAATGCTCATGTACTGTAAGTACACTCCGCTTCCTCCGCTCCGGCGGCCACCACCAGCCACCCGCTCGCTACGTTTTTCAACAGCCCCCACCTCGAAATTTACTGATTCGAAGTGATGAACTCGCCAGGAAGGTGCTGCTACCGGGTGCAACCTTGTGAGACCGTCTGCGGCCAGGACGGCCGCAGCCGAGCCCCCATGGATGGGTTTACGGCGTGTCTCACAAGGTTGCACCCGGTAGCAGCACCGCCACGACACTTAAAAAGAACCACCCAAGAATTTCAGGACACACCGATGTTGGACGCAAACGTAAAGAAACAACTGGACACCTATCTGCAGAATATCGTTACGCCGATCGAGATCAGTGTGTCCGTCGACAGCAGCCCCAAGGCTGCTGAACTGAACGACCTTGCCAGCGAAATCGCAAGCCTCTCCAGCAAGATCGATTTGAAGCAGGAAAACCGCAAACGCACCCCGAGCATGGCCATTGCGCCAGCCGGAGAGACACCGCGTGTGAGCTTCGCCGGTATCCCCATGGGCCACGAATTCACCTCCCTGGTGCTCGCCCTGCTGCAAGCCGGCGGCCACCCTTCCAAGGTGGACCCGGAGCTGCAGGAGCAGATTCGCACTATCCAGGGCGACTTCCACTTTGAAACCTATATCTCGCTGTCGTGCCAGAACTGTCCGGACGTAGTCCAGGCCCTGAACCTGATGGCGAAACTGAATCCCAATATCACCCACGAGATGATCGACGGCGCCCTGTTTCAGGACGAGGTCGACGAGCGCCAGATCATGGCGGTACCGGCGGTGTACCTGAACGGTGAGCATTTTGGCCAGGGCCGCATGGATCTGGAAGAAATCGTGGCCAGAATCGACACCGGTGCCGAGGCGCGCCAGGTGCAAGAGTTAAACGAGCGCGAACCTTACGACGTGCTGGTGTTGGGCGGTGGCCCCGCCGGCGCCGCCGCGGCGATTTACGCCGCGCGCAAGGGCATCCGCACCGGTCTTGTGGCCGAACGTTTTGGTGGCCAGGTGATGGATACCGTGGGTATCGAAAACTTTATTTCAGTCCCTTACACCGAGGGCCCGAAACTGTCCGCCAGCCTGGAGCAGCACGTGAAAGAGTACGGCGTCGACATCATTACCGGTCAGCGCGCAGCCCAGCTGAAGCGTGACCAGCTGATTGCGCTGGAACTGGAAAGCGGTGCCACCCTGGCGAGCAAATCCGTGATTCTCGCCACCGGCGCACGCTGGCGCGAGCTGGGAGTACCCGGCGAAGCCGAATACCGCAACAAGGGCGTAGCCTACTGTCCGCACTGCGACGGCCCCTTCTTCAAGGGCAAACATGTAGCCGTGATCGGCGGTGGTAACTCCGGTATCGAAGCCGCCATCGATCTGGCGGGGATCGTCAAGCACGTCACCGTGCTGGAGTTCGCCGACACCCTGCGCGCCGATGACGTGCTGGTACGCAAGGCGCGCTCTATGGCCAACATCGACATCATCACCAATGCACAGACCACCGAGGTGCTCGGCGATGGCAACAAGGTCAATGGCCTGCAGTACACCGACCGTGTCAGCGGCGAAAGCAAACAAGTGGAGCTGGCGGGCGTCTTTGTACAGATCGGCCTGGTGCCGAACACGGAATTCCTCAAGGACAGCGGCCTGGAAATGAACCGCATGGGCGAGATCGTGATCGACAGCCGCGGTGCCACCTCCATCCCCGGGGTGTTCGCCGCCGGCGATGCCACCACCGTGCCGTACAAGCAGATCGTGATCTCCATGGGTGCCGGTGCCACCGCCGCACTCGGCGCCTTCGACCACCTGATTCGCACTTCGGTCAGTGATGAACCGGCAGAGTCCGAGTCAGGTTCCGTGACGGATGCCGCATCAGAGCCCCTGTCGATGGCCAGCTGACCGCTGCATCAGACCCAAAACCCGGATACCGGTTTCCCAGCGGTATCCGCTCCTCCCCCTGCGGTTACCCCAACCGCGCACACTGGGAAACATCCTCAATGATTGCAGCCGGCACCAGCCGGCTTTTTTTGGGGTAGACCATGCCTGACCGGACTGGCGCGCAATTTCGTCTACGCTTCCTACAGAGACGTTCCCAAAAGGTAACGTCACATACCGTTTCTGGCTGGAAAGGGAAAGACAATGGGCAATCTCATGCAGATTCTGAGGCACCGTTCATCGGTCTATTTCACTCTGATACTCCTGGGCGCCGCAATCTCCGGTATCGGGTTAACCGGCTGTGGCAGCGACCACGAGCGCAACGCACCATCCGAGCAGAGCCAGCGTGCGACCCAGGTGTCACAGGAGGCGTCACAGGAGCCGTCACAGGAGGCGAACGGCACAGCGACCGGCGCTCCATCCAATGCCGAGGGCCCGGGTGTCGCCATGAGCGATACGTTTATCGAAGATCTGGTGACCCGCTCCTACCCGTACGTGGCACTGTACAACGTCAACAACAAGTTCGCCGCCAAACAGGGGGGCTGGAATACCTGCTCAGCGGACACCCAGCTCAAGGATCACACGACGCGCGAAATTGCGCGGCCCAACAACGACACCCTGTATATCAGCTGCCTGCTGGATCTGCGCAGCGAACCCGTGATTCTCAAGATCCCCGCATTTGACTCAGACTACGTTTCCCTGATGATCACGGCCTACGACCATTACGTGAATGTGCCGCTGTCTACCCGTGCCGGCGATTTCAAGAAACCACTGACCCTTCTGCTCTACAGCGCGCGCACAAAAAACTACGACGGCGCGCCGGTAGAGGGGGTGGATAAAATCTTTGAAGCCAGTGGCGATTTTGTCTCTGCGGTATTCCGCGTGATGCCCCACAGCCAGGACAAAGACCGCTTTGCCAAAATCCTCGAGCAGATGAAAAGCGTCACACCCGCGCCCCTGAATGCATTTCTTGGCAAGCCGGCCATCCCTGCTGAGTCGGTGGACTTTCCGGCGGTGGGTGAAACCGATGTCGCGGTGTTTGGTAATAACCTGTTTGAGGTGATGCAGTTTGTGTTCAACCACACCACGTTTGATCCGGACAACCCGGAGGATCAATCCGTACTGGCGCTGTACAAGCACTTTGGCATTGCGCCGGGGAATACGTTCGACCCGGACAAGGTCGCTAACGTCGACAAGCGTCGCATCCGTGACATGGCCGAGCGCATCCTGAAAAAAGGGCTGGCATCGAGCGCAGATGACGCACTCATGGCCAGACTACAGCCAAAAATGTTCCAGCCAAAAGGCCAGACCGATCTCGAAACCCTGCTGACCGTATCAATATTTGGCCCCATCGGCCTGCCCATGGAAGAAGCAGTCTACCCGAGCATCACCACCGCCGATGGCAAACCAATGAATGCCATGCACGATTACGTGCTGCGTATGTCCGCCAATGAATTGCCCCCGGCGGGCGCCTTCTGGTCACTGACACTGTACGACCTTAAGGATGGTTTCTTCATCCCCAACGAGCGCAAAAAATACAGTGTCGGCCAGAATGCGGGTATGAAGCTGGATGATGATGGGGGAATCACCATTTATATCGCCAAAGACAAGCCCGACGGTGTGCCGGAGGAAAACTGGTTGCCCATCGAACGCAAGGATCTGGATCTGAGCCTCACCATGCGCATCTATGTGCCGGATCTCGAGAAATACGCCAACTGGACCGCGCCGAAGGTCGAACAAATCGACCAGTAGACCGGCACATTTCCCCGCCAACCTTCCGGTGTCGCGGCAACCTGCCACTGAACCGACCACTGGAAGGTAGCGGGAATCCGCGCAAACCGGGTAGTATCAAGACGATCAGTACGAGCACCGCGGTGACCGCACTGCTGTTCCATGCCGGCCAGCTTTCGGCCGGCACAACCCTGACCTGTTACGGGAGATGCAGTAGAGACCCGCCCGTTTGTTGGAGCAACGCGCATGACACGCACCGAAACTCCCATACGCCGAGGCAGAGCACTGCGCTACTCTTTCGCCTACTTCCTGCCAATTATTGTCTGTTTCAGCCTGCTAAAAGGCGGCTTCTGGCTCGCCGCCCCGCTACTCTACCTCTATGGCGTACTCCCCGTGGCAGAGTGGCTGCTCCCCCAGTCCACCAGAAACCTGCCGGAGGACCAGGAGGCCCACGTCGCAAAAGATCCGCTGTACGATCTGCTCCTGCTCATGGCCCTGCCGGTTCAGTGCGGGGTGCTGGTGCTGTTCTTTTCACGTATTCCAAGCTATGCACCACTGGAGCTGCTGGGCGGCACGCTGAGCGTTGGCTTGATGTGCGGTGTTTTCGGCATCAATGTAGGCCACGAATTGGGGCACCGTGCCGACCGCTTGGCACAACGGGTCGCCCAGGCACTACTGATGAGCTCTCTCTACACACATTTTTTTATTGAGCACAATCGCGGCCACCACCGCCATGTGGCGACTCCCGAGGATCCCGCCAGCGCCCGCTACAATGAGTCCCTCTACCATTTCTGGTGTCGTTCGATCTCGTCCGGTTACATCTCTGCGTGGCAGCTGGAAGCAGAGCGCTTGCGGAAACTCGCACGTGCGCCGCTCGGCATTCACAACCAGATGCTGCAGTTCCAGCTGGCCCAGTTGCTGCTATTGGCGGCCATCCTTGCGACATTCGGCCCCGTTGCCCTGGTCTGCTTCATCGGAGCCGCCATTGTTGGCATATTGATGCTGGAAACGGTCAATTACATCGAGCACTACGGTCTCTGCAGGGCGACGCTCGGGCAGGCCGAAACAGGTCCAGCGCGCTATGAACGGGTTCAACCAAGACACTCTTGGAATTCGGATCACTGGCTGGGGCGTCTCTCCCTGTTTGAGCTGACCCGCCACTCCGATCACCACTTCAGGGCCAGTCGCCGCTACCAGATACTCCGCCATCACGACGACAGTCCCCAGTTACCCGCCGGCTATCCGGCAATGATGCTGCTGGCCTGTGTGCCGCCGGCATGGTTCCGGGTAATGAATCCCCGGGTGGACGCCGTGCGACCTGTACCCGCCTCGCACTAGCCCCCTGACCGCTCGATCCTGGTGAGCATTTTTTAACTTGCCCGGTCGACTAGGCTACAATGGCGCCGGTGATACACCCGCTCCGCGCACAACCCAGTAGGTACCCAGTCCCATGGCATCTCTCCAGGATCAGCTCTTGAAGGCCGGCCTTGTCGATAACAAACAGGCCAAAAAGATCAGTAAAGAAAAACGCAAACAGAACAAGGTGGCCAAGAAGTCCGGCGAAGCACAGGTCGATGAGGCCAAGCAGGCCGCAGAGGCCGCCCGCGCAGCCAAGATTGCCCGGGACCGGGAACTCAACGCCCAGCGCGAGGCCGCCGCACAGCAGAAAGCCATTGCGGCCCAGATCAAGCAGATGATCCAGCACAACAAGCAGCCCAAGGGCGCCAACGGTCGCGACGATGTGGCCTACCACTTCACCTTCGAGAAGAAGGTAAAGAAAATCTATGTGTCCACTGCGGTACAGGAGCACCTGACTGGGGGCCGTCTGCTGATTGTTGGGGAAGGCGAGGAATTCGAGCTGGTGCCGCGGGTCATTGCCGACAAGATCGCCGAACGCAACCCGGCCATGGTGGTACAGCCACCGCAACAGTCCACCCCACAGGACGAAGACGATCCCTACGCGGGCTACGAGATCCCCGACGACCTGATGTGGTAACCCTTGGGGGATATGTCATGACCGATAGTGACCCGATTATCGCCCAGGTCGAGCAGTGGCTAAGGGACGTAGTGGTCGGGCTCAATCTCTGCCCGTTTGCGCGCAAGCCGTTGCGTGCCGGGCAGATTCGCTTTGTGGTGAGCGATGCCACCAGCGACGAGGTATTACTGGAAGAGCTGCAGGACGAGTTTCAGGTGCTCGACCGCACCCGGCCCGAGGAAGTGGAAACCACCCTGCTGATCCTGCCCACACACCTGCGGGATTTTCACGATTACAATTTTTTCCTGGGGGAGGCTGAGCGCCTGCTGCAGCGAGAGGGCTATGAAGGCACCTATCAGGTAGCCAGCTTTCACCCCCACTACCAATTCGCCGGCACCCAACCGGACGATGCGGAGAACCTCACCAATCGCGCCCCCTACCCCATTCTGCATCTACTGCGGGAAGAAGGCCTCGAACGGGGACTGCGCAATTACCCAGACCCGGAAAGCATCCCGCACAACAATATCCTGCGAGTAGAAGCGCTGACGGAGAAAGAGAAGCGCGCGCTGTTCCCCTACCTGTTTTCTCCGTGATCACGGCATCGCACAAAATGGCAGTACTCAGGTCGAACAGCCGGTACTGTTGTGCCGCAATTCACTGAATGCCTGATACTGCGTAAAGAATATTTTCCCGGAAATTTCATTCAAAAAGCCCGAGCGCTGCAGGCTGTCCATTACCGGGCCCTTCACTTCAGACAGATGCAGACACACCCCGCCCTCTGCCAACTGCACATTAATGGATTCCAGGGTTTCCAGCGCGCTCCAGTCAATTTCGTTGACCGCGCTACACATCAGAATCACATGGCGAATTTCCGGATTGGACGCGACATCGGCATAGATACGCTCCTCCAGAAACGCGGCGTTGGAAAACATCAGACTTTCGTCCACGCGAATAGTAAGGACCTGCGGTACCGTAAGCACAGCATGCCGCTTGATATTGCGAAAATGCTCCGTACCCTCTACCAACCCCACTTCAGCAATATGCGGCTTGGAGGTGCGATATAGGAACAGCACAATCGATGCCACCACACCGCAGGACACACCGGCTTCCACCCCGAACAATAGCGTGACCACAATAGTGACGAGCACGGCAAAAAAGTCACTGGGCGAGAAGCGCCAGGTTTTCTGCAATATGGAAAAATCCACCAGTGAGAGCACGGCAACGATGATCGTGGCCGCCAGGGTGGCCTTTGGCAGGTAGTAAAGGAACGGGGTCAGGAATATAGCCGCCAGCGCAATGCCAATAGCGGTAAATATGCTGGCCAGCTGGGTCTCGGCGCCCGCATCAAAATTGACCACCGACCGGGAAAACCCGCCGGTAACCGGGAAACCACCGGAAACCCCGGAGGCCATATTCGCCGCGCCCAGACCAATCAATTCCTGATTCATGTCCACTTTCTGGCGACGCTTGGCCCCCAGGGTCTTGCCCACCGAAATCGATTCCACATAGCCGATGATGGAAATCATCACCGCGGGCATCCACAACTGCTGGATCAATGCCAGGGAAAAACTCGGCCAGGCGAAGCTCGGCAACCCACTGGGGATTTCCCCCACCAATTTTACGCCCCTGGACTCCAGGTCAAATCCGCTGGCGAGCAAAACAGTAACGATGACCCCCACCACCGGGGCGGCCTTCACCACCAGCGCAGCAGCATTGCGGGACAACGAGCATCGCTGCAGTAGCGCTACCGCACCGCGTCTTGACCAGAACAAAAACCCTACCACGCCAGCGCCAAGCAACAGGGTATAGAGATTGATGTTGCCAAGACCTGCATACATGGAATGCAACAGTTCGGGCAGGTTATCGCCGTGCGCCGAAATTCCCATCAGGTGCTTGAGCTGACTGAATGCGATCAGAATCCCGGAGGCGGTGATAAACCCGGAGATTACCGGATGCGACAGGAAGTTGGCGAGGAAGCCCAGACGTAAAATACCCAGCAACAGCAGAAACAGGCCAGACAGTATCGCCAGCAACACCGCCGCAGACAGATAGTCCGCGGTACCCTGTGCGGCCACCTGTCCCAGTGCTGCCGCGCTCATCAGCGACGCAACCGCCACCGGCCCCACTGACAGCGTACGGCTACTACCAAACAGGGCGTAAGCCACCAGCGGCGCGATACTGGCATACAGCCCCACCTCTGCCGGCAGCCCCGCCAGCAGGGCATACGCAAGGGATTGCGGAATCAGCATAATGGTGACGATGACCGCGGCCAGCAAATCCCTGTGCAGGGATGCCAACGAATACCCTCGCAACCACGTCACGGCGGGAACCACTCGGGCCAGCGCCTGCGAAGTGTCGTTATTGGAGACCTCTTTCACCAACACAATTCCTCTGTCAGGCGCCCTAGTAGGTCACCAACACGCCGCTAACGTCAAAGCCCGCCTGCTGCGCGGCCTGCTGCAGCTGTTTCTTGTCGGCGCCGTTCAGACAACTGGCCGCCGCCCACAGATTGGCAGAGCGGTTGCCCGTACGACAAAACGCATGGACCTTTTTGCCGCTGTTCAACACCTTGGCAAATTCCTCGCTGTGGGCGGGCTGCATCTGGCCGCGGCAAAACGGGATGGCGATAAACTCCATGCCCGCCGCGGTCACTGCCTGCTCCAGCTCCGCAAAGGAAGGCTGTCCCTCTGCCTCTTCCTCCAGGCGATTACAGACCACGACCGCCACTCCAGCCTCGGCTAGCGTCGACATTTCGCTCAGTGCCGGCTCCGCGGATACGGAGACCTGCTTATCCAGTTGTTTGCTCTCCATTACGTATTCCCTCCAACCATCACAGTTTGTTGATCGGCACTTTGAGATACACGGTGCCGTTGTCTTCTGCCGGCGGCATTTGTCCGGCCCGAATATTGACCTGAATCGAAGGCAGGATAAGACGCGGCATCGCAAGAGTGGCATCCCGCTCGCTGCGCATTTTTACAAACTCGTCTTCGCTGATGCCGTCGTGCAGGTGAATGTTGCTGCGCTTTTGTGCACCCACGGTGGTTTCACACTGATACTCGCGGGCGTCATTCGGCGGGTAGTCATGACACATAAACATCCGGGTATCCTCCGGCAGAGCCAGCAGCTTCTGTACCGACTGGTACAGGGCACGCGCATCACCGCCGGGGAAATCACAACGCGCACTGCCCACATCCGGCAGGAACAGGGTATCGCCAACAAACAGGGCATCCCCAATCAGCCACGCCATATCTGCCGGTGTGTGCCCGGGCACATAGATCACCCGCCCTTGCAGCGCACCAATGGTGAAGGTGTCGCCATCGCCAAACAGGTGGTCAAACTGGGAGCCATCCACCAGAAACTCTTTTTCCAGATTGAATACATCGCGGAAGATGCCCTGCACCTGACAAATGTGGTCGCCGATGGCGATCTTGCCGCCGAGCTGATCGCGGATGTAGGGCGCAGCGGAGAGGTGGTCCGCATGGGCATGGGTTTCCAGTACCCACTCAACCGTCAGCTCTCTCTCACGCACGAAGGCGACTATTTTTTCTGCGCCCTCGGTACTGGTGCGGCCCGAGGCCTGGTCGAAGTCCAGCACCGCGTCGATCACCGCGGCGCTACCGCCATCCCGGTCATAGATCACATAGCTCCAGGTTTCGGTATCCCGGTCGAGAAAGGCTTCAACAAAAGGGCGTGTGGCAATAGTGGTCATGGTCTTCTCCCATCTGGCGGCCCCGAAAGAGGCTTAGATGATTTAGGAATAACTTAATAACTGAGAGAAATATAACTTCCATTACTATACTTTTCAATATAATATTTTTCCCGAAACTGTTAGCGCGCCAGCGGGTCACCATCCGGAGCCCCGTCCACGCTCAAGAGATCGCTCAAAGACCACCATGCCCGACACCAGTGACATCCAGCTCGACAAAATGCGTGCCGCCGCGGGAGAGGCTTCCCTGCTGTTGCGCTCACTGGGAAACCAGGATCGCCTGCTGCTGCTGTGTCAGCTAAGCCAGGAAGAATTGTGTGTCAGCGAAATTGAAGAACGACTGGATATTCGCCAGCCAAGCCTTTCGCAACAGCTGGGCGTACTGCGCCGGGAAGGCCTGGTCACCACCCGCAAGGCGGGCAAGCGGGTCTACTACCAGGTAGCTGACCCGAAAGTCCTGGCCCTGCTAAACACTTTGTATCAACTGTATTGCGCGGAGTAACTCACCACCATGAACATTGACTGGAACGCATTTACCCCACTGACCGCCCTCGCCGGCGGCGTGCTTATCGGGCTTGCCAGCGCCTGGCTCATCCTGATGAATGGCCGAATTGCCGGCATTTCCGGCATTCTCGGCGGCCTGCTGAACAACGAACGCGGCAACCGCGGCTGGCAACTTGCCTTTATGCTCGGGCTGCTCGCGGGTCCCGCCATCTGGGCCCTGTTCCACGCCCTTCCCTCCATCGAAATCAACGCCAGCTACCCGGTGCTCATCGCCGCCGGCCTGTTGGTGGGCATTGGCACCCGCTACGCCGCGGGCTGCACCAGCGGCCACGGCGTCTGCGGGCTGTCCCGCTTGTCGCCGCGGTCACTGGCCGCCACCCTGACCTTTATGTTTGGTGGTTTTGCCACTGTGTACGTTGTCCGTCATTTGCTGGGGGCCTGAAGCCATGAATAAAGTCACCATCTCCGCCTTCGTATCCGGCTTGATTTTCAGCTTTGGCCTGCTGCTCTCCGGCATGGCCAATCCGGAGAAAGTCCTCGGCTTTCTCGACCTGTTTGGCGCCTGGGATCCCTCCCTGGCGCTGGTAATGGGCGGCGCTATCGCTGTGGGCCTGCCCGCCTTCCTGATCGCCCAAAAGCGAACCAACGCGATTTTGGGTGAGCCGATGCACCTGCCCGCTAACCGCAAGCTGGACAAGCGCCTGCTACTGGGCAGCCTGGCGTTCGGTGTTGGCTGGGGACTGGCAGGTTTTTGCCCGGGCCCGGGCATTGTTGCCTCTGGAGCGCTCGAGCCTGGCGCCCTGGTATTCGTGCTGGCCATGGTGAGCGGGATGCTGGTATTCCGACAGCTCGAACGTCGCACCCGCTGAACCCCACATCCGCCAAACCCTGGAAGCGGGGCCAAACTGGCCCTGCGCCCGCAGCAGCAGCTATCCTGATGGAATCCATCAGGCCTCTGGACCACTACTGCATACGTGAAGCGGGCATACCGACTGATACCCAACTGGCTGAGAAACTACCGCCGCCGGTGGCTGGCTTCTGACCTCACCGCGGCGCTGGTTTCCGGCATGTTGCTGGTGCCTCAGGGGCTGGCCTACGCACTGCTGGCCGGCCTTCCCCCTCATGTGGGGCTCTACGCCAGCCTGGTCCCACTGATCGCCTACGCTGCCTTTGGCAGCAGCAGCGCCATGTCCGTCGGCCCCGCTGCTGTCCTCTCCTTGATGACGGTCTCCGCCCTGAGCCCCCTGGCCGCCGCCGGCAGCCCGGAATACATCGGCGCCGCAATCGTGCTGACACTCCTGAGCGGCCTGTTCCTGTTCACCATGGGGCTGTTCAAGCTCGGTACCCTGGCGAATCTGCTCAGCCATCCGGTAATCAGCGGATTTGTGTCCGGTGCCGCCGCACTGATTATTGTGGGCCAGCTCCCCGCACTGCTGGGCATAAAAGCAGACGGCGAAACCGCGTCCATAAAGCTGTTTCATATCCTGGAACACCTGCCCGATGCCCACCTGATCACCATGGCGTTCGGAGTGACCACGGCGGTGGTGCTGATCTTCAGCCGGCTGTGGCTACCCATGCTGCTGTTTCGCCTCGGCGCCCCCAAACAATTCGCGCGCCTGGCGGCGCGGTTGATGCCAATGCTGCTGGTCCTGTGTGCCATCGGATTGGTGCACTGGCTGAAACTCGGGGACAAGCTGGATATTGTGGGCGATATTCCAGCCGGGCTACCGGAGATGGCGCTGCCCGACTGGGACGGCAACCTGGTGTACCGGCTATTGCTGCCGGCCCTGATTATTTCCCTGCTGACCTTTGTGGAAAGTCTTTCCATCGCCCAGGCACTGGCCGCACGGCGAGGGGAACGCCTCAACGCAGACGGAGAACTCCTCGGGCTTGGCGCCGCCAACATCACCAGCAGCCTCTCCGGTGGACTGCCGGTGGCGGGCAGTTTTTCGCGCACCGCCGTCAATGCCGAAGCGGGCGCGGTCTCGCCATTGGCCGGCGTACTCGCGGCACTCATGATGGTACCGGTACTGCTGTACCTCACCGGCCTGTTCAGCGAGCTGCCACTCACCGTGCTTGCGGGCATCATCATTGTCGCCGCTGCAAGCCTGTTTGATTTTCGCGGTTTCATTCACAACTGGCGCTATGACCGCACCGATGGTATCGCCATGTTATGCACCTTTATCGGTGTGCTGCTGTTTGGTGTCGAAGTGGGTATTGCGCTGGGTATCGGCCTCTCGTTTGCCACCCTGATCTGGCGAAGCAGCCGGCCACATATCGCGGTCGTGGGGCGGATGCCCGGCACGGAGCAGTTCCGCAATGTGCTGCGGTACGATGTAGAAACCCACAAGGACATTCTTTTCCTGCGTATCGACGAGAGCCTGTTCTTCAGCAATATCAGTGCCGTGGAAGACCGGCTGCTCAGCGAACTGAAACGCCACCCGGATACCCGCGACCTGGTGTTGATCCTGTCTTCGGTGAGCCGCATAGACGGCACCGCACTGGAGCGCCTGCATCAGATCAACAAGGACCTTCGCAGTCGCAGCATTCGCCTGCACCTTTCCGAAGTAAAGGGACCGGTACTGGATCGCCTGAGCCGCTCCAAACTGCTGGAAAAACTCACCGGTCGTATTTTCCTGTCGTCCTACATCGCAGAGCTGGCGCTGCGCCACGGCAACGAAGCACCTCCTGCCGAGGAGGAGCCCGCATAAAGCCCTGTACCGCCACGACCAACACTGGCAATATATACAGTGTTTTAGTGTTTGCAGCTACGCGGTACAGGAACCCCATGTCAGGTGACACCTCCCAGCCCCCGGAAACGCTCACGGAAGAGCAGCAGGCCATCGCCAACCATTCCGGCGGGCATGCCAAAATCATTGCCGTTGCCGGTTCCGGAAAAACCACGGCCCTGCTCTACTACATCAAAAACCGACTGACAGCCGGCGTGGCCCCCGGGCGCATGCTGGTACTGATGTACAACCGCAACGCGCGAGAAGATTTTGCCCAACGCTTGGCAAATCTTTGCGGCACTTCCGTTCCCCCGGTCAACACCTTCCATAGCCTCGGTTTCAGAATTTATCAGCGCCTGATCGCTCGCGGCCAGATTGAACACACCAATCTCAACCCGCTGCCGCAATCTGTGGTCCAGCTGCAGATCTGGAAAGCCATTGAGGCTTGTGCGCCACCGGCAGAAATTGAAGACATTCGCGCGCGCAAACAGTCAGAAACCGAGGCCGCCGAGTTTTTTATCGATTACACAAAGACCGTACTCAGCGGCGACCTGAGCGCGTTCCAGCGCCTCAAACTCGGCGATGAGTACCTGTATTTCCTGAAGGTATTTCGCCATTTTGAAAACTGGCGACGAGAACAGAACGCGGTGACCTATGCGGACCTGATTTATGACCCGGTCATGCTGTTTAGCCAGCAACCGGAAATCGCAGAGCAGTATGGCGGGTTTTACGAGGATATCCTGGTGGACGAGTATCAGGACATCAACGAAATCCAACACTACCTGCTACGTGTTTTACATGGCAAATCCGGCAACGTCATTGCCATCGGCGACCCGGATCAAACCATTTATGAGTGGCGCGGGTCGCGCCCAGAATTCCTATTGCGGTTGTTCGATGGGGATTTCCCGCCGTCGAATGTTTATCAGCTGAGCCGCACCTTTCGCTACGGCCACAGCCTGTCGCTGGCGGCCAACCACTTCATTCACAATAACCGTGAGCGCGCAGATATTTTCTGCGTATCCGGTAACCCCCACGCCGAAACCCAATTGCAACAGGTGCATACGGAAAATGAGGGCAAGTGGCTGGTGGAACACCTGCGCCGCTGCCAACAACAGGGTACTTCGCTTGCCACCATAGCAATACTGGTGCGGCTCTGGTCCGTGGCCGCGCCGCTGGAACTCGCCCTGTTGGCCAACAACATTCCCTATCGCTCCGGCAACCGCAATACGGTACTGTCACGACGCGAGCTGCGCCCCCTGTTCTGGAGCCTGAATATCGCCGCCGGCCGATTTGCCGAGCAGACCAGCAAACGCCGCGCCCAGGGTCTCTACGAATGGATGACCGCACCGCACATCCGGATTCCCCGTGCGATTCTCGAGCCTATCTGTGAGCGCCTCGCCCACCATGAAAAAGGCTGGGGCAAGCAGCTGCTCAAGCTGATTCCGGAGTCCCTCAGCCAGCATCAGTGCAAGCGACTCAGGCAGCGCGCGGAACTGTTACAGCAAGTGGAAAAATGGCGCGGTCACGGCGGCGAACTGGTACGTCGACAACTGAGTGACCTGGATTATCTGAGCGGAATCGGCGAAGACGCGTTCAATCGCCAGCAGGCAGAAGAAAAGCAGCAAACCATCCTGGCCTTCTGCCAGTACCTGGATCAGTTGCGCATGCCTGCACGAGAAACACTGGAACATCTTCAGCAGCTCCAGCGCCAGCATCAACAGCAGCATGGTGGAGAAGACAGCCCGACCGCCGAGACAGCGGCAGACGCCATTCAAATCACCACCATGCACCAGTCCAAGGGACTGGAATGGGATCAGGTGATCATTCCCTCGATGACCGTGCACAACATGCCTTACCAGCCCCAGCGGGACTTCTCCACCCCCGCATCCACGGAAAGTGAGCGCCGATTGATGTATGTGGCCATGACCCGTGCCAGAAAACAGCTCTACCTGCTGACACCCGCGCCGGAAACGAATGCACGCAATCCCCGCGAAGCCGATTCAGAGCAAAAGCCGTCGGTGTTTCTCGATGAAATGCACCTGCCACTCAGCAACCTGCTCGGAGAAACCTTACCCGCGCGCCCGCCCAATATTACGACCCCGGTTCCGGTAACCCGCCTCGCCCTCCGGTATCTGGCTGCCTGTGATTACAACCCCGAGATCAATGCACCGCGCGCCGCACTGCGCAAACCGCAGCTCGGGGAAAGTATCCAACACCAGAAGCTGGGCTACGGCAGGGTGACCAGGTGGGAAGATTCGAAAGTGGAAATATTGTTCAGCGATCGCAAGACACGCCGCTTTGAGTGGGAAAAGCTTTCACAATTTCTGATGTAACAGGGGGAATTCACTCCCCCCCGGAGCCCTGCGCAAACTGCTGGCTAACATTGAAAAACAGCGGGTACTCTTCACCGGACTCCGGATCACGCACCTGCATTTTGTCGTAGATGCCCTGCTTGTCATACACGATCGACTGATCCAGAACCTGCAGGCCTTTCAAGCGCACAAAACCCCGCAGCTCCGATGTGCTGATGGTGAAAAACGCACTTTCCTGAGATTTGCCATCGCCACTGTTTTCGATGGAAGTCATCAGACCCTCCACCATGTAGCGGTGCTGATCTTCCCGTTCAAACTCGCCCGCCTGCCCACTGCACACTACACCAATCATGTGCGCTTCCAGGCTCATGTAGTTGTGTTTCAACACCTTGTCGACATTGCGCAGACATTCCTGAAAATCCGCGCGCTCCACCGATCCGTATGCCTCGGGAAGCCCATCCAGCTTCATTCCCCCGTAAGGGTTGTACTCGGATGACTCCGCATAGGCCCGGCGCAGCCGATCAAAATCCAGGGTGAAACTCAGCTGATAGGCCTCTGCCAGCAACTGGCGGTATTCACTCTGATTTTGCTGACGCAACGCCGGCTCGTCGGCAGACTCCTGCACGCCCGATGTGCCACAGGCTGTAAGAAGCACAGCGAGGCTCGCCACCAGGCCGCGCAAGGCAAGACTGCGAAAGTTCAATGAGTGATCACGAGGGTGTATTGCCATGACTTGCTTCCGTTGTGGGTTTTACCCGCTTTCCAAAAAGGCCCTTCGGCTGGGACTCAACCAACTGCGTCCGCGGGCGAAGGAAATCGCGCAGTTTTTCCTGCTCCCACATCGCGTCTTGGTATCCCAGCTCCATTAACTCGCCCAGATAGGGCTTTTCAAACAGGAGGTAGCTGGCGGCCGAGGCCCCACCCCCAGAAGTCGTTGCCCCGGTAGAGCGGAATAACCAGCGCAGTGCCGGCGGCAGGTAGCGCACTTTGCGCCCGGCGATACGGTCCAGACTCTGACTGGGCTCAATCACCGCCGATTCCACCGCGCGCAGGGGCGCCAGGCCGGCCAATTCCTTTTCTTCCACCGAGTCGAGCAACAGATTGACCCGGTCCAGGTGCTCGAGATCCCCCTCCAGACTGTCAATAAATGCCGCATTGAACAGCTGCCCACCAATCTGCGCCAAGGAGGGCGAATGCCGGGCAACTTTCCGGCGCTTGCCCCAGTGCACCGGGGAGCGGTTATCCGAAACCCCCACCACAAACACCCGTGAGGCGCCGAGATGCAAGGCGGGGCTTATGGGCGCCAGTTGACGCACCGCACCATCGCCGAAATAGTCTTCGCCGATCTTTACCGCCGGAAACAAAGTGGGGATTGCCGCCGACGCCATCAAGTGCTCCACGGTGAGCGCGGTGCGCTCCCCGCAGCGCCGGAAGCGCCGCCACTCGGTGACATCCTCACCGCCCTGAAAAAAGCTGACCGACTCGCCCTCGCTGTACGACATGGCATTGACACTGACCGCGCGCAGGTGCCCTGCATCGATATTCCGCTGGATGTTGGCAAAGGGGATCACCTCCTCCACCAGTGCGCGCAGTGGGCGATTGTCCAGCAATGCCAGGGGCTTGCGCCGTGCCACACCATGATTGAACAGGGACCGTGAAATGGCCAAAAAGTTGCCGAGCAGGCTTCCCCAGTTACTGCGGTAGATATCGTCGACGGTGAGCCCCATCCAGAGGTCGTACAAGCGGGCTACGGCTTCCTTGAAGCTTCCGGGGTATGTCGCCAAAACCAGCGCATTAACCGCCCCCGCAGAGGTGCCACAAATGATCTTGAAGGGGTGCGACTCAGACTCCGGCGTTAATTCCGCCAAGGCCTTGAGCACGCCCACCTGATAGGCGGCGCGCGCGCCACCACCAGAAAGCACCAGTGCACCGGCATCGAGAATTGGGGGAGGTGGCGGGGTGTTGACCGACAAAGTTTGCTACCAGATCGACAAAAACCGGGACATGATTTCGGAAACGCCCACTTTTCGAGCGACCTGTCCCATCAAAAATTATTGTGGCTATTATGCCTACTCAACAGTCTAGGCCAGAATAGCAGGCAATATTACCCGTCGATACCGCCAGACGCAGATGCGGGCACAATCCTGAGCGCACAAGAACACATTATGACCATAATGGCGTCACCGGGTCATATCGACTACATAGCGACCGATACCATGGCCGCGATGCAAGCGGGCGAGAAACTCCGGGGCCTGGTCGAGTGAGATGTCTTCGGCGATCTTTTCCAGCTGTTCACCGATGTACCAATCACCGGCAAGCTTGCCCCAAACCCCTGCTTTCTTCTGCAGTGGCAACTCCACACTGTCGACCCCAAGGAGACTAATTCCCCGCAGGATGAACGGAAACACGTTGGCCTGGAACTGCGCCCCCGACGCCATGCCACAGGCAGCGACACCGCCGCCATACTTCAGGCACTTGATGACGTTGAACAGGGTCTCGCCACCCACCGTATCCACCGCCCAAGCCCACAGAGGCTTGGCGATCGCCTTGTCGGCAAATGGCGCCAGGGTTTCCCGGTCAAGGACTTTCCAGGCACCCAGACTGGTCAAAAATTCAGCGGATTCGAGTTTGCCGGTAACGGCGGCCACTTTGAACCCCAGCTTGCCCAGCAGCGCCACCGCAATCGAGCCCACGCCTCCGGTGGCGCCAGTCACCAGGACCTCGCCATCGGCCGGACGCGCACCGGCTTCGAGCAACTTTTCCACACACAGGGCCGCGGTGAGTCCGGCAGTCCCGAGTATCATGGCTTCCCGCGAACTGAGCCCATCTGGCCGTGGGGTCACCCACTCCCCGGGAACCGCAATCCGCTCGGCAAGCCCGCCGGCGGTATTCATTCCCAGGTCGTAGCCGGTCACAATCACCGGATCACCAACGGCAAAGGTATCACTCGCATCGGCAATCACCGTACCCGCCGCATCGATACCCGGCGTATGCGGGTACTCGCGGGTAACCGCGCGGTTACCAAAGGCCGACAGGGCATCCTTGTAATTCAGCGATGAATGGGAAACGGCAATAGTGACCGGGTTCTCCGGCAAGCTGGATGGGTCGAGGTTGACGATTGCCTGGTCATATTTGCCCGCGGCGACTTCCTCAACGACCATGGCCCGGTAGGTGGTGTCAGACATAACTTTTCCGTAAGCGGATTCTGGTAATCAAACCGTGCGCGGCTATCTCACTGCGCCTGATGGCGCCACGCCGCAAGCCGGGAGAATATGCGCGCGAGCGCGCTCTCGATCCCCGCCTGCGTCGCGAAGCCAATTTTCTTGGCAATATTTTGTCGTTCTTTGTATTCCACCTGATACAGGTCCGCATTCTGCGCCCTTGACGTCAGGTATTCATCCGAGGTTTTCAGCTCGTCAATCAGCGCAAGATCCAGCGCGCGCTGCCCAAACCAAACCTCACCGGTGGCCACCTTTGCGATATCCAGCTGCGGGCGATACTCGGAAACAAAGTGCTGGAAGAGCGTGTGAATTTCCTCCAGGTCGCTCTGGAATTTTTCTTTACCTTCCGCGGTGTTTTCGCCAAACATGGTCACTGTACGCTTGTATTCACCCGCGGTGAAAAGCTCGAAATCCACGTCATTGCGCTGCAGCAGGCGGTGGAAGTTTGGCAACTGCGCAACCACGCCAATGGATCCGAGCATGGCAAAGGGTGCAGCCAGTATGCGATCTGCAACACAAGCCATCATATAACCACCACTGGCAGCCACCTTGTCGACGGCAATGGTCAGTTTCACTCCCGCACTGCGCACCCTGGCCAGCTGGCTCGCCGCCAGGCCGTAGTTGGCCACCATGCCCCCGGGACTCTCCAGAACAACCACAACTTCGTCGTCTTTCTGGGCGACCTGCAGTATTGCGGTAATTTCTTCCCGCAGGTTGGACAGCGCACTGGCCTTGATATCACCATCAAAGTGCACAACGAACAGCCGCTTGCGGTGTTCACTCGTCTCCGCACTTTGCGGCTCGCTTTCGCCAACAACCGAGGACTGCCCCGCCGCTTCGGCATCCGCCTCCGCCTGCTCAGCGGGCTGGACTTCCTGCGTTTCCGCCGAGCCGGAGCCCTTTTTCTCTTTATGAGCCTTTGCCTGCGCCTTGCGTTCGGCTTTATGTTGTTTGGCGCGGGCCTTGGCTTCGGCCTTGCGATCCTTTTCCTGCTGTTTTTTGCGCTCCGCGTAGTCAGCGTCATCCATGAGCGCTTCCAGGAGGGTTTCTTTCATGTCCTGATAGCGGTCATTCAGGTGCGTCACGGCAATATGACCGGGTTGCCGGTCTTTCATGTGCGACCGGTTTGCCACCACGATTCCGATCACCACCAGCAGCGCCACAACGATGGTCACTACTTTTGCCAGAAACAATCCATATTCACTGAGAAATTCCACTCAACCCCCAAATTCCAATTTACTGATTTGGCACACAGGCGAAGCCCGCTGCCTATTGCCATTCGTTCAGTGCGGTGCGCGCCTGCTGGTTCAGCGGCCGCGCCAGCAGACCGGTATGGCTGATACGCACCTCATACACGGCACCATCCTGCATCGGCAGGAAAGTCGCACTACCGTACACGGCGTCCACCACCGGTACACGATTATCCATGTCACGTAACAGCGCCCAGACATCCACACCGTGTCCACTCTCGCCCAGGGCGTGGACCGAGCGCTCTTTGGTGCGCTCATCCTGTAGCGTGAGATAGCGCCCGCTGAGTCGATCGAGGCGATAGGCCGGTTCAATGCCCCACCGCGCCAGCACCCCTTTCCACTTCAGCATTCTCGCATCCAGCTGCCATTGGTCGCCGTACAACTCAAACTCTTGGGAGATACCGTCTTCATCGGCAAACTTCACCATAAAGTGCTGATCGCCCATACGTTCGAAACTCACCGTTCCGACGCTGTGCTCTTGTTCCAGATTCCGGTAGCTGTATACGTCCAGGGCCACCAGAACGATCAACAGCGCCCCCGCCAGTAACAGCAGGCCCACTGTTCCCCGCAGAAACCCGAACAGCCAATTGCCCTTCAGCAACACCTTACCGCCCCAAAACACCAGCAGCAGGGCGATGAACGCAATCAGAAACGTAATCGCGATATACATTGTCTTTGCCTCGTAATTTGGCGAAATTATTTGGCGGAGCTACACCGCACCCAACATTCAATCCATTTCAATAAATGTACGAATCAATTGCCCGGAAAGGGTCTGTGCCGGTGGGATATCTTCAGGCACCTGTGACCGCTTATACCACCGGGCTTCTGAGATTTCTTCTTTGTCGGGAACCAGCGTACCGCCGGTTGCCTCGACCAGAAAACCGATCATCAACTGCCCAGGGAAAGGCCAAGACTGGCTACCCACATAATGTGCCTCCCCGGTTTCAAGGCCCACCTCTTCGTAAACTTCCCGGGCCAGCGCCTGCTCGGCGTTTTCCCCCGGTTCGATAAAACCGGCCAGCGCGGTATACAGAGCCTTGCGGTGGCGGGCATGACGGGCCAACAGGCACTGGTCCCCGCGCGTGACAAGCATAATGACACAGGGGGATATACGGGGATATACCGCCAAAGAGCAGTGTTCGCACACCCGTGCGCGATCGCGCGAATGGTAGACGGTCTGGGCACCACAGCGGCCGCAGAACTGGTGATCGAGATCCCAGTTCACCACCTGTGTCGCGCGCCCTACCAGAAAGAAAAGCGACTCTTCCACGGCACCCAGCAGACTCCTTAGCCCGCGCCATTCGCAACCGGGGATATCGACCCTCATGGGTAAATGATGCACACCACAGGCACCACCGCGCCACTCACCGAGGTAGTGACTCACGCTGGTACCCTGCTCCGTAAATGGGTGGGTCGCAGGAATCTGAACAGGAAGCACGCGATGCAGCGGTCCCTGATGAGAGCACAGTACTTCGCCGCCGGAAACCACGATGTGCCAATGAAATTCCGGATGCGGTAGCACGCACCCGGCGGAACTGAAGTCTGTCATAGCAGGTTCGAATTCGCCCGATATCGAGCCCTAGACTGTATCATCGGGTGATATCAAGCAACCTCCACCGGATACCCGAGGGCTTCGAGGCTCTCTACCGCCAGATCCAGGGATTGTTGGTCGGCCTGACGGTGGAGCTTTATCTCGCCCAGGTAGTATTCCAGGCTGATGATGGCATCGGCAAAAATCTCCAGGGACTGTTCTACCGCGGGAGCCACGTTCTTTTGATCGATCACGGCATCGACAAAATGCGCGAGACGCTCAACCACGGCCGCCGCGCGCGCGAGGCCCACCACAACCAAACCACCGCGCACACTATTCAATGTGGTGGACACATTGCGAATGTGTCCGTGATCAAATCCGGAATCGGCATATGAGCCCAGCGCACGCTTGATCAGTGACAGACCGGCTTCGGCTTCTTTCAGCACCGCCAGCTCGGCCTCCGCCAGCTGACTACGCTCTGGAGCAATATCCGCCTGACCGGTCTCATCCAGCTCGATACTGCCGCTCTGGCGCAGTGCACGGATGGTGCTGTCGACGGTCAGAATCTGATTGGTCAACTGCTGCAGTGCGTTATCGGCAGCGCGGCCGCCAGTGTGTGCGCAGGTCCGGTACGCGGACAGGGAGCCCGACAGGTTTTCGCCGATGCGACGGAAGTTGAGCAGCACCAGCGTATTGGCGATTCGGCGCAGGGTGTCTACCAGCCCCCCCTCTTCATCGAGATCGGCAGCGCCCAGGGTTTCGGCATCGTCCAGCATTCGACGCACACCCGACAGCTCCTCATCCAGCGCATTGGCAACGGCGGCGATCGCCGTGGCGCCGGGCCCGCCGAGGCTTGCACGGTCGCGTTCCAGCTCCGGCTCACGATAGGGCAAAGGTTTGATACCAAAAACCTGCAACAGCCTCTCGCCCTGCTCCGAAGGACCCGCAAGCGCCAGCCAGTAGAGACATTCTTTGATCAACACAGGCGGCGCAGGCTGATCCAGCGCTGCGTCCCCCTCGCGACAGATATTGCGCAGGCGACGATCCAGCATGCTGAAGACCATCACACGCTGCCGGTTCACCAGCATTTCCCGAGACGCCATGGCGCTGATTGCGGAGCCGGCAACCGACCAGAGCTTGCCATTAGGGCGACCGGCACAGACACTGGCAATACGCTGTAAGGCGCGTGCCATCATGGTGTACGCCGGCCCGGAAGGCTTACCCTTCAGCAACGCCAGTAATCCCACCTGATACATGTGCCGGAAGCGACGCACAAAGGTCTTCAGGTCTTCGGACATAACGGCCGAGGACACGACTCCCGGCACATTCGCATCCAGGCGACAACGCAGGAACTGGCTTTCTGGCACCGGCGCTTGGGCGCGGGAGAGACGCAGGTTATTGATATAGGGAACCAGAAGTTCCGGGCGTGGAGTGGCCCGGTTCTGGACAAAATCGAGGTAACGGGTCAGCACATAGAATGCTGTACCCACGCCCTCAAGGAGCTCCTCTGGCGACTGCTGGCGGTCCTGCAGCAGATCCCCCATGGCGACCAGCATTTCCTGGGCCAAAAGCTCGGCGGCCTTTAGCTGCACCATCTGCAGTACGCCGGTGACCTGACGCAGGCCCTGAATGCTCTTTTCGAGGGAGGCCTTGTTCGCGTGGTCGGCGGCAAACTGGTCCAGGTGAGCGGCAGCCCCTTCGATACTGGCGACCAGCTCGTCTTTTACCAGGCTGACGGAGGTCAGGTTGATTTCGCGCAATTCACTCATTGCCTACACCACTGCAATTTTCTTTCTATTTATTTAGACCCAGCCCACCCGTGTACCACCGGGTGGCTTCCCTTCCCACCGCAACGAACGCGCAGCGGGATACTGTCAGGCAGAAGGGCAATTTATACCAAACCGCACGATAGTCTACCTTTCACCCCCGATTTTCTACCGAACAATCGACAAAATAGGATGACAAACCAGGTAACCGGCAAAACCAATTGAATTTTCCGGCAGAAATGGGTAGCTTCCCGCGCGCCCCGGGCCAACGGCACCGAGGCCCGCCCTACGGAGAACCAAGGAAGCATCACCGGCATGAACGCGCTCGACTACACCCATTCCACCCCAGGCGGCAGTATCGGCCGCGCTTTCAGTGCAAACTTTCTCGGTGAGGCTCCCAACTGGTACAAGTTGACCATTGCTGCTTTTTTGATCATCAACCCGATCATACTGTATACAACCTCCCCGTTTGTCACCGGCTGGGTATTGATTGGGGAGTTTATTTTCACACTCGCCATGGCGCTGAAGTGCTACCCGCTGCAACCGGGCGGGCTGCTAGCCATTGAAGCGGTATTACTGAAAATGACCAGCAGCGAATCCGTATTCCACGAAGTCAGTGAAAATATCCAGGTCATTTTGTTGCTGATGTTCATGGTCGCAGGCATCTATTTTATGAAAAGCCTGCTGCTCTATGTCTTTACCAAGCTGCTGATCAATGTCCGCTCCAAAACCACACTGTCACTGCTCTTTTGCGGTGTATCAGCCATCCTGTCGGCATTTCTCGATGCGCTGACCGTCACCGCGGTGTTGATCGCCGTGGCCATCGGCTTTTATGCCGTGTACCACAAAGTGGCCTCCAATCGGCAGGCACATCCGGAGCACGACCACTCCAGCGATGACACCGTTGTCGAATACCATCGCTCCGATCTGGACCAGTTCCGCGCGTTTCTCCGCAGCCTCATTATGCACGGTGCCGTGGGCACTGCACTGGGCGGCGTGTGCACCCTGGTGGGTGAACCGCAAAATCTGCTGATCGCGGAAAAGGCCGGCTGGGACTTCCTGGAATTTTTCCTCAACATGGCACCAGTGACGGTACCTGCCCTGGCGGCCGGGCTCATCACCTGCTTTTTTCTCGAGAAAACCGCCATCGCCGGCTACGGCGCCAAGCTGCCACACGCGGTGCGTGAGGTGCTTGCGAATTTCGCCAGAGACCAGGAACAGAAACGCAGCAAGCGCGATGTCGTGGAACTCTGGGTACAGGGCGTAGTGGCTGTCATTCTGGTGCTTTCACTCGCCTTTCACGTGGCGGAAGTCGGGATTATCGGCCTGATGATCATTGTGCTGCTCACGGCATTCAACGGCGTGATCCAAGAGGCCCGCATCGGCCACGCGTTTGAAGAAGCCCTCCCGTTCACCGCCCTGCTGGTGGTGTTTTTCGCCATCGTTGCGGTGATCCACGAACAACACCTGTTCGAACCGATTACCCACTTTGTGCTGAGCCTTGAACCCGAGCAGCAGCCTGGCATGCTGTTTTTGGCCAACGGCGTTCTCTCCATGATCAGTGATAATGTGTTCGTCGCCACCGTTTACATCAATGAAGTGAAAACCGCACTGACCGCCGGGGAAATTACCCGCGAACACTTCGACAAGCTGGCGATCGCCATCAATACCGGCACCAATCTGCCGAGTGTTGCCACGCCGAACGGCCAGGCCGCCTTCCTTTTCCTGCTCACCTCGGCACTGGCGCCGCTGATCCGCCTCTCCTATGGCCGTATGGTCATCATGGCGCTGCCCTACACTCTGGTGCTGACCGCCGTCGCGCTCTTTTGTGTGGTTTACGCCCTGTAGGAAGATACCCACTCCGCTGATTCACGAGCCGTCCCACACAACCAAAAATGGGGCCCGAATGCCCCATTGTGGTTTAGCGTCTGGCGGTTGCGCCACAGTTACCAGTAATGCTTACCTGCCGCCTTTTCCAGTAAACCGATAAACTCCGCGTGCGCCTGCTCCTCCTCGGCGCTGGCACGCAGCACCGCAAGCGGTGCACGATCGGCACTCAGACGGCGGATTGACCCAGCTTCGCTCTGCTGGGTCTCTTCCCCTTCACGCTCATCGCCACCGTTGCCAGACCCCGCCAATGCGAGATCCGTCTGGCCGCCGGTCATCAACAGGTAGACGTCGGCCAGGATCTCCGCATCCAGCAGTGCGCCGTGCAAGTCTCGCTGGGAATTGTCGACGAAATAGCGCTTGCACAGCGCATCCAGGTTGTTTTTCTGCCCCGGATGTTTTTCCCGGGCCATGGTGAGCGTATCAAGCACCCCGCAGTGTGCAGCGACGGACTGCCAACGGGGACTCCCGAGACGCTTGAGCTCGGCATCAATAAAGCCGACGTCGAACGGCGCGTTGTGTATAACCAGCTCTGCGCCGTCGCAAAAGGTCATGAAGTCATCGGCGATCTGGGAGAACACGGGCTTGTCAGCCAGGAACTCGTTGGTAATGCCGTGAACCTCGATCGCTCCGTCGTCTACTTCGCGCTCGGGATTAATATATTGATGGTAGTGCCGGCCGGTAAGCTTACGGTTGATGAGCTCCACACAACCGATCTCGATAATACGGTGGCCCGATTTTGGATCCAGACCAGTGGTTTCCGTATCGAGAACAATCTGACGCATACTATTACCCCCCAAGCTCATCGATGCCGCGGTTTGCCAACGCATCCGCCCGCTCATTACCGGGATTACCGGAATGCCCCTTTACCCAATGCCACTGCACGTCGTGATGGGCAATGGCTTCATCCAGCGCCTGCCACAGGTCTGCATTTTTAACCGGTTTCTTATTGGCGGTTTTCCAGCCGTTTCGCTTCCAGTTGTGAATCCAGCCGGTAATGCCCTGGCGCACATATTGCGAGTCCGTGTGGAGGTCCACCTGACAGCGCTGATTGAGCGCATCGAGCGCCTGGATCGCAGCCATCAGCTCCATACGATTATTCGTCGTCAAGGCTTCGCCACCACAGAGTTCTTTTTCTGCATCGCCGCTCTTCAGCAATGCCCCCCAGCCCCCGGGACCCGGATTACCCCGGCAGGCGCCGTCGGTATAGATGGTAACTTGTTTCAACACAGACTCTTGTCATTCAAACGGGATTCAGTGGGCCCGCAAACGGGGCCCGCTATTTACGGCTTCTTGTGGCGGCCGGTGTGACGGTGTTTGGCAGCGACCCGCGGGCTACTGGGAACCGCGCTCAATGCAGGTTTTTTGTCGCCGTTCCAGTTGAGCTTGATGGTGCGCATCCTGGCCACTTCTTTGCGCGCGACTATGATGTAAAAGCCCCCACAGGGCAAGTGCCAGCGGTTGCCCATACGCTCCATCCAGGCGGTCTTTGCCAGTAAGTCGGCATGCTGGAGCGGCAAGCGGAAGAACCCCCGCTCCGCGGGTGCCGCGTGCAGATCCAACAGGTGCATCCAATCCGCGATTCGTGCCGCACGCAGCTGGTTACCCCGCTGATACGCACTGGCAGAGCGAAATACACGCGACAATCCCAACAGGGAAAAAGGATTAAAGCCGATCACGACCATGTGCCCGCCAGGAATCAATACCCGCGCAGCCTCCCGCAATACTTGATGCGGGCGCGGAGAAAAATCGAGCTGGTGGTGGAGCACCGCCACATCAATAGACTCGGACGGCAGCGGCAACTGCTCAAAGTCCACCAGTGCATCACCGCCACCATCAACGCAGGGGCTCAGCCGAAACCGGTGGTTGATCCGGCTACAGGCCGCGAAGTCCACCTTGCGCGCCACACTCGCCTGCATCAGATGATAACCGAACAGCCCCTCCACCAGAGGCTGGGCAAGCGCGAGTTGCTGGGTCAGAATCTCTTGGCCCAGCGAACTCTCAAACCAGTCTCCCAGGCTGACACACGATTCTGCCAGCGAGACAACCTGATCTGCACCGCGATCGAACAGGGGTTTACGGCCCGTTTCTCTGCTCATCTGCAGCTCCTGATCCTTGATAAAGTAAACTGACGTTGCCTGTGCCAGCATGTCAATACAGCCCCCAACCACCGTGACGGGACCCGGCCTGTGTTAAGGTTGCCCAAACAAAACCAGATTCCAGACTACGTTAGGTTAGCGGGGAGTACCGATGATCACAATCCACCCGATATCGGCTTTTAGCGACAACTATATCTGGCATTTGCATCAAGATCGCGAACATTGGGTGGTAGACCCCGGAGATGCCACCCCGGTGATAGATGCTTTGGGAGAGCAGCAGCTGCAGGGCATCCTGCTCACCCACCACCACTTCGACCACACCGGCGGGGTGCAGGCCCTCAAGGAAAAGTATGACTGTGAGGTCTATGGTCCGGCGTCAATCCAGGGCGTCACTCGCCCCCTGCAGGACGGCGACCGCTTTTCCCTGTTGGGATGCGACTGCGAGGTGATCGCTGTCCCCGGACACACCCTTGATCACATCGCCCTGGTGCTCACTGAAGGCAGCACTACCCACCTGTTTTGTGGCGACACCCTGTTCGCGGCCGGCTGTGGGCGCCTGTTTGAGGGCACCCCACAACAGATGCACCAGTCGCTGTCGCGCCTGGCGGCCCTCCCTGAAGCAACCAAGGTCTACTGCGCGCACGAATACACCCTCGCCAACCTCGCCTTTGCCGCCGCCGCGGAGCCCGGCAACCCGGATATCAAGGAACGTATGGCCGCGGCACGCGCTGCGCGCGCACAAAATCACCCAACGCTACCCTCCACCATCGGAACCGAGTTGCAAACCAACCCCTTCCTGCGCACCCAGTCTCCAGAAATTCAGGCACAGGCTGCTGCGCAAGGAGGCGACACGGCAAAAACAGCTGTAGAAATATTCGCCAGTTTACGCCGCTGGAAGGACACTTTTTGACCAACTTGCATTGACCGGAACCAACCTCCATCTTTAGAATCAGACAATTGCTAATTAACGCTCATACGTATTACTCGATTACGGTGACAACAGGCCCTTCGAGCCAGCGCCGTGCCGTAACAGTGACAAAGTAGTAGTCAGCACCGTGGGTGAGCGGAACCCGCGTAGCCAGATAACAAGAGCCAACAGATAACGACAGACTGCGGATACCAGAATGGTTTATAAGAAATTTGCTGTTGCGATACTCGCAGCAGCTGTGGGGGCCTGCGCGCAAATGGAGCGTGCGCCACAGTCCGCAACCAGCTCAGAGGTTGCGCCGGGAACCGATACCACTGCGAGTAGCTTCGACGCCATCAGCCAGAACATTATGGATGCCGCTGAACCCGCGCTTCCACCAAACGATATCTGGCAGCGACTCCGACAGAGGTTTTCCCTGGACCGGGAGCTCGATCGCCCCAAAGTAAAGGATTACGTCAAGTACTTCTCGTCCAACCAGGGCTATATGGCGCGCGTAACCGAGCGTTCCCGCCGCTACATCTTCCATGTGGCCGAGCAGCTCGAGCAGTCCAATGTTCCCATGGAATTTGCCCTGCTACCGATCGTAGAAAGTGCCTACGATCCGTTCGCCTACTCCCACGCCCAAGCTTCCGGAATGTGGCAGTTCATCCCAGCGACCGGCCGGTCTTTCGGGCTACACCAGAACTGGTGGTACGACGGTCGCCGCGATGTGGTCGAATCCACCCGCGCAGCCAGTGAGTACTTCAACTACCTTTCTGCAAAATTTGATGGAGACTGGCTACTGGTGCTCGCGGCCTACAATGCCGGGGAAGGAACCGTGCGCCGCGCCATGGAGCGCAACCGCCGCAAAGGCAAGGGCACCAGCTTTTGGGACCTGAAATTACCCCGTGAGACTCAGCGCTATGTTCCCCAGCTGCTCGCCCTGGCAGAAGTGGTTGCACGATCCGATCACTACCGGGTGCCCCTGCACGACGTGGGCAACACCCCCTACTACACCGCTGTAAATGTGGGCAGCCAGATTGATCTCGCCCAGGCCGCGGAGCTCGCGGACGTAGAAATTGAAGAGCTGTACCTGCTCAACCCCGGCTATAACCGCTGGGCCACCGACCCCAATGGCAGCCATCGCCTGCTGATTCCACAGGATAAGAGCGCACGCTTTATCGCCGAGCTGGAAAAGCTGCCTCCCGAGCAGCGGGTCAGCTGGCAGCGCTACCAGGTAGCCCGGGGCGACTCCCTTTCCGTGATTGCCCGCCGCTACGAAACCACCGTTTCCGCAATCCAGCAAACCAATAAGCTACGCGGCAGTAGCATCCGTGCCGGCCAGACGCTGCTCATCCCCAGTGCTTCCGGGCCCAGCGCTCAATACGCCTACTCCATCGACCAGCGCGTACAACGCAAGCAGTCTTCCGGAAGCGGTAAGAAATCCAGCTATACCGTTCGCCCCGGCGACACCCTCTGGGGTATCGCTCGCTCGCTGGACGTAAAGGTGCGCCAGCTTGCCAGCTGGAACAGCATGGCTCCGGGAGACACGCTTCGCCCCGGTCAGAAACTGGTGGCCTACACCAAGGCCAATACGGGCAACGATACCAGCCGTACAACCCGCAAGGTTTCGTACCGAGTGCGCAATGGTGATTCGCTCTACCGTATTGCCAGAAAATTCAGCATCGACATCAGCGACATCGTCCGCTGGAATAAAATCAGCAAGAACAGTTACCTCCAGCCGGGACAGCGGCTCACACTGTTTGTGGATAGCGCGTCGAACGGTTAAAAAATAGCAGACCATTTCCGCACACAACACCATCCCAACGTCTATCGAAAGGCATAAAAAAACCGGCGAAAACGCCGGTTTTTTTATTTCTGTTGCCCTCAGCAGGGAACGATCATTCTGCCACAGCAGACAGCTCGATATCCGCCTTACTCGACAAGTAGCGTTGTACAGCGGCCAGCTCAGCGCTGCCCTGCATGGAAGCCAGCTGCTCCATCAGCGCCTCACGCTGCTCCTTACTCTGGCGAGAGAGGTCCCCCGCACGCACATCCCGGAGCTGCACCACAACGACATCACCGGTATTGAGAACGAACTGCTGCAGATTTTTCGCGCCAGGCTTGGGCGCATCCATACCGAAGACATGGTTCACCACCTCTCCGCGCGCACCGAACCCGCCCCGACGGGTTTTATCACTGGTTTCCAGAGTGAGCCCCTCTGCACTGGCGAGATCTGCCAGCGACTCGCCGGATTGAGCCTGCTCCTTAAGCGAAGCGGCCTTGCTCGCCAGCTGCTCACTGGCCTTGAGGCGTTTCAGACGCTCTACGATCTGCCCCTTCACTTCCTCCAGCGGCTTCACGCCCGCCGGCTTGTGCTCCACCACCTTCAAAACCACAGAGTGGTTTTCAGACAGATCGAGCACATCAGAGGTGTTGCCATCTTCCTTCACTTCCGGAGAAAACGCGGCCTCAATCACCTGACCCTCAGTAGTGATACCAGCACCACCCTGACGGGAGAACAGTGGCGACTTCTGCACGCGCACGCCCAGCTCTTCTGCCGGCCCGGCCAGTGATTCTGCGTTATACGCGAGGTCACCCAGGCGGCTGATAGCCCCGACGAACTCACGCTCTGCCTCGGCATTGCGCAAGCGCGCAGCAATAGCGGCCTTGCGCTCTTCAAAGCTCGGAGGCTCGGCATCCGCTACTTCAATCAGCTTGATAAAGTGTGTGCCCGCTTCTGTTTTCACCGCGCCTGACACTTCACCAACTTCAAGATTGGCCAAGGCATCTTCGAACGCTTCTGGGAAAACATCACCACTGGTGAAGCCAACATCGCCACCCTCATCGCGGGAAACGAAGTCATCGGAGTATTCTTTGGCAAGCGCGGCAAAATCAGCACCGCCGGAAAGCTTCTCCTGAACCTGATCCACTTTTTCCTGCGCTGCTTCGTCATCGCCCTCAATCAGGATATGCGCAGCATGGCGCCGGATATTCGCCTGGAAGCTTTTCACTTCCTGCTCGTATTGCGCACGCAGATCTTCTTCAGCGACATCGATATTCGCCGCAAACTGCTCGGGCGTCAGCTCGATATATTCAATGGCAACCTGCTCCGGACGCTGGAAGTCCTGCTGGTTTTCATCGTAATAGGTCTGAACCTCAGCATCAGAAAGCTGGATATCCCCCAGCAGCGGAGCCGCCGAAAGCGTCAGATAGTCAAAGTCACGCTCTTCCATGGACACAGACACGACTTCCTCTGCCTCTGCACGGGTGGCAAAAGCACTATCCGCCACGCTGCCAATGTACTGCTGCATGACCATTTCCTGCTCCAGCAGCTGGCGGAACCCTGTCGGGCTATACCCCATGCGGCGCAGGCCATTAAGGTACATCTGCTGATCGAACTGACCATTGACCTGGAAGCCCGGCATTTGCACGATTTCCCGGTCTACAGACGTCGGGCTCATGACCATGCCCCGCTCCATCGCGGCTTGCCGCATCACCGAGCTATTTACCAGCTGCTGCAAAACCGGGCCGCGAAGCTGCTCGTCTGTCAGCAGGTCTGCGGGTACGTTTTCACCATACTGGCTTTCAATCATGCTGCGACGATTTTGGATCGCTCGCTGCAGGTCGAGATTGGAAATTTTTTCGCCGTTGACTTCGGCTACCTGGTCGGCAGAACCGCCACTGGCGCCGGTGAAGAAATCAATTCCACCGATCACCATGATAAATCCAAAGAACGCAGCGACGATAATCGCAGCTGTTCCTTTCAGGTTGTCGCGCATGGACTGAAGCATATTCAGCTCCGAAATTTAACTCTATCAGTACAAATCTGGATCATTGCTTATTGTTGTTGCAGTGCGACAACGACTGTGTTGCCAGAGTCACACTGAATACGGTCGATAACCGCTGAACCAGAAAAAATTCGACTTTTCAGAAACAAAAAAGGCGCATCCAACTGATACGCCTCTTTGAAGCATTGCAGATTACAAAGCCTCTTAATTTACCGCGTCTTTCAAAGCTTTACCGGCCTTGAAATTAGGGATTTTAGCGGCGGCAATTTCAATGGGGTCGCCGGTGCGAGGATTGCGGCCGGTACGCGCAGCGCGCTCTTTGACAGCGAAAGTGCCAAAGCCAACCAGGGCAACCTGGTCACCTTTCTTCAGTGCATCGGTGATGCTGTCTACCATCGCGTCCAGCGCACGGCCAGCGGCTGCCTTCGGGATGTCGGCAGATGCGGCAATGGCTTCAATCAGTTCGGACTTGTTCACGCTATATCCCTCTGTTCTTTATCTAGGTTTCTAGGTGTGTATGTAAGGTCTGTTGCTGCCCTGTTTTTACAAGGCGCAAAGGTGCATTTTTTTGCAATTAATCTTTGATCGCCCGCGGCTCCCCGCAGCGAAACAAGCCCCGTTTTATACCAACTGCCCGTTGGTGGGTCAAGGAACCATGCGGCTTTGCGGGGAGTTGGACACTTTTGAATCACTATTGTTCAGGCAGCGTCCGCCGAGATCATTTTTTAACCTGCTATCACGCAGGCTGCGTACTCTACGCGAATTTGCGCGGTCTATTCAATGGTTTTTTCACACCGACGAGCAGCCCGGGGAATAATTCTTCCCCGGACTGATCGGTGTAATGCGGTGTAATTTCAATCCAACGATCAGTGGGTCTGGATCGATCGTTGCGAGCGCTCTTCCGCCTGCTTTTTCAGCGCAGAATACTCTTCGTCACTCAGTGGGCTGGGCATCTTTTCCAGAGCGTACTCCAAAACCTGGTCGATCCATTTCACGGGTTTGATCACCAGATCCTGCTGGATATTATCGGGAATATCCTTCAGGTCACGCTCGTTGTCCGCCGGAATCAGAACCGTCTTGATCCCCCCACGATGCGCCGCAAGCAGCTTTTCTTTTAGGCCACCGATACGCAGGACCTCACCCCGCAGGGTAATCTCCCCGGTCATGGCGACATCAGAGCGCACCGGAATGTTGGTCAACACCGACGCCAGAACCGTACACATGGCAATACCTGCCGAAGGGCCATCTTTTGGCGTAGCCCCCTCCGGCACATGGATGTGGATATCACGAGTTTCGTGGAAATCCGGGGGAATACCCAACGCCTGTGCCCGGGCGCGAACCACGGTCAAAGCCGCCTGGATCGACTCCTGCATGACGTCACCCAGAGAGCCGGTTTTGATCACGCGCCCCTTGCCGGATACCGCAGAGGATTCGATCGTCAGCAGCTCACCACCCACTTCGGTCCAGGCGAGGCCCGTTACCTGACCGATCTTGTTCTCTTCCTCGGCACGACCGTAATCGAACTTACGCACACCCAGCAACTCTTCCAGCTGTTCAGGCTTTACCACCACTTTATTGGTTGTGGCCTTACGCACATGTTCGGTGACGACTTTACGACAGATCTTTGCCATCTCCCGATCCAGGCCACGCACACCCGCCTCGCGCGTGTAGTACCGAACCACATCACGCACGGTCTCGTCGGCAAGTTCCAACTCTTCCGGCTTTAACCCGGCAGCTTTGCGCTGCTTTGGAATCAAATAGCGCTGCGCGATGTTCAATTTCTCATCCTCGGTGTAACCGGGGATGCGGATGACTTCCATCCGGTCCAGTAAGGGCCCGGGGATATTCATCGAGTTGGACGTACATACAAACATCACATCAGACAAGTCATAGTCCACTTCGAGATAGTGATCGTTAAAAGACTTGTTCTGTTCCGGGTCGAGAACTTCCAACAGTGCCGACGCAGGGTCACCGCGGTGATCCATTCCCATTTTGTCGACTTCATCCAGCAGGAACAGCGGGTTTTTGACCCCGACCTTGGAAATCTTCTGTACCAATTTGCCGGGTAGCGAACCGATATACGTGCGGCGATGGCCACGAATTTCCGCTTCATCGCGCACACCGCCGAGCGCCATACGCACATACTTGCGATTGGTGGCACGCGCAATGGATTCACCCAGCGAGGTTTTACCCACACCGGGGGGGCCTACCAGACAGAGGATGGGGCCCTTGACCTTTTTCACCCGTTTCTGCACAGCGAGGTATTCGAGGATGCGCTCTTTCACCTCTTCCAGACCGTAGTGATCCTTGTTAAGAATCTCCTCGGCCTTGATCAGGTCGTGGCGCACACGGCTGGTTTTCTTCCAAGGAACACTGAGCATCCAGTCGATATAGCTGCGCAGTACCGAAGCCTCGGCAGACATGGGCGACATCATTTTCAGCTTGGCGAGTTCCGCGCGGGTTTTCTTTTCCGCTTCGGCCGACATACCGGAATCGGCAATTTTCCGCTCAAGCTCTTCGATTTCGTTGGGCTCTTCGGTGATTTCCCCCAGCTCTTTCTGAATGGCCTTCATCTGCTCATTCAGATAGTACTCACGCTGGCTCTTCTCCATCTGCTTTTTAACGCGGCCGCGGATTCGCTTCTCCACCTGAATCAGGTCGATTTCAGAATCCATCAGGCCAAGAAGATGTTCCAGGCGCTCTTTTACACTTACCGTCTCCAGTAACTCCTGCTTCTGGGGAAGGTCCAGGGACATGTGTGCGGCAATGGTATCCGCCAGCCGCCCCGGCTCATCAATGCCCGACAGAGAGGTCATCACCTCGTTCGGCACCTTCTTACTGACGCTCACGTATTGCTCAAATTGGGACATGGCAGAGCGCACCAGCGCCTCGGATTCCGCCTCGGGGAGATCTTCGGACTCCAGCGAAGAGACACTGGCGCGGTAGTGGCCATCCCCCTCCTGAATCTCCTCGACTTTCACCCGATGCCCACCTTCAACAAGCACCTTGACGGTGCCGTCTGGTAGCTTGAGCAGCTGCAGTACGCTCGCAACAGTACCCACTCGATAGACGTCATCGGCACCAGGGTCATCCTCGGACGCCTGGCGCTGCGCCACCAGAAGCACCTGCTTATCGCTGCGCATGGCCTCTTCCAGCGCATCAATAGACTTCTCCCGCCCAACGAACAGCGGAATCACCATATGGGGATACACCACCACATCACGCAGTGGCAAAAGGGGGTATTCGTTCAAGGTCTCGGATGGCTGGTCCATAAAACTCCTCTCGGCCTTCAAGCGGCTCACGGCCACCAGTTTGGCGACTTATTCGTCATCGGGTGCATCCTGTGCCGGCTACCCGTGCGCGCCAGTTCAGTTCCTAACTTGGGGGCAAGCCTCAGAATAACAAGCCCGCCCTCGCCGGCGCAGCAAAATTAGTTTAATTCAGGGGGCACGGAGATAGTCATGGAACATGCAAATTCCGCAGCAACCATATGTCATAGCACAGAAATTTACGACAGGAGCACCCGGTTTGGATTAATGCGGGCTTTCACAGTGGGTCAAGCACAGAGCGGCAGGCACAAAAAAGCCCCGGAACCGGGGCTTTTCGGAGGTGAGCAACTTACACCGACGCGATTACTCCTCGGGAGCCGCCTTTTGGGGTTGCTCCGCCTGCTCGTACACCAGGAGCGGTGCTGACTCGCCGTTAATTACGGCCTCATCAATCACCACTTTGGCCACATTGTCCAGGCTCGGGATATCGTACATGGTTTCCAACAACACGGACTCCATGATCGACCGCAACCCGCGGGCGCCCGTTTTACGCTCCATCGCCTTGGAGGCCACAGCGTCCAGAGCATCGGGGCGGAAGTCGAGCTCCACACCCTCCATCTCAAACAGCTTCGAGTACTGCTTGGTCAGGGCATTGCGTGGCGCAGTAAGAATCTGCACCAGCGCCGCACGATCCAGCTCTTCGAGAGTGGCGGTAACCGGCAGACGCCCTACAAACTCGGGGATGAGGCCGTAGCGGACCAGATCTTCCGGTTCGAGATCCAGCAAAACTTCACCGAAGTTGCTGGCGCCGTCTTTGGATTTCACCTCTGCAGAGAAACCGATACCGCCTTTTTCGGACCGGTCGCGAATGACCTTGTCCAGGCCCGCGAAGGCACCGCCACAAATAAACAGGATATTCGAAGTATCCACCTGCAGAAATTCCTGCTGTGGATGCTTGCGGCCGCCCTGCGGGGGTACCGAGGCAACCGTACCCTCAATCAGTTTCAGCAGCGCTTGCTGCACGCCCTCACCGGATACATCGCGAGTGATCGACGGGTTATCAGATTTGCGAGAGATTTTGTCAATCTCATCGATGTACACAATCCCCTGCTGGGCTTTCTCTACATCGTAATCACACTTCTGCAGAAGCTTCTGAATGATATTTTCAACGTCTTCCCCCACATAACCTGCTTCTGTCAGGGTGGTGGCATCGGCGATGGTAAAGGGGACATTCAGCAGGCGCGCCAGGGTTTCCGCCAGCAGCGTCTTACCGCTACCGGTCGGGCCGACCAGCAGAATATTGGATTTCCCCAGTTCAACATCATCCTTGCCCTTCGCGCTCTTGCTGCTGCGCAAACGTTTGTAGTGGTTGTACACCGCTACTGCCAGCACTTTCTTGGCACGGGCCTGACCAATCACGTACTGGTCGAGGATTTCAGTAATTTCCTGGGGCGTGGGCAAGCGGGAATCGTCACCATCAACAGACTCCTGAACTTCCTCGCGAATGATATCTGTGCAGAGTTCGACGCACTCGTCGCAAATGTAAACAGATGGACCCGCGATGAGCTTGCGTACTTCCTGCTGGCTTTTGCCACAGAAGGAACAGTAAAGGAGCTTGCCGTTGTCTTCTCCGCTGTTCTGATCAGTCATCTATGTACTCCGTGGTCTGGCAGCCAGCCGAAATGCGGCGGCAAATTGGGTTCATAAGCAAGATGCGGCCTTTTGGCAGGTTTTTCAAGTTTTTTTAACCGCCCCGCTGGAAGTCGGGAAAACGGCAGTCTGGCGCTGGGGCAAAGGCCTCCCGAACCCAGAGAACAAGGCTCCGGGTTTATCCGGGTTCTTAGGCCAATGATGCCCCGTTATCGGTTTTGCGGGGTTTACTGCCCCAGAGTCTGGCGACGGGCCAAAACTTCGTCCACCAGACCGTACTCTTTTGCCTCATCCGCGCTCAGGAACCGATCCCGATCGGTATCCCGCTCAATGTCCGCGACGCTGCGGCCAGTATGATGTGCCATCAGCTCATTCAGGCGTGCGCGGATTTTCAGGATTTCCTGCGCGTGGATATGAATGTCAGACGCCTGCCCCTGGGCACCACCACTTGGCTGGTGGATCATTACCCGGGAATTTGGTGTCGCATAGCGTTTACCTTCGGCACCCGCGGTCAACAGGAATGCACCCATACTGCATGCCTGACCGATACACATGGTGCTGACGTCCGGCTTGATGAACTGCATGGTGTCGTAGATGGACATGCCCGCAGTCACCGAGCCACCCGGTGAATTAATATACAAATGGATATCTTTGTCGGGGTTTTCCGCCTCAAGGAAAAGGAGCTGAGCAACAACCAGGTTGGCCATGTGATCTTCCACCGGCCCCACCAAGAAAATAACGCGCTCTTTCAGGAGGCGAGAGTAAATATCAAAAGAACGCTCCCCTCTCGCGGTCTGCTCTACCACCATCGGTACCAGGCCGCCGGTGGCGAGAATTTCTTTGTTGTTCAGGGAATTATCAATATATGCCATGGATACGGTGCTTCCTTTTTCGGCGTACAGGCGACTACAAAACGGGCGTGCTCAAAAAAGGCACAACCCTGAAAAATATGGTCATTCTGAGCTTAACTGCTCAGCGAAGATAAAGCCAGTTGGGAGCAGCGAGATCAGAATGGGAAAGATCGGCAAGAAGGTGAGAGAAAACTGGTAGCCCTGAGCGGCGACTCATCGGGAGAACATCGCCGTGCCAGAAAAATGTACTGGCGAATAAAAAACGGCCACCCTAGGTGGCCGTTTTCTGCAATCAAGCCTGTTTTTGCGGCTTGATTACGTCGTCGTAGGTGCTTTCCACTTCGCTGACCTTGGCCTTGTCCAGCACAAAGTCTACGACCTGGTCTTCGAGAACTACAGACTCAACACCCGCGAGCAGCTCGCGATTGTTGAAGTAGTATTCGACGACTTCTTCAGGCTGCTGATAAGTAGACGCCAGCTCTTCCACCTTCGCTTTTACACGATCAGCGTCCACAGCCAGTTTGTTTTCCTTCACGATCTCGCCAACAACCAGGCCGAGAACAACACGGCGCTTGGCCTGATCTTCAAACATGGTGTCCGGCAGCATTTTCGCCGCGTCTTCCGGATTGATCTGGCCGCCAAACTGCTGAACCATCTGGCCACGCAGGGTCTGAACTTCACCCTGTACCAGTGCCGCCGGAATTTCTACCTGATGCTTTTCGAACAGCTGGTCCATAACCTGGGTCTTGACCTTGTTCAGGGCGGCGTTTTTCAGTTCGCGCTCCATGTTGCCACGGACTTCTTCGCGGAACTTTTCTTCGCCACCCTCTTCAACACCATAACCTGCGAAGAACTCATCGTTCAGCTCAGGCAGCTCGGGCTTCTCGGAAGCGGTCACCTTGATAGTGAACACCGCTTCAGCGCCCGCCAGGTTTTCCGCCTGGTAGTCTTCCGGGAAGGTAACGGTTACTTCCTTTTCCTCGCCAGGCTTCATGCCGATGATGCCATCTTCGAAGCCGGGAATCATGCTGCCAGAGCCCAGCACCAGCTGCTGACCTTCTGCCTTGCCACCCTCGAACTCCTCGCCGTCTTTACGGCCAACGAAGTCGATGGTTACACGGTCGCCCTTCTGGGCTTTGCGCTTGGTTTCTTTCCAACCAGACTGCTGCTTGCGCAGCACGTCGATCATGTTGTCTACGTCGGCGTCAGTCACTTCTGCTTTCGGACGCTCAACCTCAACTTCAGACAGGTCAGTCAGGATCACTTCCGGGTACACTTCGAAAGTGGCCACGTATTCCAGGTTCTCACCCGGGGTCACGTTTTTTGCTTCAATGCTCGGCTGTCCAGCCGGCTTGACCTGCTCTTTCTGAACCGCTTCGTAGAAAGAACGGCTCATCACTTCACCCAGGACTTCCTGACGCACACCGGCACCAAAACGCTGGCGTACCACTTTCATCGGCACCTTGCCCTTGCGGAAGCCGTTGATGCGCACGGTCTTGGACGCTTGCTGAAGGCGCTTGTCAACTTCCTTATCGACGACTTCTGCCGGCAAATTGACCGTTAAGCGACGCTCCAGACCGGAAGTTGTTTCAATGGAAACCTGCATGATAATCCTCGTGAGACTTTTCTCTTCACAGATACCGGGCTACGGGAGGCCCCGGCACCGGCGATTAGCGTTTTGCCGGCAGTCATTCGCCGACCGCCAAATACAAACAGCCCGCGCCGCACACGTTTCCCACCGGGAAAATGTGCGTCTGGCACGGACTGCAAAAACTTGTTTGGTGGGGACGGGGAGACTTGAACTCCCACACCTTGCGGCACCAGAACCTAAATCTGGCGTGTCTACCAATTCCACCACGTCCCCGCAACCTTGCAGTGCTAAGCCGTTGATTTGCCTGAGTTTTTACACAAAATCCAGACTGGCCTGCAACAAGGGGAGCAGATTGTGCCACAGCGGACACGGGGCTTCAACAATACCGCACCGGTAATGGTGCAGCTGACCGAAAAAACAACGGGGCGCCGATCCCGGCGCCCCGTGTTCATCCAGAACAGTGGGTGTTAGACCCGCTCAACGATGGTGGTAATGCCCTGCCCCAGGCCGATACACATGGTAGAAACCCCCAGGTCTCCACCCTCGTTCTGCAGCACGGACAACAGAGTGCCAGTAATACGGACACCGGAGCAGCCGAACGGGTGGCCGAGCGCAATGGCGCCACCGTACAGGTTGACCTTCTCGTCCATCACATCCAGCAGATTGAGGTCCTTCAGCACCGGCAGTGCCTGCGCCGCAAAAGCTTCGTTCAGCTCGACCTTGTCGATGTCGTCGATGGTCAAGCCGGCATTTTTCAGCGCCTTCTGGGTAGACGGCACCGGGCCGTACCCCATGATGGACGGATCAACCCCGGCCAGCGCCATCTCGCGCACTTTGGCAATCGGCGTCAAACCGAGGGCTTGTGCCCGCTCGGCAGACATCACCAGCATCACGGATGCACCATCGGTAATCTGGGACGAGGTGCCCGCAGTGACCTGACCGTGCTTCGGATCAAACGCCGGCTTCAATTTGGACAGCGCCTCCGCTGTGGTTTCCGGGCGGATGGTCTGATCCGTTTCAACCAGCATTGGCACGCCATCTTCGTCGTGTCCCTCAATCGCAATAATTTCACGATTGAACTTGCCCTCTTCCGTCGCCTTGGCGGCGCGCTGGTGAGAACGGGCCCCGAACTCATCCATTTGCTGGCGCTGGATACCGTGCATCATCGCCAGGTATTCCGCGGTCATCCCCATGGAACCCGCGGCCTTCGCCATATAGCGACCCAGCATGGGGTTCGGGCTGACGTGTTCCATCATGTTCAGATGGCCCATATGCTCTACGCCACCCACCACATACACATCACCCAGACCCGCCTGGATACTCGCCGCAGCGGTGTGCAGGGAAGACATGGAGGAACCACACAGGCGGTTAACCGTCTGCGCGGGAATCGTGTGAGGCAGACCGGCGCGCAGCACAATCATGCGGGCGACGTTGAAACCCTGCTCATCGCGTTGCATCACACAACCCCAGATCACATCATCGATCTCTTTCGGGTCGAGCTTTTCATTGCGCTGCAGGAATTTCTTCAGCAGCTCCGCAGACATATCGTCCGCACGTACATTGCGATACACGCCGTTTTTGGATCGTCCCATGGCGGTACGCGCATAGTCGACGATTACGGCATCTCTAGGATTCAGACTCATGGAAACTCTCCTTACTTGTCGCCGTAGTAGGTTTTGCCGCTGGCGGCCATTTCGCGCATGCCATCGGTGGGCTTGTACAGCTCGCCCAGATCACTGTGCTTCTCAGCCATCTTCACGAAGTTATCCAGGCCGATGCTATCCAGCCATGCGAAAATGCCACCGCGGAAAGGCGGGAAGCCGATGCCGTAGACCAGCGCCATATCCGCCTCGGCCGGAGAGTCCACAATACCCTCTTCCAGACAGCGGGCCAGCTCGGTGGCCATCGGCACCATCATACGCTCGATAACTTCGTCGGCTTCAAACTCACGACGCTCGGCAACGTGCGGCTTCAGCAGATCGTAGACCTCTTCCGCCACCACTTTCTTCGGACGACCTTTCTTGTCTTCTTCGTAGACGTAGAAGCCCTTGCCATTTTTCTGGCCATAGCGCCCGGCTTCGTACATCACGTCGGAGGCAGCGGTAAAGGTTTTACCCATGCGCTCAGGGAAGCCTTCCGCCATGACTTTTTCTGCGTGCACACCAGTATCGATGCCCACTACGTCCATCAGGTAAGCCGGCCCCATTGGCCAACCCCAGCGCTCCATCACCTTGTCGACCTGCTGGAAATCCGCGCCATCGCGCACCAGCATGGCAAAGCCGGCAAAATATGGGAACAACACACGGTTCACGAGGAAACCGGGGCAGTCGCGCACCACGATCGCTTTCTTGCCCATTTTATTGGCATAGGCGACAACGCGGGCAACCGCTGTTTCAGACGTTTTCTCACCGCGAATCACTTCCACCAGTGGCATTTTGTGCACCGGGTTGAAGAAGTGCATGCCGAGGAAGTTTTCCGGGCGCGACAGCGGCTCTGACAGAGTGTCAATGGAAATGGTGGAGGTATTGGAGGCGATCACCGTGTCTTCTGAGACCTTGGTTTCAACTTCCTTCAATACCGCATGCTTTACCTTGGGGTTTTCCACAACCGCTTCCACCACGATATCGACATCGCTGAAGCCATCGTAGCTCAGGGTGGGCTCAATTCGGTTGAGTGTTTCCGCCATTTTCGCCGGGGTCATACGCCCGCGATCCACCAGCTTGGTCAGAAGCTTACCGGCCTCTTTCAGCCCCAGGTCAATACCGTCCTGGTTGATATCCTTCATCTTGATGGGCGTGCCCTTGTAGGCAGACTGATAGGCGATACCGCCACCCATGATGCCCGCGCCCAGTACTGCGGCACGCTCAATTTGTTTGTCGGACTTTTTCTCCCAACCCTTGGCAACCTTGCTGACCTTCTGATCATTCAGGAACAGTCCTACCAGAGACGCAGCGGTTTCTGTTTGGGCGCTGGCAATAAATTGCTGCTGCTCGATCTTCAGTGCTTCGTCGCGATTGAGCTTGTAGCCCTGCTCAATGGAAGTCACTGCGTTAACCGGGGACGGATAATTGCGCCCGGCCTGCTGACCAACAAATGCCTTGGTGGTGAAAAAGGCCATCAGGGCTTCAGTGTCATTCAGCGGGATCGGGGACTTCTTGGTCTCCCGGCGCTGTTTGTAGTCCAGCTCACCATCGATAGCACGGGTGAGCAACTTCAATGCGGCGTCTTTCAATTGTTCCGTCGGTACAACGGCATCCACAGCATGCGCGGTCAATGCGGCATCCGGGCGCTGCTCTTTACCGGCGGCGATCCACTCCGCAGCCACATCTACGCCAACGACGCGCGGCAGGCGTACGGTACCACCCCAACCAGGAATCAAGCCGAGCTTCACTTCCGGCAAGCCCACTTTGGCTTTATCGCCCATCACGCGGAAATCGCAACCGAGGCAGACTTCGAAGCCGCCACCCAGTGCATAACCATTGATGGCAACCGCGGTCGGGAAAGGGAGGTCTTCCAGGCGGTTGATGTTTTCATTGTTTTTGTTCATCAGCTCGGCAATACCTTCTGGCCCGGCGGAAAAAGCTCCACCAAACTCGGTAATGTCCGCACCAACGATAAACACACTTTTTCCGCTGGTCAGCAACAGGCCTTTGATATCACCAGCCTTTTCAATCGCATCCAGGGCCTCGGAAAACTCCGATACGGTGAGACGGTTGAATTTGTTGACGGACTCGCCTTCCAGATCGAATTTCAGTTCCGCGATGCCGTTGTCCAGCATCTGCACGGATAGCGCTTTGCCACTAAATAACATTATTGACCTCATTGATTGGTGACCGGGACGCAACAGTAGGGTTTACACCGGTCCGGGGGGTCGGGTTGTGCAAGACAGATTTCGGATTGCCTCTCGGCGAGCATACATCGATACCATAACCAGTCGATGACGCATTCACCAAAATCGGTCAAGGCCCAAGTATAGCCAGATTAAAACGCTCGTTTGAATACCATTTCCGCCATATCCACTGGCCGGTTTGATGCCCACTGGCCAACCATGCCAGCCACAAGATCAAAGAATGACCAAGTTGCTGCAAGAAACAGCAAATGGTCAGATCACCGGAACAGAGGATCATCTGGCGAGCGTCACAGAAAGCAATATAGAAAAGGGCTCAGACACTCGGGGGATTATTGGCGCTGACCAGCACGCAGTCGCAATCACCAATATTGCGAAAACGGTGCGGCCGGCGGCTGCGGAAGTAATAACCATCACCGGGCCCGAGTATGGTGATCTCGCGACCGACCGTCACCTCCAGTTGCCCGGATACGACGATCCCGCCCTCCTCGCCATCATGACTCAGGAGCTCGGGCCCGGTATCTTCACCAGGCGGGTACACTTCGTAAAGAATGGACATGGTGCGATGGGAATTGCCGGCCCCGAGTAATCGATATTCGATCGGGCCTGGCCCCACATTGGGCATCTCGCTGGCGCGAAAAAAAACTTGCGGCTGACTATCAAATTCAAACGTGAAGAAATCGGCCAGCGACATGGGGATGCCGTTCAGCACCTTTTTGAGCGACCCCACGGATGGGCTGACCCGGCCCTGCTCAATGAGGGAAATGGTGGCGTTGGTGACACCGGCGCGCTTGGCCATCTCCCGCTGGGACCAACCGTGCATCTGACGCACAGATTTTAGCCGGGCGCCCACATCGTCACCGGTGGTACCGGTAGTGGGCGGCGGCGTTTCATCCTTTTCGGTCATCCGATTCTACCTGCTGAGGGAAACCTGCAGGGAGTCTACCGCCTGAACCTCGTGCTCGAAAGTACCCCGCACCGCGAGCCCAATTCCGAGCCCTTCACAACCGCCGCGCGTCACACCATATCGGCGAAGGGGTTTTCGTCCGGCAGAGACACAGAGCCCGCCACACCGGGCAGGGTCATGCGACCACCTTCCAGGGAAATGCCGGTTTCATCGATCAGCCCCTCCCCAAATCGGTAGATCGCATTCAGGTCGCCGCGGCTTGCGCGGGCATCGTATTCCGCAGCGCGTTCAGCGGGCGCTTCACTGCGCTTGCGGTAGGCCGTCATCGCCTGCTCGCCGTGGCGCTTGGCGAGCATTTTTTCGGTAATGTGCGGTGCCAGCACGCTGGCGGTAGCATTGTTACCGCCAAAGCCTTTGGAGTTCAGGAAGGCGACGTCCAACGACTCTGGATCACGCTCAATATGCGCCATGGAAAGACTGAGGTTATCGTGGTGCACATCATCGGCCACCCGATCAATAGTGGTAATACCCGGCAAAATGCCACGATTGAAGATGCCAAGACTGGAAATCAGCTGATCACCGCTGGCCGCGGCTACGGTATGGCCGACAAAGGCCTTGACCGCGCACACCGGCCAGCCTTCGATGCCAAAGGCGCCAGCAAGGCGATCAAAAATTGCAGACTCCGTCACTCGATTCTGCGGGGTACTGGAACCGTGCGCCTGAACGAAGCTGCGTTGGCGCAGACTTTCTTCACCGAGAATCGCACGCGCCTCTGACATGGCGCGCGCCACCGTTAGGTAGTTACCCGGCCCGGGGGCAGAAATCGATTTTTTCGGCCCATCAGCGTTAACAAACACGTTCGCCACTGCGCCGTGAATCGGCGCTCCCAGCTCCAGTGCCAGCTCGTCGTCCATCAACACGGCCCACTGGGTACCTTCACCTAGGGTAAAGCCACAGTTATCGCCAAACGGGCGGCTGGCACGACGGAAATCGATATCATCACCGAAAATTTTCCGTAACCCATCCAGGTTGGCGAGCGCGCCCATGGTGGTATACCCATCCACCACTTCGGGAACCAGCGGCGCTTCCGCGGCGCCCACGACGGCGACCCGCGCACGACCACAGCGAATATCTTCCACCGCAGCACGCAGGTTGTACAGGTAGGTGGCGCAGGCGCCGGCCACAGCCCCGGTGGTGCCCACGCTGCCAAGTACATAGGCATTCACAAAGTCCGCCGGCATACTGGTGAGCCCCAGGGCCAGCTGCTTGGAACTGACCCGCCCGCCGCGCAGCCGGGATTGCAGCAGCCCGCCGTTGCCGTTGACATCCAGCTGACTCATGGCGGAACTGGCATACACAGAAATTTTTTCCGGCCCCGCCTTCTGCGCCACCAGGTCCCAGTCGATTCCCAGAGACTGAACGGCATCCGATGCGCCGAGAATCGCCAGCTGCAATCCACGAGGATGGAAGCGGGAGTTGTACTGCTGCCCTGGCTCAAAGCCGGTAGGGAGCTGTCCCGCCGACGCAACGGAGATCTCTCTGTGGCTATCCAGCATCACAGACAGGCTGGCGGCGTGCACACGCACACGCCCGCTGTCGAGCGTTTCGACCGACCAATCCTCTGGCAGCGGCGCGGGAAGCTGGCGCGCAGACATCTCGAAGGTAAATCCGTTGTCGTTTTTGAGATCCGCGGCCTGATGAAAGTGACAGCGACGGTAGTCATAGAACCGCGACTCCAATTCCCGCACCAGAGTCCCCTGCAGAACCTGCTGCTCTAGCTCTACACTCAAAGGACCTTGAGCGGCATCACCGGTGCGCAGGCCCATCAGTGCGGCGAGGTCAGACAACACATCCGTACGTTCGGATGCGCGGAGGCTGTCGAGCACCAGCCGCTTGTAGCCGCGATGGAACGAACTGCGACCGGCGGGATTAAATCCACCAAACGCGGTAATTACGGGTAGGCGCTGCATCCTGACCTCCAGCCTGATTCAGAAACGGGGCGAATTTCTTGAGTAAATCCGATGGTGCGCCAGTGTATGGGCTGGCGATTCGGCCTTGTTATGGGCATACTGGCCAGCAAATTTGATCATCTGGCCAAGCAGGCCGATATCCGACCTGTCGCCCCTGACCACAGCGGATTCAGCGGGTCGACATCACGTCCGCGCAGCGGCCGCTAGACGTATGCAGAGAGTTACCCAATGCCCACCGTCACATTTATGCTCCTCGACCAGATGCTTTCCACCGGAACGGTGTTGCCGCTGGAAATGCTGCGCGGCGCCGACAGCCGCGCGCGGGTTGAACGCAAACGCCGTGATGGCGCGAAAGCAGAGAAAACGGGCGGTGCCGAGAATAAGCCAGACAGCAACAACGGGGCTCTGAACCTGATTACCGTCAGTGCTGACGGCAAGCCAGTGCAGTCCCGCTCCGGCTTCTCACTGGCACCGGATATGGCTCTGGCCGATGCACCGGATAGCGACATCATCTACCTGCCCGCCCTGTGGCGAAACCCGCGCCCGGCACTGCGGCGCAGCAAACCGCTGCTGAAGTGGCTGCGTGAGCAGGCCGAAAAAGGCGCAGCCATCAGTGCGGTCGGCACCGGCGTCTGCTTTCTGGCGGAAGCGGGCTTACTGGACGGTAAACCCGCCACGACGCACTGGCACTACTTCGACCAGTTTGCGGCAGATTACCCGGACGTAAAGCTCAAACGGCAGTACTTTATCACCCAGGCGAACAAACTATTCTGTGCCGCCAGCGTCAACGCTCTGGCCGACGTCACCGTACACCTGATACGCCAGCTGTATGGCCCTGCGATCGCCAGCCATGTAGAACGCAACTTCTCCCATGAGATCCGCCGTCCATTTGAGGAAATTGCCTATTCGGAAGGCGCGGTCCACCTCCATCCAGACGAAGAGGTGGTTCAGGCACAGACCTGGCTAAAACAGCACTGCAGCGAAGATGTAAAGCTCAGTGAAGTGGCAAAATACTTTGACATGAGTGTGCGCTCATTCAACCGTCGCTTCAAACTGGCAACCGGCCAGACGCCACTACAGTATTTGCAGAATGTACGTATCGATATGGCACGCGAGCTGCTTCAGTCGAGCAATTTGTCGGTCAACGAAATAGCCGAGAAGGTCGGCTACCAGGATATGGGCCACTTCACAGCCCTGTTCAAGAAGTTTCTGTCCACCACACCGAGCGAGTATCGCACCACCGTGCGCGCGAAACTGTTCAGGGTCAACACATAATTCAGCCAGCCATCTGGCTGCGCGTCGTCGTACTGATTTAACGCCGGTGTCACGCTGGTCGGCTCAGAAAAATGACGTCGTTACCGCTGAATTCCAACTTTGCGGACCAGTGCCCGGCAAGCCAGCGGAACGTCTCGCGGCTAAAGAAAATGACATGGGTCGGATCGCGGATGTAATGCCAGCTGGCAAAGCGCTCCTGCGAAGCGACCAGTTTGGTCATTATCGCCAACACACCACCCGCGTTGATCCGGCACCATAACATTTCCAGGGTTGCCATCGGATCCGCCAGATGCTCGACAACCTCCGTACTGACCACAAAATCAAAGCGATCATCCAGAACAGACGTATCCGGCTGAAAGAACAGGTCGTAGATCGCCATTGGGTGCCCGTGCTCCTCCAGCATTCTGGCAAGCAGCGGCGCGGGACCGCATCCAAAATCAAGCCCGCGGGCCCCCGGCGCCAATCGGCTCAGCAAGGGAGTTGCACAGCGCTGCAGGAATCGCCGGTATCCGGCATCCTCGAGATGGTTCTCGTGCAGTTCGTAATAGGCCTTTTCGGCCTGCGCGGAAAGATGAAACTCGGAAGGGACGAACACCAGAGCACAACGAGTGCATTGGTGATACTCGCGAAACTGATCGCGATGATACGGCTGTGCCGCCTGATGGCGGCACAGTGGGCATGAACCCGGTTGCCCGGCCACTACAGGGCCGGGCTTAACGGAAGACGATGCACGCTCAGGCAGCTTGCTCACCTACAGGCACGCTTTTTTTACTTGTCTCACGCTCGCCTGTCTGGGCTTCGTCGGCCTGGCTTGACTGCAGCAGGTTGCCACTGGAAATTTCGATTTTCCGCGGCTTCATCGCCTCCGGGATTTCGCGCACCAGTTCAATATGCAGCAATCCGTTGACCAACTGTGCGTCAGTCACTCTGACGTGATCGGCAAGCTGGAAGCGTCGTTCGAAATTACGCGCGGCAATGCCGCGATGCAGAAAATTCCGCTTTTCTTCGTCAGCGACTTTTTTGCCACTGACAGTCAGGCGGTTCTGCTCCATGTGAATATCCAGTTCAGACTGGTCAAAGCCTGCAACGGCCATAGAAATTCGATAGGCATCCTCACCGGTCAATTCGATATTGTACGGGGGATACGCGGGCTGATTCTGCTCACTGGTGGTCATGGTATCCAGCAGGCTGGCCAGACGGTCAAAACCAATAGCAGAACGGTAAAGTGGGGAGAGATCTAAGTTACGCATTGTCATATCCTCAATTCAGAGCAATATTAATAAAAGCGCCTGTACAACATGCACCAGGCTGTTTTTCTCCGGTGATACACTGACGATCTTTCGTCGTGACTCGCCGGGCTTGGGGGAGGCATCTCTGTCGAGCCTGCCCCCCTCACAATCAGATATAGGGGCTGCGCAACCGGCTTCAAGGGATCGTATTTAAAAAATATGAAAAAAAAATTTTCCAGCCAAAAAGGAGCCGCCACGATCACCGCCAGCGGCACGTCGGCGAGACTGTTTATTGGCATTGCGCCCGACCTGGCCACCCAGCGCTTTCTCAGCGCCACCTGTACGCACCTGGAGAGCCTGCGCCTACCACGGGATTGTCGCTGGATTGGCGATGCCAACCGACACCTGACCCTGGCGTTTCTCGGCGATACCGCGCTTGACCACATGGCGACCATCGAGCAACGCCTGGAGGATATTGCCCGGTCTACACCTGCATGTACCGGGCAGGTGGTCAGCACACACCCCTTCCCCAGGGACAGAGCCAAAATGCTGGCGGCGGAGCTGTTGCCCAATCCGGCGCTCGCAACTTTGCACGCGCGTTGCCGCGACCTAATGACCGCCATCGGTAAGCGACCTGAACGCAAACAGTTTCGTCCGCATTTCACCCTGGCCCGAAGCCGCAGTGGTTTTTCGCGGATCCCCGCAGTACCGGCAGACTTCATCTGCGCACTGGATAACATCACTCTGTACCAAAGCCTGCTCGCTCCAGGCGGCAGCCAGTACCAGCCGCTGCTATCACTTCGGCTGGCTGGCTAGCGTCGTAACTACCGCTCCTTTGACGATTGCCAGCGCAAGCTCAGGCATAAAACAGGCATAAAAAAAGCCCGCTAGGCGGGCTTTTCTAAACAACAGGAAGGCTTAGTCGAGTCTCGACAGCACATACTCCGGGTACATCACCAGACGGGGGCGAGCCAGACGCCTGGCATCAAAGATAAACACATAGCGGGTGCCATCATCGTCGGCGGGAATTGTCCGACGAAAACGCCAGGAATTGATCTTGTAAGTCTGGCGACCGGCGCTCACTGGCGCCACCAGGCGGTATTGGTTTTGCCCCAGGAACTCGAACTCGATTGCATCCCCGCCGGAAGGGCGCAAGGTCAAATTGCGGAATGTCTGCTTGCCCTGCTCTCCCTCCTCGAGCTCACCCAGCAGCTTTTCCAGGCGATCGCGCTCACCGCGAACATAGTCCAGCAGCTCCGGATCGATTTCCGGCTCCACCGTCGCGTCCTGCGGCGCTACTGCGGCTTCTTCGGGGAGCGCAGGTGCGGAGGGCTGCAGCGCAGCAAGGCTAGGCTCCGGCATTTCCGGCGCGGAGACTGGGGGCGCCAGTGACGCGGACTGTTCCGCCGCTTTCTGCTGTTCGGCCTCAACCAGCATGGCCTTGACTAACTTGTCCACGAGTACCTTCTGATTGGCAAGACGGGATTCACCAGCGGCGACTCCGTCGCGGGCCGCCTTCAGGCGCTCCTCAAGCTCGGCGAAGGTCGACTGCACGATCTCGACCCGACGGCTACGGCTATCCACGCCGCGCTCAGCCATCGCGTGGGCGTGCTTCGCCTTGTGCAGCGCTCGCTCCGTATCGGTGGATGCGGACAGCTTGTGCTCTCGCTCTGCCGCCTTGAGGGCCATCAGGCTTTCTTCGTAATTGGCACGAGCCTTTGACAATGACTCCTGAGCACGCTGAAGCTTGTACTCATAAGCGAGCATTTCGTTCTCAACATCTTCCAGTTCTACCAACCGGTTTTCCTGAGATTGCTCCATTCGCGCCAATTTATTTTGCTCGATCGTAAGAGATGATGCTGCCTGCACCAATCCGCAATAGCCGAACACCCCCAACACGCCCGCCAAAAACAGGGCGCAACCACGGTTTACCGCCATAGTCAAAAGTCCGTTGTTTGATTTTTTACTTCAAGAAGTCGCACGAAGCCCACCGATGATCGAACCATACGCTGGTTATCCCGAGGAACACCGAGGAAACGAAGGCCACATGCCAAGGAAGCCAATGTACCCCAGACGCAAATACTCAGCAATGACCATGCCAACAAGATTGATTCACCTCGATGATCCTTCCCACAAAAGAGCACATTCGGCGCCCCGAAAAAGTTCCCCGCGCAATACCAAATTTTTATGACATTTTATTGATCCAGGTGCTTGATTTTTTTTCTGAGAATCGCATTATGACCTACAGGGAGTTACTCCTGACCCAGTTGGGAAACCGGCCCGGGCGCAAAACACACACATTGCCACTACGGCAAATATTGATACTGCGACCTCTGGTGATCTGATTTTCCTTCTGAGCAGAAACTCTCTACAGGGCGCCCTACCTTCTTTCAGCAAACCGCACTTTGCGGCCTGCATGGACCCTTTATAACCGGAGGTATGTGCCCATGAAATCTGCGCCTTACGATAACATTGTGTTCCGTGATATCGACAAATCTGCCGCTCTGGCGAACACGGTCTCCCGGAAGTTACACAAGCTCGAACGTTATTGTGGCGACATCATACGTAGCCGTGTGGTCCTAGAAGCCCCCCACCAACACAAACACAAAGGGAAGCAATACAAAGCTTCCGTAGAACTCGCCCTGAGCGGAAACCCGGTCACCATTACCAACGAGAGCGATTCCATTCATCGCGCGGTTACCGGTGCCTTCAATTCAGTAGAACGCTGCCTCAAGGAGCGCGGAGATCGTCGCAAGGCACGTCGGCACCAGATGCCGGTCCTGGACAGCGTCGAGGACACCGAGTAGAAATCGACCAGACCGTTCATAATTTGCAGGATTCCTGTCACTGACGGGTTCAGGAGCACCTCGGGGCACAATCCCTGTGGTGCCCTATATGGGGCAGCGCCCCGACCTGAATGAGCCAACTGCCACCGGGCGAGGAGATATTCAGAATACGCAAAAGGCGGTGTCGGAATGTCCGACACCGCCTTTTTTAATGACACCTGCTTGATGGCGTCTGCCGCGATCCATCGGGGCCCGAGTTATTCCGCCACCGGGGTGCGCATGGTGACAAACTCTTCGGCTGCCGTGGGGTGGATACCAATAGTCTGGTCGAATACGGTTTTGGTGGCACCCGCCTTCATTGCCACGGCAATCCCCTGGATGATCTCTCCCGCATCCGGGCCCACCATGTGCGCGCCAATCACTTTGTCATTACCCTTGTCGACAATCAGCTTCATCAGGGTACGCTCGTCCCGCCCACTGACGGAATGACGCATGGCGCGGAAATCGGACTTGTAAATCTGCACTGGAATACCCGCCTGACGCGCCTCCTCTTCGGTCAATCCAACGGTGCCAATGTTCGGCTGGCAGAATACTGCCGTCGGAATATTGTTGTAGTCGATCTCCGCGGTCTTACCGGTTTGCCAGTGTTTGACCAGCGCCATGGCCTCTGCCAGCGCAACCGGGGTGAGTTCGGGCCCGCCAGTAACGTCACCCAGCGCATAAATCGATGTGACACTACTACGGAAGTTATCATCAACACCGATGGTACCGTCTTTGTGTAACACGACCCCCAGCTTCTCCAGGCCGAGCCCATTTGTGTTGGGCCTGCGCCCGGTGGCATACAGAACGGCATCTACTTCCAGCACGCTCCCGTCCGCGCCATGTACCTTGAGTGAGCCATCCTCCTGCTTTTCAATGGAATTCACCACGTGATTGAAGTGCAGGCTTACCTGTTTCTTGCCCATTTCATCGCAGACAAAGCGGCGCACATCGTTATCAAACCCGCGCAAAAAAAGTTCTCGGCGGTAAGAAAGATGGGTTTCCGCGCCCAACCCGGCAAAAATGCCCGCGAACTCCACCGCGATATAGCCTCCGCCAACCACGAGCACTCGGCGCGGGAACACTTCCAGCGCAAAAACCTCGTTTGACGTAATCACATGTTCACTGCCCACAAAGTCGGGCACATAAGGCCAACCACCGGTCGCCACCAGTATCCGTTCCGCACTGAAGGTGTCGTCGCCCACAGTGACCTGTTGTCGCCCACTCAGGGTGGCTCTGCCATCAATCACCTGGACACCCGCATTACTCAGCAAGTTGCGATAAATGCCGTTCAGGCGAGTGACTTCCCGCGCGTTGTTATCGCGCAACGTCGGCCAGGCAAAGGTCGCCCCGGCCTGCCCTTCCCATCCGAACGCCTCTGCATCTTCAAATGCTTCCCGGTAGCCGCTGGCGTAGACAAAAAGCTTTTTGGGTACACACCCGACATTCACGCAGGTGCCCCCCATATACCGGTCTTCGGCCACGGCGACACGCATACCAGTAGCAGCTGCCATACGTGCGGCGCGCACGCCACCGGAGCCGGCCCCAATGACAAACAGATCAAAATCAAACTCAGACAAAGCTCTCTCCTTTCGCCGACAGCAAACGACCATCCACGTTCGCGCCAGACTCATACTGCGCCAAAGCGCTCAAAAAACCTGCACATGGTCTGTTCATAACAGTCAGAACAGGCCATGCCTACACCTAACGTGCCCAAAATAAAGCGTACTGTTTCCGCAATTCGACCATTACTGACAAATCATACTTAAAAGCCGTTGACAGAAGATTGGCGTTTCGTTATTCATGTGATGTTTATCACAATAACAAGCCTGATAGCGAAAACAACAACAGGGCATTCAACAATGAAAACCCAGAAAACACCAAAACTACGGTTAGTAAAAACAACTTTTCTTCGTAAGGCTTATGGCATGGATGTGTATTTGTCATCGTTTAGAGCGGCGCTGATAACAGGCCTGTTCGCTGTCTTCGCCACTACCACTGCGACCGCCAAAACCCACCCATCCTATCTCACCGACAGCTACTGCAATTCTCTGGTCGAGCAATTTGTCGACTCCGGTATGCGCAGTCTGGGCAAGTACGTCAATGAGAACTTCAAGCCTCAGTACAAGGGTGGCATCCGTAATACCATCAACTTTCTGAACCAACGCGCAGAGTGGCTGGGAGAGTGCGACGCTTATTGGGCAGACACAGCCAGTACTCGTGTGTTTTTTGATGAAAAAAACACCAAGGCGATCTTCGATGCCATGCAGGCACTGGCGAAGGAACTGCAAATGGTCAGGGAGGGCGTTGAATACCCGGATGAGACCGGCGCAAACAACCCCCGCCCATTTATCAAGAGCCGGTACGACACCCTCGCCCAGCTGGTTGATCAGCATCACACCCGCATGCTGATGAAGAAGCAGTTCCAGTGAGCACCAGCCCCTGTCACGCTGTCGCCGGGCCGCCGTTATTCTGCGCCCGGTGACGGCTTCCTTTCGGCTCCCACTGCTTCACGCCCACCGCCAGCCGCACCAGCGGGCCATTGCTGCGGGTCTCGCCCCAGCAGACGCTCCTTGAGACTACCTGCAATGCGCTTGGTCAGCGCCCCCAAGCGGGGCCGCTGCTTCTCTGAAAAAGGTATCGGGCGACAGCTGTGCACGGCAGCGAGACCAATTCGGGCCATGAACAGGCTCGCGCCCATACCCTGTCCCAGTCGCGCGGACACCGTACTCAACATACTGTCCCCCACCAATTCCGGCCACAGCTCGCTCACCGCGTATTCACTGGCTCCACTGTAGGCCACCAGCGCGAGTATTTTCTTGAACAGGCGCCAGCGCACCACAATTGAAGGGCGCACGCCATAGATCTGCGCCACATCATCAATCATGCGCATGGATTGCCGCAAAGCGACAAGCACGTCCAGGGTAGTAAAAGGACTCAGACCGACCAGCGCGCCAGTGGTAGTGGCATGCCGCACAATGCGACGCAGCGCCTCCTGGTCCAGTGCTTCGAAAAAATTCAGCTCAAGGTGACGCAGCAGCTCGCTGTTGTCGTAATAATCGGGGGTTTCCGCCTGTACCCGCGCTAACAGCGCCCCCTGGGGCTTGCCCGCAAACAGTGCACGCAGTTGCTGATTCAGGGGCTCTACCGCGTCCGTCGCTCGGCTGTCCCGCACCTCGGCGGCCAACTCCTGGGTTTTCTGCAGCTTCCGCAGCGGTTTGCCGGCGCGAAAATACTCCCAGACCGCGCTGGCCATGGTCGCCACCAGCGCGAGAATAATGACACCCGCCAGCAGCCCCAGGCTCCAGTGCATATCTGACGCCCAATAGAAGAACTGTCGCAGCTCCCAAAATACCGCACCAAAGGCCAGTGCCAGGGCTGCCAGCAACGCGGGCTTCCACATGCGCAGTCGGAACACGGGCAACCGCAGCTCCGAGAACGAAATTTTGTCTGGCAGAGATTCACCGGTGGTGATGGAGCGCGGCAGCTCCGCTGGCTCTTCTGCGAGAGATTCCACCCGGGTACTGGCCCGCTCGTGTAACGGCGGTTCCTCCACCTCCAGGTTTTCGATCCGGGTCTGGCGGCGCGGCTTTGTCGCGCTGTCGCCGTTGGGCGTCTTGTCGAATTGATCGTCAGAAGTAGCCATTACACCTTGTCTCCCAGCAGCAGGTTCAACAGCGCATCCATACGGATATGCGGCAGGTACCCTTCCCGTCCAATGCCCGCAGGCGGGCGCAACTGCGGCGGCAACCCACCCGTGTAATGCTGCCACTCCTGATCCTGCGGCAGGTGCCCCATGATCTCGGCGTTTTCGAACCCCAGGTAACGACCATCCATGCCGTGCCCAACCAGCATTCGGCGACCATCGCGCACACTTTCATTGGAACAGCGCACGGCAGCGATGGCTTCGCAATAAAGTGGCAAGCCGCGATGCCGGGCACCGGAAAATACCTGTTGTAGCTGCTGGCCCAACAGTTGGCGCAAGGCATCGTGGTCAGCGGCCAGCACTTGATCCACTTTGGTAGCCGCAAAAATCAGCCGGTCGATGCGCGGGCGCCACAATTTGCGCAGCAGCCCACTGCTACCGTAGCGGAAGGTGTCCGCGATATGCCCGAACGCCTTGCGCATATCCTCCAGTGCCTCCTCGCCGGCAAACAGCGTGCTGATCAGGTCTACCAGCACCAGCTGGCGATCCAGATGTCGGAAGTGGGTCTCCACAAATGGGGCGACCTTTTTCTCAACGTAGGCGCGATAGCGGGCCTCGAGGACCTTGTACACGCTGTCATCCGGGAGTGCCCGCAACTCCTGCTCCGTCTGATGGTGTAACGCGGGCAACGGGAAAAATCCGTATTCATCGTTGTCGAGCAGCGCCCTGCCAGGCTGCAGATAGCTGAGTTTTCGCTCACTGCGGCAATCCCGGAGAAACTGCCGGTAGTTTTGCCAGAGACTGTCGAGCCGCCCTGCCTCTATCACCGCTTCTGGCGCGATCCCCCGCAACTCCCCCAGCAGCCCCGGGGCCAGGTCCGCGCGCGAGGCGCCGTCCAGCAGGTCCCGCTGGTGGCGACACCAGGTGGCGAAGTCCATCTGTAACAGTGGCAGGTCCATCAGCCATTCGCCCGGGTAGTCCCGCAACTCCAGAATCAGCTTCTGCCGATAATCACGCCCCAGCCGTCGCCCCCGTAGATGAACGTGTAACTCAAGGGCAGACAGATCCCGGGTAGACTCGGGCCAGCGCGGGGGATTGGCGGTCAGTGCTTCCAGGCAACGCGGGTATTCAAACAGCGGTAATCCGGTATCCAGGGCCGGATGCAGTTCCGCGCCGAGCAGGCGCCCGTTCAGTGCCGGGGCGAAACCGGGCAGCTGAGCCTGGTCCGGGTGACTGAGCTGGTAAATCAGGCTGGTGATGAGGGTAGACTTGCCGGCGCCACTCAGGCCAGTGATGCCGATGCAAATGCGCTTGTCCAGAAGGCGCTCCGCCGCCCAATGGGATTTATCCCGAGCCTCGTTACGAAATTGCTTCCAATGTCGTCGGAGGCTCCGCAATCGGCCCTCGCTTTTTACCCGCGTATCCTGCTGGCCTTCGTCGTCAGAAGCGCTCATAGGTTCTCCCTGCACCTGCCAGCGCGCAATGCGTGGCGATCTAAACATTGTGGAGGTCGAAATGACCGTTTCAACCCCTTAAGTCTATATCCCATCCGCCGACGGCAACCGTTGCCACCAACGAAAAACGCGGATCCCGCTGCCTTGGGAGAACAGCGGGATCCGCGTTTTTAAGCGCTTTCGCTACGTAAACGTGGGGGCAAGGACTACTCCACCAGCGCAACGTCTCCAGAGCCCATGACGGAGAAGGACTCACTGACAGGACGCTTCAGCACAATGTCACCGGAGCCCATAATCGAGCCGCCTGCGGTCTTGGCCACCAGGTTGCGTCCCATAAAGTCGCCAGACCCCATGACCGTCACATTCACGTTGGCCACCTTGCCGCCGACCGCTATATCCCCGGAACCCTTGATCTGGGCGGAAAAGTCCTCGCCCACAAAGTTCTCCACACGGATGTCACCAGAGCCGGTGACACCTGCCGATCCGTGAACCGCGAGTACGGTGCCCAGTAAGAGATCCCCGGACCCGGTTACGCCGGTAGACAGTGTCTCGGCAGCGACTTTGTTCACCCGAATCAAGCCAGACCCGGTCACGCGCAGGTCGAGTTTCTCGCTCTCCAGGGTATCCGCGGTCGCGTCACCGGAGCCGGTTACCCGCAGGCTGTCGATCACCGGAAGAGTGACCCGGTATTCCACGACGGGCTCGCTGCTGACGGTAACGATTCCGAACAGGCTTTTACTTTCCTGCTCCACGGACAGCACCAGAGTGTCGCCCTTCACCTCCGCCTTGGCGTGTATCAGGTCCGCCTCTTCACCTTCGGCCGTCACCGAGAAGGTATCCCCCTGAACAACCTGCAGGTTAGAGCCGCCTTTCAGGGCAATGGCGGTAAAGCCATTCAGCGGGAAGGTTCTGCTGCTCTGCTGGGCATGTACGGCGCTCGCCATCAGGGAAAGCGCCACCATCAGTGATACGAATATATTCAATTTGCGAAACATGAGCCGGTTACCTGTTGTTTGTTCAATACCAGTGGGACTGCACCAGCGGCTACTTTGGATGCATCTGTTGATGCAAATTTTCAGTAGGCCCCTCGTGCACTCAGTCGGCGCCGGTACGGTAACCGAGATCCGCCAGCGCCGCGCGCAGCTTCGCCGCCTCCGCCGCCAGCGCCTCGGGCTCCGCCGGTTTCTGCAGTGCAAAGTCCAGGTCGGCAATTTCGTTGATCGGTACCAGGTGATAATGGGTATGCGGCACTTCGATACCGGCCACCATGACCCCGACGCGTTTGGGCGAATAGACCTTCTTCTGAGCCTTCGCCACCTTGCTCGCCACCGCCAGCAAATGGGCCGTCACATCCTCAGGTACCTCATCCCAGTGATTGATTTCCTCCACCGGAATCACCAGGCAGTGACCGGGCTTGATGGGGGCGATGGTCATGATCGCCACCGCCACTTCGTCGCGCCAGATAAAGTGTCCCGGCAGATCGCCATTGATAATCTGGGTGAAAATACTCGCCATAATGCCGTGCCTCAGCTTGGTTTCTGCCGGATCTCGCCCCTGATCACCCCGCGGGATAGCGGACTGCCAGAGCGGACCCCATCATTGTTGCTATCGAAAACCCGCTAGTCTAACAGCGTGCCTTGGATGCGCGCCAATCATCGCGAGCTTTGTCGACGCCTGCGCGTCACACTGACGCGCACTGGGCAAAAAATGCCTCAAAAGCCGGCAACGGAGGCAACTCGCGCCCAAATTCGCACCTGTTTAAACCGTTTCATCACAACCCGTGGAAGAGTGTGACAATTTTCTGCCGCTTCATTGGCAGCCGTATTTCCATCCCGTAATCTTGCCGCCGATATCGCGACAGGCAGCCACACGCCCTCACCCGGGATTCCGTAGCACACGATCACTCCCCGGGTGACTGTTTATAAATGAGGCAATCCAGGCGCCAGCGAAATCGGGCAAACGCTATGTCAATGGGGGATCAGCAATGTCAAAACCAGTGCCTGCACGCACAGATTTCACACCCGCCAGTGGGCACCCGCCCTCGTCTGGCGCTGCTTCAGGACTCGTAGAAGACGGTCTACTGGCCCAGCTTGGCGGCCGACACTTTATCCAGGAAACGGTGTGCGAGTTTTACCACGCCATCGGCAAGCACTTGGTGGCAGAAGACTGTATGGACCACGGCAAGCAGCGCACCCGCCAGGCCCAGTTCCTGAGCCACGCCCTCTCAGACCAGCCGGAGCCGCTGCGCAGCGCTCGCGCCAGCTTCCTTGCACGGGGCATGAACCCGGCGCTGTTCGAGGCGTTGCTCGAGTACTTCGAAGGGCGACTGCTGGAACTTGGCTTCCCCGCCGCCATCTGTGACCGTGTGGTGCGCACGGCCAGCCACCTCTACGACAACAGCCAGGAACCACTGTCGATCGCCTGCTGACGCCCCGCTCCCCCCGGCCTTGGCCTTCCCCGGCAAACGCCGCCATGGCCATTTGGCCCCGCGGCAGATCCCTCTACGCTACCCGGCTGCCACCGTCACTCGGTTGCGACGGCCGGGGCCGCCCCATACAATGCCCCCTCACACAGCCTTTATCCCCGTTTGCTTTTCCTTGTGTAAGCGGTAAGCGCTACAACTCACTCTCAAGATACAAGAGATTATCAATGAAAATTGCTAACCACAGTGTGGTGGAGATCAACTACACCCTGAAAGATGCCGAAGGCACCGTGATTGACTCCTCCGAAGGTGGCCAGCCGCTGAAGTACCTCCAGGGTGTAGGCAACATCATCCCCGGCCTGGAAAAGGAAATGCTGGACAAAAGCGCCGGTGACAAGTTCACCGTAGTGATCGCACCGGAAGAAGGCTACGGCCCGCAGAACCCGGAGTTGATCCAGACCCTGCCGAGCAGCGCTTTCGGCGGTGTCGAGAAGCTGGAAGTGGGCATGGCGTTCCGCGCCCAGAGCACCGAAGGCCAGCCGATCGAGGTAGAGATCATCGACATCGATGGCGATCAGGTCACCATCAATGGCAACCACCCGCTGGCGGGCGTAGAGCTGCACTTTGACATCGAAGTGGTCTCCGTACGTGAAGCCACCGCTGAAGAAGTCGACCACGGCCACGTGCACTAAGTGATCGACTCGCGCAGGGCCGCCCGGCCCTGTCGCGCGCCAACGGGCCCCCAGCCCTGATGAATCAAGAATGGTCAGCCCCGGGCCAATGCCCATAGCACCCTCGCAACCATCAAACCCGACCAGCTCCCAACCAACCACCGACCGATTTCAAGCAGCAACTCCGGATTACACCCATGCCCCTCAGCGACTCCTATCTGCAACGTTTTGGCGGAATCGCCCGACTCTATGGTGAAAGGGCGCTGCCCGTGCTGTGCGACGCCCACGCGGTCGTCATTGGTATCGGCGGCGTGGGGAGCTGGACCGCCGAAGCGCTGGCCCGCAGCGGCGTGGGTAAACTGACTCTGATTGATCTGGACGACATCTGTATCACCAATACCAATCGGCAGATTCACGCGCTCGCCGACACGGTGGGCGATATCAAGGTGACCGTTATGGCGGAGCGGCTGCGCGCCATTAACCCGGAGATCACGGTCATCACCCGGGAGGACTTTATTGCCAGTGATAATTTTGGCGAGTTCCTCGACCCGGACACCGCCCGCATCGATGTGGTGATTGACGCGATCGACAATGCGCGCGTCAAGGCTGCACTGATTGCCTATTGCAAGGCGCGCAAGTTGCGTCTGATTAGCGTGGGTTCCGCCGGCGGCAAAACCAATCCTCTCGAAGTGACCTGTGCGGATCTCGGGCGCACAGTCAGTGATCCCATGCTCGCCAAGGTGCGGCAACATTTATACCGCTTCCACAATTTCCAGAAGTCCCGCAAGCGCCAGTTTGGCGTGGACGCCATCTACTCCAGCGAAGCCATGGTGTACCCCCAGCCCGACGGCCAGGTTTGCGCGCAGAAAAGCACCATGCAAAACGGCGTGAAGCTGGATTGCAGCGGCGGCTTTGGCGCTGCAACCATGATCACCGGCACCTTCGGTTTTGCGGCGGCCTCCAAAGCCATCGAACGGATACTGCAGCAGGCGAGCACGCACGCTTAGCGCGTCACTCCCCCATCAGCTCCAGCGCGCGTTCCAGTAGCGCCCGGAAGCCATTACTGCGGGACTCACTTAATTGCTGCGCCAGCCCCAGCTCGTCGAACATTGCCTGTACCCGCTGCCGGGCGTGGCCCTCGGCAGGCCGATCATCCAGCTGGGTAAGCAGCAGCGCGCCCAATCCTTTTACGATCCGGCTGTCGCTGTCGATGGCAAATCGGTGTACCCCGCGATCACAGCGGTGAACCAGCCAGGCGCTTGACTCGCAGCCTCGCACCAGGTTGGCCGGGGTACGGATCTCTTCCTTGCGCGTAATAGCCTTGGCCCAGCCCATCAGAATGCGATAGCGGTCTTGCCAGGTCGCGGTATCGCGCAACCGCTGGAGATCCAGGTCGGCGAGATCGTCGGGCGTCCACGCATCCGCGCTCGCCCCGCGCTCCGCGACCGGCAGCGAAGACGTGCCCTCATCCGCATCCAGCTGCGCCACAAACTCTTCCACTGCCGCGACAAACCGATCAATGTCTTGCCGGGTGTTATACGCGGCAACGGATGCGCGCAGGGTCGCCACATGCCCAGCGGCCTGCAGCAGGGGCTGGGCGCAGTGGTGCCCCACGCGCACTGCGATATCGCGCCCGTCCAGCCAGTGGGCCAGGTCAATGGCCGCACAGCGGGGATGAATCAGCGAGGCAATGCCGAGATTGTTTTCCGCCGTACTCAACAGGGTAAGCTCGGGAATTGCGTGCAACCGCTGGTGCAGCTCTTGCACCAGCGCCTGCTCGTGCCGGGCCATGGCGGCGCGGTCCTGCCGCCCCAGAAAATCAATACAGGCACCGAGGCCGGCAATCGACGCCAGTGAAGACGTACCCGCCTCAAACTTGTGCGGCAAGCCGGCATATTCACTCGCCAGCAGATCAACGCTGGCAATCATTTCACCGCCCCCCTGCCATGGAGGCAGTGCGGCCAATAGATCCTCTCGCCCAAACACCAGCCCGATACCGGTGGGGCCATAGAATTTGTGCGCGGAGCACACGAAGAAATCACAGCCCATTGCCTGCACGTCAATCAAATCATGCGCGGCCAGCTGTGAACCATCCAACACCCAGAAAAGATCACGCTCCGAGAGTGCCTTGTGTAGCAGGTCGAGGTCGGTGCGAAACCCCAGTGCATTGGAGCCGGCGGTAACAGAAACGATCCGGGTGCGCGCGGAGAGCACCTCGTCGATACGATCAAATTGCGGCACGCCCGCTACATCCGGCACAAAGCGCAAGCGCAGGTCGCGGCTCGCCGCCATCATTTGCCAGGGCACCAGATTCGCGTGGTGCTCGGCCGTGGACAGCACAATTTCATCACCGGGACGCAACTGGCTGCACAGGCTATTTGCCAACAGGTTCAGCCCTTCGGTGGCACCCCGGGTAAAGATAATTTCCTTCGGCGAAGCGGCACCGAGAAAGCCGGCCACATCCCGCCGCACCTGCTCCACCATCTCTGTGGCGCGCCTGGCCAGGCGATGACTGGATCGATGCGTGTTGGCGTTGGCGTGCAGGTAGAAATTACTGATGGCCTCGATCACACACGCCGGTTTTTGTGTGGTGGCCGCATTATCGAGGTACACCAGTGCGCGATTTTCGGGTTGCGCAAACAGGGGAAACTGTTGCTTGAAATGTTCGGCAGAAAAACTCATATCGCAAACAGGGCTCGGGTATTTTTTTCAGTTTGGCAAATGACATCGTCTACGGAAATACCACGCAGTTCTGCCAGAGTCTCCGCCACCGTTGGCAGGTACTCGGGGCTGTTGCGCTCACCCTGACGTCCGGCGTGGGGCATATCCGGCGCATCCGACTCCAGCAGCAGACTTTCCAGTGCAACGCCAGCAAGGGTGTTGCGGGTTTTTGCCGCACGCGTGTAGGTAATGGTGCCGCCCACCCCCAGAGAAAAGCCCAGCTCGATATACGCCTCGGCAATTTCCCGGCTACCGCTGAATGCATGAATCACACCGCCTTGCGGTGGTGTCAATTTCTTCAACATGCGAATTACCTCATTGTGTGCGCGTACCGCGTGCACGATCAGGGGCAGGCAACGCTCCCTGGCGGCAATCAGGTGCGCCTCGAAAACGGCCAGTTGCACCTCCATCGAGGTGTCAATGTTGGCATCCAGGCCACATTCGCCTATGGCCACACAGCCGCCGCGGCGCCGCTCCCGATCCACCCGCTCAATCAGCGCCCGCTGCAGCTGCTGCGGCGCAATCGCCAGATCTTTTATCCACCAGGGGTGCACCCCAACTGCGCCATACCAGTCGGGCTCGGAATCCACCAGTGCAAACAGGTGCCGCCACTGGGGGATGCTCACGCCCGGAATAATGAGCGCGCCAACACCGTTGGCGACAGAGCGCGCCCAGACTTCAGCGCGATCCGGCGCAAAGGCGTCAAAATCGAAGTGGCAGTGACTGTCGACCAGCGGCATCGCGAAAAACCCTCGGGGTCTTTGGGGGAATGCGTGGCATTGTAGGATTTTTGTCAGGCCTGTGCGCGACAAATTCGGCGGGGTGGGCATGGCCACACTGAACGCGGCCGCGTTGCTTTACGGCTACGCGAGGATGACAACCCCAGAGGGGATATTGGAAGGATTATTGGCCGCCCTGCTCCGCCAGTTTGCGGCCCGCTTCAAGCTCTACGCGGAAGTTCTTCACCATCTGCCGCAGGAATAGACGCGGCGCGAGCCGGTAAAGCCAGGCGCCGAGCAGGCTTTTGTCTTTCGCAAACAGGCGTTCCTTGCCGGCGCTTTGTGCGGCCACAATACGCTCGGCCATCCAGTCTGCACTGCGCACAACGCCAATGGTGCTCTGCGCGTGCTGGGCACGCCCACCATTTCCGGAGAGCGCATTCGCATCGATGTTGGTCGCCACAAAGCTGGGGTAGACCATCAACACCCGTACTCCCTCCTCGCGCACCTCTTCGCGAAAGGTTTCGAAGTACTGGTGTAGTGCGCTTTTCGCCGCACAGTATCCCGCGCGCCCGAGCACAGGCATCCAGCCCGCCATGGAGCTGATATTGATCACACAACCTGCGGCCGCCCGCAACGGTGCCAGTAATCCCTGAGCCAGCTCGACCGGCGCGTGGTAGTCCACCGCCATAACCCGCCGAATAACTGCATTGGATGTCTGACACGCGAGGCTACGGTGGGTGATCCCCGCGTTATTGATCAGCAAGTCGACTGCCGCATAGCGCTCACGCAACTGTGTGCAGAGTTCCGCCACGGCCACCTCGCTGGACAGGTCTGCCACAAACACTTCGGCGTCGATATTCTCGCACTGCAGTTCATGGCGGCGAGCGGCCAACGCCTCGTCATCCACATCCACAAGGGCAAAGCGCAAACGGCAACCGCCACCATACGCCTTGATTAACGCGCTCACTAGCGCCCAGCCGAGCCCCCCGGCGGCACCGGTCACCACAAAGGTTTTCACGGTATCTTCCCGACGGGTGCCCATCAGTGCTGCCCTCCGGCCAGTGCTGGCTCGGCAAGAGTGACCTGTGCGGTGTCGGCGTCAACCGAAATACTCAGGGCCTCGCGGGCAAAGTAGGCAAAGGCCTCAGCGGACGTTTTCTGTGGTTGATAACCCAGCTCGGTCTTCAAGCGCGTATTCAGCAGCACAGGCCGATATTGCAGGAACATCAGTTGTGCCGGATGCACATTGCCAAGCCCCAGGTAGTAGCTCAGCCCCAGCAGGGCTTTCAGCAACCAAACCGGCGGGCGGCGCAGGGGCTTGCCCAGCAGCCGCGCGATTTCTGCCGGGGTCAGGGCACCGTCACCCGCCAGGTTGTAGATGCCGCTCGCACTGCGTTTGACACCGAATTCAATCGCACCAATGACATCCTGGTCCCATACGAAGACGAATGGGGAGTTGTAGCCACCGGGGTCCAGAATACTGCTGCCCGCAAACAGATCACTGATCTTGCTGTTGGTGGTCGCGCCAACAATGGAGCAGGGACGGAAGATGAGCTGCTGGAGCTGCGGATACTTCACGCGATAGTCGGCGAGCATCTCTTCCACCCGGCGCTTGTGATCCGAATATGCGAACTCTGGGTTACCGCGCAGCGAGTCCTGCTCGTCGAGCCAGGCCGGGTTGTCGGCATGGTAGCCATAGGCCGCGCCGCTGCTGGTCAAGGTGAGATGCTCGACGCCCGCGGCAATACAGGCATCGAGTACGTTGCGGGTGCCCTCGACGTCGATCCGGTATTCCCGCGCGCGGTCTCGCCCCGGGGAAACCACTGAAGCCAGGTGCACCACATGGGTGATCCGTTCCGCACGCATCAACTCCACCAGGGCGTCGTCACAGATATCCATGACAAATAGCGGGAATGGGGTGTCCTTGTGCTGAATATCCACGCCCACCACCGGCATCTGACCACTCAGTAGAGACCCGAGCTGGCCACCCACGTAGCCGGCGGCACCGGTAATCAAGACTCGTTGTTCACGCATTTTCACACTGCTCTTATTGTTTTACGGATCGTACACGAGGCCTAGCCGGAGTATTCACCGGCGTTCACACGCACCGCCACACGACGCTGGCTCAAATTCCAGCAGCCCGCCAGGCACAGGCCGGAAATCAGATGCCACACGCCCCAGAACCCGGCGATTACCAGCATCTCCCCCGCCTCGGGGTAGAAGGTGAAAAGAATCGCCAGTGCCAGCCCCGAATTCTGAATCCCGACCTCCATGGTCACCGCCCGACGATCCCCCTGCGGCAGACGCGCCGCGCGGCTGGCCAGGTCACCAATCAGGAAAGCAATGGCATTGTGGGCCACCACCAGTACCAGCACCGCGCCCGCGATTTGCAGTGCGGTGTGCCAGTGCTTGCTGAATGAAATCACCACGAACAGCAGGAACACCAGCAGCGACGCGGCTCGAAAAAACGGCTCGCTGCGCGCGGCAAAGCGCGGCCATCGTGCACCAGCAATCATGCCCAGCGCCATCGGCAGGGCCAGCACCAGCACCACCATCATCACCATATTTTCTGCCGGCAACGCAATCGCCTGCAGGGCTTCGCGTGTGTGGGGGTTCAGGCTTCCGTACAGGGCGAAATTAAACGGGGTCATAACGACCGCTGCCACACTGGAAACGGCCGTCATACTCACGGAGGTAGCCACATTGGCGCGCCCGATCCAGGTCATCACATTGGAAAAAGTACCCCCGGGACAACAGGAGACCAGAATCATCCCCAGAGCCAGGCCGGGGCTGATGTTCAGTGCCCAGGTAGCCAGACAGGTGATGGCAGGCAGTAACAAAAACTGTGCAACCAGCCCGGTGAGCGGCGCCACCGGGCGCCTGAAAACCCGCGCAAAGTCGGCTTTGCGGAGCCCCAGGGAGACGCCGAACATCATAAATGCCAGCACGGCATTCAAGGCGACGAGGGCGGCCGGGGACATTTGGAAACTGTCGATCGAAGCGATGACTACCGGGTTGGATACATTCATGGGCTGGGTGGCCTCAGCGAGTCACTGCGGCCGAACTGGATGAAAAGTGCTCAGTATCCGCAACAGGCAGGTCCCGGAGCAAGTCTTTGGTGTGACCGGCCAGTGCTTTCAAGTAGGTATCCTTGTGCACGTAGTACGCCATGCGCTCAAGCTTGAGGTAGTTCATTCCGCCGTCGGCGCGTTGAGCGGCCTCTACTTGCTTGGTCCGCTGGAGTTTGTGGGCAGACGCCGCGCCGCCGGCGAGCTGTCGAATGTACAGCGCCACCATCTCCGCTTGGCGGTTGCGCCCTTCCCAGCCGAGTCCGGCCGCTTCCACCATCCCCATCACAAACAGGTTGTCGTACTGCGGATGGAACACATTCAGGTACAGCCGCGGTGCAAAACCCTCCCAGTTCAGGTGCACGCGATCAATGAACGGATAGTGCAGCTTGTAGCCGGTCGCCATCAGGACCATGTCGTAGTCACCACTGGCACCATCGGTAAAAGTCACTCTGTTCCCTTCCACCTCGGCAACGTCGCTGCGCGCCTTGATATCCCCATGACCAATATGGTGCAGAATCAGGGAGTTGATCACCGGGTGTGACTCAAACATCTTGTAGTCTGGCTTGGGCAGGCCGTACTGTTCCGGAGAGCCGAGCATGAGCTTGGACAGCGCTGCACTGATACGCTGCTGCACAAACCGCGGCAGCTTGATGCGCCCACCCAGGGCATCCGTGGCCTGGCCGCCGATGAACTTTGGCAGAAAGTAGTAGCCGCGGCGCAGGCTGATATCGACACTCTTGGCACGGTGCACGGCATCCACAGCGATGTCGGCGCCACTGTTGCCACAGCCCACCAGCAAAACACGCTTGCCCTCGAAGATCGCCGGATCGCGGTAGTCGCGGGAGTGCAGTAACTCGCCGGCAAATGTACCGGGCAGCGACGGCATATTGGGGTGATGGAGGGTACCGTTGGCGATGAGCAGGCCGCCGAACTCCCGGGTCTGCTCTTCACCACCGCGGCGGGTTGTAATGTGCCACATGTCCCCCACGCGCTCGCAGTGAACCACTTCGGTCTCAAATTCGTAGTGGCGATAGAGGTCGAATTCACGGGCGTAGGCGCGGAAGTAATCGCGCATTTCGCTGTGATGTGGGAACAGCGCCACATCGTCACCCATGGGAAATTCGGCAAACTCCGTCATCTTCCTGGACGAGATCAGGTGCGCCGACTCGTACATGGTGCTGGTGGGGCTGTCGATATCCCACAGGCCACCCACATCGCTGTGGGTTTCAAATCCGACACAGGGGATCCCATGTTTGGCCAGATTGCGTACACTGCACAGCCCCATGGGGCCGGCACCGATCACAGCGAAAGGCTTCATTATTCTTCTCCGGGCTTCTCTCTCAGCACACTGCCCGATACTCAAGCAGTGGCCAGGCGCGCTCTTTTAACATCGGCCTGTTGCCAATAGGTATTGGCGATCAATATAACGTGACATTCAGGGGCGCCGTCGTCATAATCGGGCAGCATCTGGTTAATTGCGGACAGACCTAGTGAACACGAGAGACAGCAGAAGCGTAACTTTAAGCTATACACGCGCAATTATAAGCGCTCTGGAAAGGCTACAGCTAAAACTCCCCGCTGAGGCCGAAGCGCTTCTGGCCGACATTAACGAGGAAGAGCGCGTCCCAATGCAGGTCCAGGAGGCGATCTGGCTCGCCGTCCAGGCTGCGCATCCCGACCCGCTGCTGGGCATCCGGCTCGGCCAGGCCATGCAGGGCAGCCAGATGGGCCTGGTGGGCTACCTGCTGATGACACAGAAAAACCTGGGTGCCGCGCTCGACCAGCTGCTCATCTACCACCCACTGCTGGGTGAAGGCGGCCAGTTTGAAATGCGCCGCGGCAGCTTCTACGTGGATTTCTGTTACCGCCCGAATTACCTGCGCTGCGCGCGCCTGCGGGTGGAAACCGTGCTTTCCATTTGCCTGGCCCAGGCCCGGGCCATGACCGGCCGGCACTTCCAACCCCAGAGTGTCCAGTTTGCCTACCCCACCCCTTCGCTGGCGGTACAGCAACAGTACCAGCAGCTGCTGCAGGCCCCGGTACAGTTCAACGCGGAATTCTCCGGTATTCGCCTGCGCCCGCAGGACCTGGAGATTCCGCTGGTGGCCGCCGATCGTCAGGTGATGGCCCGCCTCAAGCCAGAAGCAGACGCGCTGCTGAAGGCGCTGACCAGCAAAAGCCTGCAACTGCGCGTGGCGCACTTGCTGCAACAGGAGCCGCAGCTTAGCCGCGAGCAGGTCGCCGCAAGGCTTTGTATCAGCCCGCGCCACCTCGGGCGCAAACTGCTGGAAGAGGACGCCAGCTTCAGGGCCATTCAGGACGAAGTGCGCAGCCACTATGCCTGCCAGTGGCTGCGAGAAGGCGAAAAAACCAACGTGGATATAGCCGCGGCACTGGGCTATTGCGACGAGAGCGCCTTCGGCAAGGCGTTCCGGCGCTGGACCGGGCTGTCACCCAAAGCCTTCAAGGCAGAACGATCGGCATGACTCAAGACGGCGCCAGATGTGCGGCGAAAAATGCCTCCAGCTGGTGCCGGAATGGTGCAATGGACTTGTAGCGCGACTCTTCAGGCGACATGGAGGCGACTGCCGCCTGCAGTTGCCGGAGCGCACCCGGCACTCCCAGCAAGTCCTCGAGCGGATTAATCATCACGCGGATGGAGAACACCACCGCACCGGTTTGCGGCAGGCGCCGCAGAGACTGCCGTTCGACCCGCAGGAACAGGCTCTTTTCGACCTCTCGCCTATCCTCGTCCCTATTCTCCTCCCTATCCTCATCCTCCTCGCTGTCCGCCTCACTGCCCTCCCCTCGATGCAGCAGTTCCGCCGAGTCCACCACCGACCAGTTACCGCGCCACACGGGAAACTCCGGCAACAGGTGATCGAAGAAGCGCGCGACCTGGGCACCGATTTTTTCTGCAAAACCCGGTACCGGCCGGTGAATTTCCGCCAACGGCTGGCCGATTTTCTCCTCCAGCCGCCAGTAACTGGGCGCGGCCAGAGAAGCTGCAACCAGTGTATAACCGTGCTCACCGGGCATCAGCAGGCAAAGATCATCCGCCACCCATAGGCTCGCATTCCACAGCGGTTCATCGCTCCCCATGGCGGCCGCCGGGCCACCCCAGCGGAGACAATCCGCCCTGTGCTGCCACGCAAGACCGCCGCTCGACTCAAAATGGTACGCCGGGTGATGTTGCCGAAGATGCTGCGCCAACAGCGCAACCAGTTCCCGCTGCGCCGGCAAAGACGACGGCAGCTGCGCAAATACCCTGTCCCCCAGCCTGCGCCGGGCACTCAGTTTGTTGTGATGGTAGTGGGGCAAACGGGGGCAGTCCTGGAGCCAGAGGTCCGGGGAAAGCCGGTTCAGCCCCATATGCACAATGCGAGGGTCCCGTAGGAACGGGAGCACCCTGACGGGAGAAAGGAGGTCCTGGGCGTAGCGGCGGTGATCCCGGCCCGCTACCCCCATAGAGGCGAATTGCGCCCCAAGCAATACAGCCACCCGCTAGCGGGCCACCGTAGCCTGCTGAGCAGCGCGCGCCTGATTCAGCGCAGCCAGGTCCTGCAGCCATACAATGTCAGCGGCAACCACCGGCTGCCCCGTGAGCGCGCCCAGAGCTGCACCCACCTGCTCGAGGTTGGTCGCTTCCGTACCGCCGGTCACGGCATCGAGGGGCAGCTCGACCCACGCCTGGCCACTCTGATCCACTACCGGCTTGCCGTTGTCCATCAGGCGCGCCAGCTTGCCGTTATCATCATCCTGGCCCACTGCGCTGATGTGGCGATCAATGGCGGAAGAACCGCCCGCCGGCAGGTAGATGGTGCCGTTGGTAAAGTCCACCGCAAAGGCAACCACCCCTGGCAAGATACCGAACAGCAACCCGGCACCGTTCAGAATAACCACCACCGGATCAACCCGACCGCCGGTCTGCCCTTTCCGCTCCGGGTATAAAAAGTAACCGCAGGCGGTAAGATTCAGCATCAGGGTCAAAAGACAGGAAGCAGCAATGCCGCGCTTGATCGATTTATTCATGGATATTCGTTCCTGAAAGATAAGTTCACCACAGAGTTCAGGCTCGGAAGAATACCGATTTGTCTGCCCCCCCGAAAGTGGCGCCCATCGTATCTTTGTGCGCCAGGTCGCAGGCACACCGTTACTTCGCCGGTATTCTGGTCACAACCGTCGCAAAAAGCAGGTAGCTCCTGGCCATCACGGGCCAGAGTGTGCGAAATGACCACCTGATCAAGGCTTCAATAACAACCAATAAGACTGCAACAACCAACAAGACCGCGCCGATCAGGGCAGCCCCCATAACGGCCCTGCGGACACCAACGGAGACAACACCATGCGCCCCCACTTTCGATACTCCACCCTGCTGGTTCTGCTCACGCAGGTATTCCTGCTGGCCGCCTGTGCGGCACCCGGCCAGACCCGTGACGAGCAGCGCCAACACATCCAGCAAACCGAACGCGAAGTACTCGATGCGCTGTATCGACTGAAACCCGACCTGCGCAGCGACGTCGCCAAGGCACCGGGTTACGCAGTATTCAGCAACGTAAACGTCAACCTGTTACTGGCCAGCGCGTCCACCGGCTACGGTGTCGCGGTGAGTGGATCCGGTGAACGCACCTACATGAAAATGGGCGAGGTCGGTGTTGGCCTCGGCTTCGGAGTTAAAGATTTCCGCGCCCTGTTTGTCTTCGACTCACCAGCGGTCATGAATCGCTTTGTGGAACACGGCTGGTCCTTCGGTGGCCACGCAGATGCCGCTGCCAAGGCCCAGGACAAGGGTATGGCCGTTGGTGGCGAGGTTGTCGCGGATGGCATGCGGGTGTATCAACTGACCGAGAGCGGCATCGCACTGCAAGCCACACTCAAGGGCACCAAGTACTGGAAAGACAGTGCGCTGAACTTCGATTAAAACCAGACGCTTGCCCGCCGGCTGCAAAGTGCTCCGCAAGCTGATCAAAAGTTAACCAATCGTGCGCCAACTTTTGCCTCCGGCACGACGACGTGAACAGAGCCTGCCTAAACTTTAGACAGCACCTGCTGAGGAATGTCAGGGAGCAGTACAACGTTTCTGATGGTGCGGTTGTGGTTCGTACCGCGCATTGACCGGGCAGTGAGAAGTCGTCATTGGTCTGACGCCAGAAATTTCAAGGAGCAGTAGTCTCAGCAGGTGCCGCCATGGATTGGCAGGGGCGCGGTGTTCGCAAGAGCACCGCGCCTTTTTTATCTGTGGGCCTTTATTTTCACGCCGCCACTGTTAGTGCTCGTTAAGTCGCCATAAAAATATCTGGATACTTCGCTGTTTCAATATTTTGTTCTCACAAACAAAAGCGCGACAGGTATTTCCTCCAAGCTATCCCGGGCTATCCTGAACGTTTGATTCGAATCCGTATCCTGCAGCATTATGCAAATCAAACCGTTGGATACGATAACTCTATCTGACGTGAACCCCTTTTCGTCCACGACCAATGCGGAGCATACGCATGCACATCAGCAGCGCTTTCGACAGCGGCAATATCAAAGTCATCGACAAGAACAGCAGCCCCATCGAGCTCGCCATCCGGATCGACAACCAATCGGATTTCTACCAGTGGTTCCACTTTCGCCTCGAGGGTGAAGTCGGCAAAGAGTACGCCCTGCGTATCGGCAATGCGGGCAAGGCGGCCTACCCCGAGGGCTGGGAAAACTATCGACTCTGCGCTTCCTACGACCGCCACCACTGGTTCCGCATCGATACCCAGTACGATGGCAAAACGCTCGATTTCTCGGTTTCCCTCGAACAGCCCGCCATCTACCTGGCCTATTTCGCGCCCTACTCCTGGGAGCGGCACCTGGACCTGATTGCCTGGGCGCAGTCGGACGAGCGCGTACAAGCAGAAACCCTGGGCCTGACACTGGATAGACGGGAAATGACATTGCTGACCGTCGGCAATCCGCAAACGGCCAAACACAAAGTATGGATGATCGCCCGCCAGCACCCCGGCGAAACCATGGCCGAATGGTTTGTCGAGGGTTTCCTGGAAACCCTGCTGGACGAGTCCAACGCCGCCGCCATGCAGCTGCTGCAGGACACGGTGTTTTACGTTGTTCCAAATATGAACCCGGACGGCAGCGTACGCGGACACCTGCGCACCAATGCCGCCGGCGCCAACCTCAACCGGGAATGGCAGTCACCGAGCATGGAACGCAGCCCCGAGGTCTACCTGGTGCGCGAGCGCATGCTCGCCACTGGCGGAGATATGTTCCTCGACATCCATGGTGACGAAGCCCTTCCATTCAACTTTGTCGCCGCCTGCGAGGGCATCCCCGGCTATGACGACCAGCACGCTGCACTGGAAGACACCTTCAAACAGGCTTTCGAGCAGATCAGCCCGGACTTCCAGACCGAGCGCGGCTACCCCCTGGACAAGCCCGGTGAAGCCAACATGACCGTCGGCACCAACTGGTGCGGCCACCAGTTCCGCACCCTGGCGCTCACCCTGGAAATGCCCTTCAAGGACAATGACAACCTCCCGGATCCTCTGGAAGGCTGGTCGCCAGCGCGCTGCCGCACCTTGGCCCGGGATATGCTCTTCCCGATCCGCCAGACCCTGGCGTTTATGGACAACAAATAACACCAATCCCTTTCCTATAACCAGAAAAAGGAATCTTTATGCACACCCCCGATCATTGGCGGCGCCTGGCGCTGCCACTGGCCCTCGCCGGACTGACCGCGATTGCCGCCTGCAGCAAAGACGGTGCCAGCCCCAGTGCGGACAGCACTGCACCGGAGTCCCAGAATGCACCGGCAGAGGAACGTCAGCTTCCGGCGGCAAAAGACGCCTCTGGCGCAAACGCGACGGCCGAGCCGACACTCAGCGACGCCGACAAGACTGAGGTCGCGGAAATCGCCCGAGACCTGCACAAGCACATCGCCGTACTTGCGTCCGATCAATTTGAAGGCCGTGCGCCCGCCACCAAAGGTGAGGAGCTGACGGTCAACTACCTGGCCGACGAGTTCAAGAAACTCGGCCTGAAGCCCGGTGCAGTGGATGCCGATGGCAACCCAAGCTGGTTCCAGGACGTGCCTGTGGTCGAAATGCAGATCGAAAGCACCCCGATGGAAATCCGCGGCGAGGGTTTTGAACAGTCCCTGCAACCGCTCACCGATATGGTCGCCTTTACCCAGCGCCAGACACCACAGAGCCAGCTAAAAGACAGCCCGCTCGTGTTTGTGGGTTACGGTATCGTCGCCCCGGAAAATAACTGGAACGATTACGCCGGCCTGGATATGCAGGGCAAAACCGCCGTGATTCTTGTCAACGACCCGGGCTACGCCACTCAGGACAAAAACCTGTTCAACGGCAACGCCATGACCTACTACGGCCGCTGGAGCTACAAGTTTGAAGAGGCCGCACGCCAGGGCGCTGCCGGTGCCATCATTATTCATGAGACCGGCGCTGCCGGGTATCCGTGGGAAGTGGTGAGCGGCAGCTGGTCCGGCGCTCAAATCAGCCTCGAGTCTGAAGACAAGAACGCCGACCGCGTTGCGGTGGAGTCCTGGATGACCAGCGATGTGGCCAAGTCGCTGTTTACTGCCGCTGGTCTGGATCTGGCGAAAGAGATGGACGCAGCGAAACAGCAGGGCTTCCAGCCGAAGCCACTGAACCTTACCGCATCCGTGGACCTGAAAAGCGAAGTCCGCACGTCCAACTCACGTAATGTGATCGCCAAAGTCGAAGGTACTACCCACCCGGATGAAGCGATCATCTACACCGCCCACTGGGACCATCTCGGTGTCAACGACCACGCAGAGGGGCAGGACCACATCTTCAACGGTGCGGTTGACAATGCCACCGGCACCGCCGGCCTGCTGGCCATGGCACACCAGGTTGCCAAAATGGATAAGGCTCCACAGCGCTCCCTGCTGTTTGTCGCCGTGACAGCTGAGGAGTCCGGCCTGCTCGGCTCGAAATACTATGCCGCCAACCCGGTGGTTCCGCTGGAAAATACCGTGGCCGGGATCAACTTTGATGCCATGGGTGTTCTCGGGCCCATGCGCGATGTCATCGTCGTGGGATACGGCAACAGTGAGCTGGAGAAAATACTGGAAGATGTCGCCAGTACCCAGGGGCGCTATCTGGCACCGGAGGATCATCCGGAGCGCGGTTATTTCTACCGCTCGGATCACTTCAGCCTGGCGAAAAAGGGCGTACCCATGCTCTATTTCAGATCCGGCACCGACAGCTTTGAACACGGCCGCGAATGGGCCAAGAAGAAAGCCGACGTCTACACCGCCGATCACTACCACAAGCCGGGGGACGAATATGACCCCGAGTGGAACCTGGAAGGCGCTGCACTGGACCTGGCCCTGGGCCTCGACATCGGCCTGGCACTGGCCAACAGCCGCGACTGGCCGAACTGGTACAAGGGCAACGAGTTTCGGGCGATTCGCGACAAGAGCGCGGATAGCCGGAACTGATTAGCCTGAAACAGTTAATCAACACGCACAAAAAAACCCGCTGCAAGCAGCGGGTTTTTTTTGACGCCCAGTTAACCAAATCGGGCGGGGGCGCTACCGTCTCAGGCAGCGGTCACCTCTTCAATTTTTTTCAACTCTTCATCGCGCAGTTCACGCCGCAGGATCTTGCCCACATTGGTCTTGGGTAGATCTTCACGGAACTCGATGTTTCTCGGTACTTTGTACGCAGTCATGTTTTCCCGGCAGTAGGCAATGACTTCGTCTTCGGTCAGGGACGCATCGGTCTTGACCACGAACAGTTTCACCGCTTCACCGCTGCGCTCATCCGGAATACCCACGGCGGCGGCTTCGGCGACCTTGGGATGCGCGGCTACAATATCTTCAATTTCGTTGGGGTACACATTAAAGCCGGAGACGATAATCATGTCCTTCTTGCGGTCGACAATTTTGATGTAACCGTCATCCTGAATCACCGCCATGTCACCGGTTTTCAGCCAGCCCTCGGCGTCGATGGTTTCTTCCGTCGCTTCCGGACGCTCCCAGTACCCTTTCATTACCTGTGGGCCGCGCACACAGAGCTCGCCCGGGGTATTATTGGGCAGGTCATTGCCATTCTCGTCAATCACCTTTACTTCGGTGCCGGGTACTGCCACACCTACGGTACCAAGCTGCACAGCATCCGCCGGGTTGAACGACACTACCGGCGAGGTCTCGGTCATGCCGTAACCTTCGGTCACCACACAGCCGGTCATTTTTTCCCAGCGCTCTGCAGTTGCACGGGTCAATGCCATACCGCCCGAACAGGTGGTATGCAGTTTACTGAAATCCAGGTCGGCAAAATCCGGGCAGCGCATCAGGCCATTGAACAGGGTATTCAGACCGCAGAAACCGGTGAATCGTTTACCCTTCAGGGTTTTCACAAAACCCGGAATATCCCGAGGATTCGGAATCAGCAATGAGTGGTTGCCGGTGGTGAACAGGCACATGCAGTGAATGGTAAATGCATAAATGTGATACAGCGGCAGGGGCGCCACATAGTACTCTTCACCTTCCTTCATGGAGTCACCGAGCGCCTCGCGTACCTGCTCCATGTTCGCAACCAGGTTGCGGTTGGTCAGCATGGCGCCCTTGGCAACACCCGTGGTACCGCCGGTGTACTGCAATACCGCGATGTCGTCTGGGGTGCGCTGAACGTCCCGATGCTGCTGTGCCGCTCCGGCAGACATGGCATCGCGGAAATTGACACGATTGGTGAAGCTGAACTCCGGCACCATCTTTTTGACGTACTTGGCGACACTGTTAATCAGGACGCGCTTGAGCGGCGGGTGCAGGTCGGCAATCTCAGACACAATTACCTGCTCGACGCCCGTTTCCGGAATGACCTCTGACGCCACATCGGCAATGTTCGCCAACACAACCAGCGCCTTGGCACCGGAATCGTTCAGCTGGTGCTTCAGCTCGCGCTTGGTGTACAGGGGATTGGTATTGACCACAGTAAGACCGGCACGCAGGGCACCGAACACAACAACCGGGTACTGCAGTACGTTTGGCAGTTGCACCGCGATGCGGTCACCCGGCTTAAGGCTTGTCTTGTGTTGCAGGTAGGAGGCAAAGTTGGCGCTGAGCCGGTCAATATCACCGACACTCAATGTATGCCCAAGACAGGTAAAGGCCGGTCGATCGGCGTATTTAGCCGTAGCGGTGGAAAACACGTCAAGAATGCTGCGTTCGATGTCCAACTTATTTCTCCCAATATGTTGTTTTTTTGGTGCTATCCGCCTTGTACGGTGCGCGCCTTTCCCGGGATTATCAATCAGGTTCCAGAGCGAAGATACCACGAGATGCGCATTCATTGCCGCGAGGAATCGGCCGTGCTCAACGTCTTTGCGGTACTCAAGTCTCTATATAGACGAAATCTTCAGGAGAAGCCCCATTCGGGCAGATAATTATTGTAAGTTTTAGTAGTTATTTGGTGAATGTGGCCGGGAGGATACAATGCGCGCCGCGCGCTCCAGTCATCGCAAGGATTTACTCCCAGCGGGCTTCCACAGCCCTTTTAGCTACGACCGCGCGGAAAACAGGTCCGCCAGTGCCGCCGCCAGCTCCCGGTTGCCGGTGTAGCGGATATCCCCCAGCAGAAACGCGTGACGCGCGCTTAACTGCCCGTGGGTAATGTCTTTCAGCGTGTGATAAGACATTTCCAGCTCCAGATCGGCATCCGCAATCAGGCCAGATACCTGCTCGGCGGCAACCGCATTCGCAGCTTCGCTGCCCTTCTGTACCTGCAGGTAAAAATCGCTGCCGTCTGGCAATCGAAACTGTACCCGAGCGGTATTGGGCAAACAAGTCAGCTGCTGCAGCCGCTCAATGATGTGCACGGGTAGTTGCATCGGAGCTCCAGATAAAACACGCCCCGCTTTTGCCGCCGTTGGCAAAAGCCAGATCCAAAAACACCGCCGATGTCTCCAGCGGCGGTGCTTTATTCACATCAAGCTCAGAAAACGAAGTGTTCCGCGTCCAGGCTCATCAAATTGTCCGCGCCACTCTGCATGGCAGCCGCATGGGTGGCGGTGCGCGGCAGAATACGGTCAAAGAAGAACCGAGCGGTCACAAGCTTGGAGCGGTAGAAATCTTCCTCCGCTGTACCCGCTGCGATCTGCTCATTGGCCACCTTCGCTGACAGCGCCCACAAATAGGCCTGCACCGCGTAGCCGGAGTACATCAGGTAATCCACGGATGCGGCACCCACTTCGTCCGGGTTCTCCATGGCCTTCACACCGATATTCATGGTCAGCTCGCCCCACTCCTTGTTGATCTCCTGAAGCTTGGAGACGTAAGGCGCGAGCGCTTCATTGTCCACTTCTGCCTGGCAGAACTTGTGCACGATCTTGGTGAACTTACGCAGCAACTCACCCTGACTCATCAGTACCTTGCGGCCCAACAGGTCCAGAGCCTGAATACCGGTGGTGCCCTCATAGATGGTAGCGATACGCGCGTCACGCACGTTCTGCTCCATACCCCATTCGGCAATGTAACCGTGACCACCGAAGCACTGCAGGCCGAGGTTAGCCGACTCATAGCCGGTTTCAGTCAGGAATGCCTTGGCAATGGGCGTCAGGAATGCCAGCAGGTCGTCCGCATCTTTGCGCTCTTCTTCCGAGCCGCTGTGAGAGCGATCCACTTGCTGCGCACACAGCAGAACCAGCATGCGGCCGCCCTCGGCGAATGCCTTTTGGGTCATCAGCATGCGACGCACATCCGGATGCACGATGATCGGGTCAGCTGCGCCTTGCGGATTTTTCGGGCCACTGAGGGAGCGCATCTGCAGACGGTCTTTGGCATACGCCAGGGACTTCTGGAAGCCCGCTTCTGCGTGCGCCACACCCTGCAGTGCCGTACCCAGACGCGCAGTGTTCATGAAGGTGAACATGCAGTTCAGGCCCTTGTTCGGCGGACCAATCAGGAAACCCTTGGCACCATCGAAGTTCAGCACCGCGGTGGCGTTACCGTGAATACCCATCTTGTGCTCCAGGGAGCCGCAGGTCACGCCGTTGCGCTCACCCACGGAACCATCTTCGCTGGGCAGGAATTTGGGTACGATAAACAGGGAGATACCCTTGGTGCCCGCAGGGGCGTCCGGCAGGCGAGCCAGTACGATGTGTACGATGTTTTCCGCCATGTCGTGTTCGCCGGCGGAAATGAAAATCTTGGTGCCGTTAATGGAATAGGAGCCGTCGTCATTTGGCTCCGCCTTGGTGCGGAGAATGCCCAGGTCGGTACCGCAGTGCGGCTCGGTCAGACACATGGTGCCGGTCCAGCTACCTTCAACCAGCTTGGTCAGGTAGGTAGCCTTCTGCCCGTCGGTACCATGGGCTTCCAGGGTATTCATAGCGCCATGGGAAAGGCCCGGGTACATACCCCAGGACCAGTTGGCGGTGCCCACCATTTCGCTCAGGATGGTGCCCAGCGACGGCGGCAGGCCCTGGCCACCATGCTCTTCCTTGTGCGGCAGAGACGGCCAACCAGCCTCTACGAACTGCTGGTAAGCCTCTTTAAAGCCTTCGGGCGTTTTGACTTCGCCGTCAACCCAGGTACAGCCCTGCTGGTCACCGATCTGGTTCAGCGGTGCCAACACGTTTTCACAGAACTTGGCACCCTCTTCCAGAATGGCGTCCACTACGTCCGGGCTAGCATCCTCGTAGCCAAGCGCCGCATAGTGCTGATCCCATCCAAACAGCTCACGCATGGCAAATCGCATGTCACGCAGCGGAATCTTGATCTCGCTCATCCTGTGTACCCTCTTTCGATATTTGTCGTCGGTGGACCGGGCATGTCATCCCGGGAGTCACAGTGGCCAGGCAAAATCCGGCGCCTCAGCTTGTGACTCAACTTTTGGTTTTATTCATAGTAGTTCCAAATTGCAGAAACTCACTATGGCGAAAAGTGTCCAAAGCACTAACAAAATACGGCGGGTAAACCGGGGGAAAATACTGACGGGGCAGTCAAATACTCACAGCAGCAGGCGGCGCAATCGATGGACGCGAACCCGCAATAAAAGACGCCAACTGGCGGCATCAAAGACCGGCGGATGTAGCGCGCGGACTTTTGCGGTACTCCCCGGGGGTTACCCCAGTCCACTTTTTGAAGGCGCGGAAAAAGGCGCTGGCCTCGTCAAAACCGAGCATTTCCGCGATCTGGGTGTTCGACAGGTCCGGACAACTGAGATAGTGGAATGCGGCTTCCATCCGGCATTCGTCTTTCAGTTTCTGGTAGGAGGTATTTTCCTGCTGCAGCTTACGGCGCAGGGTGGTCACCGACATGTTCAGGCGCTCGGCCACGGCTTCCGCAGCCGGCATCGACTCGCTCACGTCGCGATTGAGGATAGTCTTGACCTTGGTCTTGATACTGCTGGCACTGCCGTCACTGATCACCAGGTGATAGGGCGCCGTACGAATAAAATCTTCCACGGTCTGTGGACTCTGGACGATGGGATAATCCAGGTAGCGGCTCTCGTATTCCAGGGCATTGGCCGATTGGTCAAATAACAGCTCACCCGCCTCACTCTGCGCCAGCGACAGGAACTCTTCCGGACAGGGAAACGAAAAGTGCAACTTGGCCAAAGGAATCTCTCGCCCCACCAACCAGCAATAGAAGCGATGCCAGACCGCCAGGGTGGTGCGAATCACTCCCGGTGTGGTTTCCGCGATCAGCTGGTCAAACTCTCCCGGCGCCAGAGAGCTGATTCCCTCAATCACCACCCGGTCCCTATCACCCTCCGGGTGCAGTACGGGTTTGACACGGAAGCCGCGGCAGATTTCATTAAATTCCGCGCTGAGGGTGATGGCCTGGCGAACCGTCGCGCAGTTGACCACTGTCAGGCACAACAGCCGGAAAGAGCCGGAACGCACCCGGCCACCGCTCAGCATGCCGAACCACTCATCCTGAGACAGCCACATTACACGCTGGTAGAGACGACCGTACTTCACTGCTGAAAACGCGGCCGTATCTTCCAGATCGTTTTCCGAAATCCCTACCGAGGAGAGCAGCTCCTCGCGGTCACAGCCGTGATTGGCGGCCTCATCCAGCAGTCGCTGCACGTAGGCAATGGGGATACGGATATCGTCGTTGGTGTTGTCCATTCTGGGGCTGGCAGTCCGATCCGTTGAAATCACTTATTTATCGCGACGATTGCGCAACCAGTTGAGTAGCGCACCAAACCCGAAGGCCACGGCCACGATCATTACCAGAAAAACCAGTAGCAACACCAGATAGCTAAGTAAATCAGCAACCGGGAGATCCCAGCTCCAGATGGCCGCGGCAATAAATGCGATGCAGGCCAGCACACTGGTAACAAATGAGCGGCGGCGTTTTGAGGCCATAACAGACACGCTTTGACTGGAAAATGAATGATTGGTCGGCGCAGAAGGACAATACTATCCTTATCAATATAGAGACTCACCTGCACTCGCGGCCACTCGAAAGACCTTGTGTATACCGACGAGAACCATAAGGTCAGGCGCCATGCACGGCGCAGAATCGTGCAGCATCAACCGCACGCTGTCAACGAAACCGCGACGCAAACCGCTGGTTGCCTGCCAGCAGGGAGGACAAGTCATGCACAAACGACTGCTCTACCGGCGCGAAGACAGAGCCATTTTACGCAAGCTCGCCATGTGGGTGGAGTGCATGATGCTGTTTATCGGCAGCATCCTGCTGGGTATTCTGGTGTTCGGCTGATTCCGGTTCGTGATTGCAACCCGCCAACCGACCGCTAGCCGCCCACGATTCCTCCCCGGCTTAGTCGCGCCGGGTCGAGCAACTGCTCCAGCTCACTTCTGGACAAATCCGTCATCTCCACCGCCACCTCAAGCACAGGCCGACCACTGGTGTAGGCAGCTTTGGCTATCTCTGCCGCCTTGCCATAGCCGATCACCGGGTTCAGCGCAGTCACTAGAATCGGGTTTCTCGCCAGCGCCTGTTGTATCCGATCTTCATTCACACTGAATCCGGCGATGGCCTTATCCGCCAACAGTCGGGTACTAGTGGCCAGGATTTGAATGCTCTCCAGCAACGAAAAAGCGATAACCGGAAGCATCACGTTCAGCTGAAAATTTCCGCTTTGCCCCGCCACAGAGATGGTAGTGTCATTGCCCATCACCTTCGCCGCCACCATGGCAACGGACTCCGCAATCACCGGGTTGACCTTGCCGGGCATAATGCTGCTGCCCGGCTGCAGTGCGGGCAATGCGATTTCGCCAAAACCGGCGAGTGGACCACTGTTCATCCAGCGCAGATCATTGGCAATTTTCATCAGTGCCACCGCAAGGGTTTTCAGTTGCCCGGAAACCTCAACCGCGGTGTCCTGACACGCGATGGCAGTGAACAGATTTTCTGCCGGGCGCAATGAGACACCGCATTCACTGCTCAGCCGGCAGGCAAACACTTCCGCAAACCGCGGGTGTGCATTGAGCCCACTACCCACCGCAGTGCCCCCCTGGGCCAGCTGCTCAAGGCGTGGCAACGCGCCCTCAACGCGCGCCTTGCACAAACGTACTTGGGCCGCCCAGGCGTAGAGTTCCTGCGACAGAGTAATCGGTACCGCATCCATCAGATGAGTACGGCCGGTCTTAACCACCCCATCTAACGAAGTCGCCTTTTCCTGAACCACGTCGATAAAGTGCACCAGTGCCGGCAACAGCTTGTTCTGCAGCGCCAGCAGTGCAGACAGGTGTATCGCCGTAGGAATCACGTCGTTGCTACTCTGGGACATATTGACGTGGTCGTTGGCCCCGATACTCAAACCGCTCTGCGCACAGGCAATATGGGCGAGCACCTCATTCACGTTCATATTGGTACTGGTGCCGGAGCCCGTCTGAAATACATCCACGGGAAACTGCTCGGCAAAGTCGGCAGCACTGAGCCCGTCGCATGCCCGAACGATCGCCACGGCCAGTTCCCCGTCGAGCAGGCCAAGGTGCTGATTGGATTCCGCGGCGGCTTTTTTAATCGCGACGACGGCTCGCAAAAACTCGACCGGCAAGGTATAGCCACTGACCGGAAAATTATCGACCGCGCGCTGAGTCTGGGCACCAAAGTGCGCCCAGCTGGGCACAGGCACTTCCCCCAGGCTGTCTTTCTCGATGCGGAAGTCTTGTGGCTCTTCGGACGGATTTTCAGGCAGGCTGTCGGACATGGGGCACCCCCGGTCGATCGGTAGACTGAATGGAAGGAAAAGCGCTGATTAGTAAGGTCGGCCAGAATACACTTACAGGACAATGGGACAGGATAGTGTGTGGAACGCGTGCGTCACATGCTGACGCGACCTTCCTGGGTCCACTCGCAGCGCACCTGCATGTCACCACAGCCTGGCTCGTGATAGAGGCCGGCCGCCTCCCAGGTAAACGAATGGGTACCCGATAGCTCGGTTTCAAGATGCACTGTGGCCGAAACCCAGTACATGCTCTGCAGTAACTCTTCGAATTTCTGAATCCAGTGGTTCCACTCATATTCCACGGCGCGGTATGAGGCACCAAAATGGATCACATCGGTCTGGTATTGCGACTGTTTCATCTTGATTGTAGGAACCGCAAACATGTCGCGGCAAAGAAACGGCCACTCGTCCGCGCTGGGCAGAGCCAGCACGGCTTCCCGGTTAACCCGACGCCGGTCGCTACCGCCGGAAAGGCTGTTACTGTCTTTGATACAGCCGTAAACAATGGATTCCTGATCGCCCTGAATCACTCTGCGCTAACCCCTACGCCGCCACCGCAACACGGTCCGGTTGCCAGTTGGCCAATTCAAAAAAACTAATTCGGTCAACTGTAACGGCGCAGCAATCAGAATTCTACAGCGGGCAAGCGACAAATTCGTAATCCGATCGCATTTTCGCTACCGGCGGAACACCAATAACGCACGGCTCGCTGCACAGTGCCTATCCACCCAACACTTTGTGCAGAAAACAGGCGAACGGATCAATTAGATTTCGATACCCTGGCCGCGCAACATGTCCATCAGCCCATCCTCGTCCAGCACGGGCAAATTGAGCTCCCGTGCCTTGTTCAGTTTTGAGCCGGCGCCGGGGCCAGCAACCACCGTGTGCGTGTTCGCCGAAACACTACCGGCCACTTTCGCTCCCAGCCGCTGCAGATAGTCCTTGGCCTCACTACGCGAGAGGGTTTCCAGTTTCCCGGTAAGCACCCAGGTCTGGCCCGCAAGGGGTTGGGAACCGGCCTCCTGTACTACCGCCTCCCAGTGCACGCCGGCCTGCCGCAGGGCTTCAATTTCTTCCAGGTTGTGCGGCTGCTGGAAAAACTCCGCCACGTAATGCGCCACCACCGGACCTACATCTTCAACCTGTTGAAGGGCCTCCTCGTCCGCCTGCATCAGCGGTGCCAGATCGCCGAAATGTCGCGCAAGATTGCGCGCAGTGGCCTCCCCCACTTCGCGAATTCCCAGTGCGTACAGGAATTTGGGCAGCGTGGTGTTTTTACTCATTTCCAGTGCGTCGAGCAGGTTCTGTGCGGATTTCTCACCCATCCTCTCCAGCGCGACCAACGGAGCCAATGACAGGTGATAGAGGCCCGAGACAGACTTTAGCAATCCCTCGTCCACCAACTGCTCGACAATTTTATCCCCCAGGCCATCGATATCCATCGCCTTGCGTGACGCGAAGTGTTTAATGGCCTGCTTGCGCTGTGCGCTACAAATCAGGCCACCGCTGCAGCGCGCTACCGCTTCGCCTGGTGTTGCCTCAACCGGGGATTCACACACTGGACAGTGCGTTGGAAACTCGATCGTACGAGCGCCCTCTGGCCGGCGACTCTCGACTACCGAAACCACCTGCGGGATCACATCACCGGCACGCCGGATCACAACCGTGTCTCCGATCTTCACGCCCAGGCGCGCGATTTCATCGCGATTGTGCAGCGTCGCATTGGAGACGGTCACACCGCCAACAAACACCGGTTCCAGCCTTGCTACCGGCGTCACAGCGCCGGTTCGTCCCACCTGGAATTCCACATCCAGCAGGCGGGTCATTTCCTCCTGCGCAGGGAATTTGTACGCGGTCGCCCAACGCGGTGCCCGCGCCACAAAACCCAGCCGCTTTTGCAGGGGAATACTGTTGACCTTGAACACAATACCGTCAATGTCGTAGGGCAATTGCGCGCGCTTCTCGCCAAGCTTGCGGTAATAGTCGAGGCACTCGGCAATGTTTTCCGCCACCGCCATTTCGCTGTTGATGCGGAAACCCCAGCGATTGAGCTGCTCAAGCACCGCGGTATGACGATCTGGCAAACTGCCGCCTTCGACGATACCTACGCTGTAGACACACAGCTCCAGTGGGCGCTGAGCTGTGATCCTAGGGTCGAGCTGCCGCAAACTACCCGCAGCGGCGTTGCGTGGATTCACGAACCCCTTTTCCCCGGCTTCACGTGCCTTTGCGTTCAACGCATCAAAGCCTGCCTTGGGCATATAGATTTCGCCGCGCACCTCGAGCACCGATGGCACATCGTCCGCGAGCAGTTTCAACGGCACCGAGTAGATAGTGCGTACGTTCTGGGTGATGTCTTCACCGACGCTGCCGTCGCCACGCGTGGCCGCGCGCTCAAGAATGCCGTCGCGATACAACAGACTTACCGCAATGCCATCCAGCTTGGGTTCGCAGGCGTACTCAACCGGAGCAGTGCTGTTCAAGCGGTCGCAGATACGGCGGTCAAAATCGTGCATTTCCTCATCACTGAACGCATTGTCCAGTGACAACATTGGCATCTCGTGGCGAATCTGGGTAAACGCAGCCAGTGGCTGGGCCCCTACGCGCTGCGTGGGTGAATCCGGGGTAATCAGTGCGGGATAATCGCGCTCCAGTGCCTGCAGCTCCCGCAAACAGCGGTCGTATTCCGCATCGGGGAGTTCCGGTGTATCGAGCACGTAGTATTGATAGTTAGCGCGATTGAGGGTTTCGTGCAGCTGTTGAACACGCTGCTGTTTTTCCTGGGGAATATTTTTTGTCATTTTCTATTCGCAAAAACAGGGAATTCTTGCCGGTGGGGAGCCAGGCCCTGTGCCGGGCGCCCGAGCCTGGATTTCGGCTTGGGCAGGCTCAGGCCTGTGCGCGGGCCAGCGCCTTGCGTCGCTGGAATTCCATCACGCGCTGGCGATAGTGTTCCGCGGTCTGGGCGGTAAACACGCTGCGATTTTCATCTTTCAATTCACCGCCCAGCTGTTCCGCGATGTAACGCGCAGTGGTGAGCAGCGTATCGAGAGCTTTCAGAGCCTCCACTTCCGCGGGTAGCGCCAGGAACAAGCTGATTCCCGGTGTGGTGAACTCCTCCATCTCAGACATATCGAAAGTGCCCGGCACAACGACATTGGCCAGGCTAAACAGCACCGGACCCTCTCCCGCCTCGCCACAGTGGTAATGGAAAATATTCATTTCACCAAATCGCAAACCACTGGACAGCAGCACGCGCAACAAGTCATTCCCTTCGAAGCAGTCACCTGCGGGCGCCATGATGTTCAGAATCAGCACTTCTTCCACATCGCGTTCCTTGCGGCTTGCACCTCGGGTATTGGTTCTGTCACCACTACCAGTTGCAGAGCCTGCGCGCTTTTTCTCGCGCGTTTCACGAGACGGAGTAACGGCTTTTTTAAGATCAGGAAATTTCAGCTCGGGGAACTTGATATCCGATGCCGACCAGCCAGCAGAGGCGGTGTTGCCCCGCTCACTGGGCGCCGCTTCAGTGCCGGTATACTCGTCCGTTTCCGGGATGGTTTGCAGGGACTCCAGGCTCACGGTTTCGTCCAGGGAGGGCTCCCGACGGTCACTGACCACAAGCTCCTCGGGTAACGTCGTCTCCGGGCCTGTCACCTCCACCATCGGTTCGCCAGCATCAGCTTCCGCGCTGGATGGCTCGCGAGGCTGTTCTGAATCACGCTCCAACGGCGCGTCCGCGATGGAGTCCATCAGCATCGGCACCTGCTCCTCCAGGTTGAGAGAAGCCTGTTCGGGTACGCTCGGCCGTACTCCCGCATCCACGGTTGCGGGCTCTTCCTCCCGGCGCTCGGGCTTGCTGCCAGCCAGCGGTTTGCGGGAGGACTGAAAGTTCTGCTGAACCTTACGGTTCACCTGTGTAGCGTCCTCGGGCTTACGACGCTGCACCACACGCACACTGCCGGGCAGTTCTGCAGAAATCTGGCGTCGCTTTTCCGCCTCTTCCGGATCGATGTACTCCAGTTCGGAATCGGCGAGCTTCGCCGCGCCCCGAGCCGAGGATTTACTGGCTGTACGCTGCTCAGCCGCCGGAGTAGCAGTGCGCGACGGGGTATGGGCAGAGCGCGGGGCAGAGAGGATATCCTCGTCGCGGTCATCCAGGTCCCGGCGCATGGATCGGGTCAGATTGCGAGAAACTTTTACCGTGTCTCTGTGTTTGAGGTAGGCGCGCCGTGCACCATCCACCACTACTGCCAGCAGAATCAGCGCCAGCAAATTGATCAGCCAGTTATCCATAGATGCTTCCCTCTCCCTAAGCCCACATCCGACGAATCCGCAGGCCCAGATTCCACCTGTTGCAGCCCACCGGGTCCACCCGCTTCTCACAACACTGCTTGCTCATTATGCGGACGCCAGCTCCGCGGCCTCTTCCACGTCGACCGACACCAGGCGCGAGACGCCCGGCTCGTGCATGGTTACGCCCAGCAGCTGATCAGCCATCTCCATGGCAATCTTGTTATGGGTAATGTAGATGAACTGCACATGCGCGGACATCTCTTTCACCATACGCGCGTAGCGCCCCACGTTGGCGTCATCCAGCGGTGCATCCACCTCGTCCAGCATACAGAAAGGCGCTGGGTTGAGGCGGAAGATCGAGAATACCAGTGCGATCGCCGTGAGTGCTTTTTCACCACCCGACAGCAGGTGAATGGTGCTGTTACGCTTGCCCGGCGGACGCGCCATGATCGCGATACCGGTATCCAGCAAGTCGTCGCCGGTCAACTCCAGGTACGCATGGCCGCCACCAAACACTTTCGGGAACAGCTCCTGGAGCCCGCTGTTGACCTGGTCAAAGGTCTCCTTGAATCGAGTGCGGGTTTCCTTGTCGATACGACGGATGGCGTTTTCCAGGGTTTCCAAGGCGTCGGTCAGATCCTCGTACTGGCGATCAAGATAGTTCTTGCGCTCAGACTCCTGCTTGTACTCGTCAATCGCCGCCAGGTTAATTGGCCCCAGACGGGAAATCCGCGCTGCCACCAGTTCAATATCCTGCTGCACTGCTTCGATGGTCAATTCTTCCGGGAGTTCCTCCAGCAGCGCCTCGACATCGTGATCGGCCTCGCGCAACTGCTCTACCAGCCCATTGCGCTGGGTCTCCAGGGTTTGAGCGACCAGGCGCTGCTGCTCTAGCTGCGCACGCACACCCTGCAGGGCAGACTCCGCCTTGTGACGCTCCTGCTCCTGATTACGCAAGTTGGATTCCACTTCCTCCAGTTTCTTGCGCGCTTCGCCCAGCTCATTTTCCACATCGATACGCTGAGCGAGTTTTTCTTCGAGCTCGGCCTGGAAGTCCTGCGATGGGTCTTGGGCTTCTTCCATCTGCAACTTCAATTGCTCGCGACGCTCCTGCAAGCGCTCGACCTGCTCGCGCAGCACCTGCAGGGTACGCTCCAGAGACACTTTCTGGGTGCGCACGGATTGCTCGCGCATGGCCAGCTCGTGGGAACGGTCTTTGTCTTCACGGGCGCGCTGACGCGCCGCATCCAGTGCCTCACGCAGTTCTTCACGGCGCGCCAGCAGGGATTCGCGACGATCGGTATCGTCGCTCATCGCCTCGACCGCTTCCTGCAACTCGATGCGGGCTTCCGAGATGGCTTCCGACTCCATCTCTTTCTGTTCTTTGACTTCGCTGATTTCGGCTTCGATACGACGGCGGCGCTCGTCCATCTGTTCCTGACGCGCGCGCTGGGCCGATAACTGGCTGCGCAAGTCGCCGGTGCGACGGTTTAGCTGTTCCGCGTTATTGCGGGACTGCTCAATGCCGGATTCCAGTTCACCGGCGCGGGTACGCAGCTGTTCACGCTGCTCGGTGAGCTCTTCGATCCGCCCTTCGCACTCTGCCAGGGAAGCTTCCAGGCTTTCCAGCTCTTGTTTGCGCGCGAGCACACCAGACTCGGCATCGGTTCCGCGGCTGACGCGCAGCCAGTTGGGGCCAACCCAGAGACCGTCGCGGGTAACGATGGATTCACCGGCACGCAGCTGGGCGCGTTGCGCCAGCGCGGCGGTCAGATCTTCGGCGGTGTAAATGCCATCAATCAGGCCCACCAGGGAGCCGGGCCCCTCCACCACGGCGGCCAGTTTCGGCAGGCTGCCATCCGCGCCTGCGCTGACCTGCTGGCCATCGACAAACACCGCCTGACCGCCGTCGAGGCTGGCAAGAGACTCCTGCAGCGCATCGATATGATCGATACACACCGCCTGCAGTTGGGCGCCGAGCACGGTCTCCACCGCAGTTTCCCAGCCGGACTGCGCACGGATCTGGTCCGCCAGACGCGGACGCTGGTGCAGCGCCTGCTGCTCCAGCCAGTTTGCCACCGACTTGCCCTGCCCCAGAGCCGCCTGCTGCAGGGCCTCCAGAGAGGCCTGTCGGCCGCGGCTGGTCTGCAGTTGCAGGCGCTCTTTATCCAGCTCGGAGGCGATATCTGTTTCCTGACGGCGCAACGCCGCCAGCTGCTCTACCTGCTCGGCGATGGATTCACGCAACTCCGCCAGCTGCATTTCCAGTTCTGCCAGCTCTTCGTTCTGCTGTTCCAGCTCACTGTCATCACCGGCGCCGGACAGGCTCTCGAGTTCCGTTTGCAGCTTGCTGATGCGGTCCTGTAGTCGTTGGGTGGAGGTTTCCAGGTGCTGGATGCGGGACTGCTGCACTTCGGCCTTTTGCCGGGAACCGGAGGCACCCTGGTTGAACTGGTCCCACTCGTTCTGCCAGTCGCGCATCTGGTCTTCCGCGGTCAGCAGCATTTGCGCAGATTCTTCCTCCGCGGCCTGCACCATTTCCAGATCCGGCACGATGACTTCGAGCTCAGCATCAAACTCGACCGCCTTTTCCTGATCGGCCGCCAGCAGGGACTGGGACTCGCTGTATTCCTGTTCGGTGCGCGAGAAGTCGGTCTGCAACTGGTTGTTGCGCTCGCGCGCGTGGGAAATGCTCTGCTCCAGACGCGCAATATCGGCGCCCACCGAGTAGAAACGGCCCTGCACCTCGTTAAACGCATCAGACAGGTCGTGATACGCCACGCGCTGCTCTTCGATACCGGTGTCGCAGCTAACCTGACGGGTCACCAGCTCTTCGACGGTCAGCTCCAGCTCGCCAATTTGCTGTTGCTTGGCCTTGGCCTGATCGTCCAGGTCTTTGTACTTGAGCGCCTGCAGGTGCGCCTTGTGTGTACGCTCTTCGTCTTTGAAGCGGCTGTACTTTTCAGCGGCCGCAGACTGGCGCTCCAGGCGAGACAGCTGGCGATCCAGCTCGTCGCGAATATCGGTCAGGCGCTCCAGGTTTTCTTTGGTGCGGCGCATACGGTTTTCCGTATCGCGGCGACGCTCCTTGTACTTGGAGATGCCCGCGGCCTCTTCGATAAATACCCGCAGTTCTTCCGGCTTGGCCTCGATCAGCTTGGAGATCATGCCCTGCTCGATAATCGCATAGCTGCGCGGGCCGAGACCGGTCCCCAGGAACAGATCGGTCACATCCCGGCGACGACACTTTTCACCGTTCAGGTAATAGTTGTTCTGCCCGTCGCGGGTCACCTTGCGCTTTACGGAGATTTCGCTGAATGCCGCGTACTCACCGGTCAACTTTCCGGCGGAATTATCGAACACCAGTTCGATGGAGGCCTGGCCCACGGGCTTGCGGCCGCTGGAGCCGTTAAAGATGACGTCGGTCATGGAGTCGCCGCGGAGGTTTTTCGCGGAGGATTCACCCATTACCCAGCGCACCGCGTCGATGGTATTGGACTTACCACAACCGTTGGGGCCGACCACGGCGCTGAGGTTGGAAGGGAAGTAGACGGTGGTCGGATCGACGAAGGATTTGAATCCAGCCAGCTTGATGCACTTCAAACGCATGGTCTTGAAACTCGGTAATACCCGGCGTCCGTACGGTCACAATTACCGCCGTCGAACGCTCTTCGTTGTCATCTCAGGGAGGACCAGGCAGCCATGCTGCCAGATCGCCAGTTTGTTTTTGCAAACCGCCGATTGTACATGGCTGCGGGCGCGGTTTCAGCGCTATTTTTGACCGGCCCACCCCCATTGCGAGGAAAGAGCCGCGATACCGTTACCCCAGTTTCGACTAGATTTTCTGGTCAATGGCGATACGGACAGGCTCACCCCACCGGGCGCGAGGCAGAGTTTTGACTTCGCCCTGCCAGTCTCCCGGCGCGGGGCGTGCGTTGCCGCCTATGGCAAGCCGCGCTACCAGCTGCACCTCGTCGACGGTGCTCAGGCTGCGGCCGGGCATCATTGCGCGGGACTCATCCAGCACCACTTCTGCCGGCAACTCGCCGGCCGTCAGGCGCACTATGGCCACCGGCATCGGGCTTTCTGCGGTACGCGCATAGACAAACACGGGGGTATCCGGGGCGGGCTGAACGGATCCTGACAACGTGACCTGTACGGCGATTCGGCTGGCCCCATCTGCAATATCGTCGCCATCGCCCTGCGACGGCGCATCAGAGACGGCCTCTTCAGAGGCCATTTGCCCGCCCGCATCCTGCAATGCCTTTTCCGCACGTGCAACCCCCGCGGCCAGGGCCTGTGCCGCGTTGGAGCCCGGCGTCAACTGGTCCAGAGCCCGCTGCCAGAACGCCCTGGCACCACCGTAATCCTTGCGATCAAACGCCGCTATACCTGCCAGACCCAGCGCGGTGGTGTTGTTCGGCTGCGCCTCAAGCACAAGGTTCACTTCACTCAGCACTTCCGGCGACATTTTTGAGCCGCCAGCGAAAAACAGTGCCTGCGCCAACTCCGCACGAACGTTCACCGCCTCGGGCTCATGGGCCACGATATACCGGTACTGCACCAGTGCGCCTTCAATGTCATTACTCACCAGTAGGCGCTGCGCAAGGGCATAGCGACTGGAGAGGTCTTGAGGATGAGTGCTCACGCGCTCCTGCAGCTGCTCGGTGATACGGGCTTCCAGCACCCTATCAGATTGGCCCGAATGGCTCGCGGCGATATCCCGATACAGGGCCAGGTCGTCATGCGCCCCCCAAGAGAAGTACAGGCCAACAGCCGTTAAGGGAAGCGCAAACGCCAGTGCAAACAGCAGTCCACGGCCACCACTGCGGACTCCTGACACCTGATAACCTGTGCCCTCTTCGGCCAGCAGCTTGCGCGCCAACTCGTTCTTGAGCGACGTGTATTGCTCGTCATCGACCGAGCCACTGTCTCGAGCAGCCTCCAGCTCAGCCAGATGCTCCCGGTAGAGCATGGCCTGTGCACTGTGGTCTGCTCCCTTCATCGATGACCGGGAACCCCGTGTCTGCGCGCGAAACAGGGGCCAAGCAATACACACAGCTAACGGCAAAAGAAGCAGCGCCAGCACCAACCACAGATCAATCATTGTTTTTACTTCCACCCTGTTCGCCGTTACTCAGCAATTGCGCCAGACGCGCCTGCTCTTCCGCACTCAATTCTTCAGACTCGTCTGCCTGCGAGCGGCCGCGGCCGCTGCGCGAGCGCGCCACCACCACGATCAGCGTCAGCAAGCCGAGCGCAGCAAACACACCCGGGGCTACCCACAGTGCCACGGTATTGCGCTGCAGCGGCGGGCGATAAAGGACGAAGTCACCGTAGCGCGCCACCATATACTCATTGATCTCCTGATCGCTGAACCCTTCCTCCAACAGTCGTCGAATCTCCCGGCGCAAATCCGTGGCCACCATGGAATCGGAACCCGCAAGATTTTGGTTCTGACATTTTGGACAACGCATTTCCTCGATCAGCACCAGGTATCGCGCCTGCAGCTCGGGAGTGGACAACGGCTCAACCTCGACCGATGCCTGCGCGGTGGAAAATGGCATGGCCAAAATGACCAGCAAGGCCAGTACGGTAACGGGGGATGTTGTGTAGATGTTCTTCAGCACTGACGTTCTCCAGCGGAAACTGCGCGGATTATAGCAGCGCAACCGCGCCCCTACACGCCCCGTGCCGCGTGGGCTTTGCAGGTCTAATCTGGGCTTAACTCATTGAATCACAAAAATTTTTTCAAAAAGCGTTGACGCCCCAAAAAATATCATTACTATACGCAGCTCCTGACGCGGGGTGGTTAGCTCAGTTGGTAGAGCGGCGCCCTTACAAGGCGTAGGTCACAGGTTCGACCCCTGTACCACCCACCACTCTCCTTTCATCTGCTTGGCAGATTTTTCAAAGGAAAGTCAGGAATGCGGACCGGTAGTTCAGTTGGTTAGAATGCCGGCCTGTCACGCCGGAGGTCGCGGGTTCGAGTCCCGTCCGGTCCGCCATATACAGGAAAGGCCCACACGAAAGTGTGGGCCTTTTTTGTTTGTCGCAATTGCAGATCGCGCCCGCGTGAGCGCTCGGTTTTTCAACCCGCCCTTCGCCCACTCAATGATGTGCGGGGCATCGAACAGTCACGAGCAGACACTAGGTCGGCGTGAGCGCCTCACACGCTATATTTTCTGCCTGTAGCTGCGCCTGCAAACACGGCCACTGATCGGCCGGCAGCTCTATCGGCATATCCACCCGCGTGGAGTATCGAGGCTCACCGCACACCCCTTTGGCGTGCGCCACCAGGAAACGCACCCGGGACTCCTCCGCAAACGCGCAAGTCACCTGAATCGTTAACAGTGGAATGAAGGTCGTCAGCTCAACAGTCTGCAGCGCGGCACCAACCGCACCACGATAGGCGCGCATCAGACCGCCAACCCCGAGCTTGGTACCACCAAAATATCGCGTAACGATGGCGCCAACGTTGCCTACGCCCTGCTTCAGCAACAGCTCCAGCATCGGCCGGCCGGCACTGCCGCCCGGCTCGCCGTCGTCGTCGGACTGCATTATCTGGGGGTTAGATGGATTGCCGATCACCAGAGCCGTGCAATGGTGCGAAGCGTCAGGATAACGGGCACGGATAGCGGTCAGCTCCCGCTGGAATACTGTTTTTTTGGTTACCGGCCCGAGCCAGCAGATAAAGCGGCTCTTTTTCTCTTCCGTCTCAGCGACAACGGGCGAGCAGGGAATCTGATAGCTCACCGGAAAACTCATTCCATTGCTGGGTCTGGAGGCGCTCGTAGAGGGGTTGCAGCTTGGTCTGCCACACTTTGTCGTCCACCACACCCACATGCTTGCAGCGGATGGTTCCGCCCGCATCCACCAAGAAGGTTTCCGGTGCGCCAAACACGCCCAAATCCATCGCCAGGCGTCCTTCCACATCGGAAACGGAAAACAGGTAGGGGTTATGGAATTTTTCCAGCCACTTTTGCGCGGCCTCGTTGTCATCTTTCAGGTTGACACCAACGATAGGCACCCCCTTCGCGGCGAGATCATTGAGGAACGGATGCTCCACCCGGCAAGCTATACACCAGGTGGCCCACACATTCAGCAACAGCGGCTTTTTGGGCAGATCGGAATTTTTGCGCTCGCGGTTGGACTCCACATCCAGTAACACAAACTGTGGAACCGGTTTATGCACCAGCGCCGATGGCATGTCCTGTGGGTTCAACGACAAACCCCGCCAGAAAAGCAGCGCCAGCGCGGCAAAAATAATAAGCGGGAGAAACAGTTTCAACCTGGCCATCGACAATGGTTATCCTTCTTGAAAAGTCTGGCTTGGGTGGTTACGCACTTTGATGACCGGGATCAGGTCCCGGCCAGTGAGCCCTCACTAGAGGCTGCAGTTGCCGAGCGCGCACGCGTCGCACGCACTTTGCGATAACGCTTGTCCGCCACCGCAATCACACCTCCCAGCGCCATCAGGGCTGACCCCAGCCAGATCCAGATGACAAACGCCTTGTAGTGCACCCGCACCGCCCAGTCACCACTCAGATTGTTTTTATCCATCGGGTCTCCCAGTGCGACGTACAGATCACGGAACAGACCGCTATCGATTGCGGCCTCCGTCATGATGTTGCCACCGGAAAAATAGCTGCGTTTCTGCGGCAGCAATTCAGCCACCACCCGGCCATTGTTGCGCACCACCAGAACCCCTTCGGATGCCTGGTAGTTGGGCCCCCGAACCTGGCGTACGCCTTCAAATGTAAACTCGTAGCCGGACATCTCCTCACTCTGCCCCGGAGACATGCGCAAGTCTTTTTCGACACTGTAGACCGTGGTCAGGGCCACGCCGAGCACCGATACCGCAAGACCGATATGTCCCAGATGCATCCCATAGTAACTCGCGCGCTGGCGCTTGAGGCCCGCCCAACGCGTCTCCGCATTGCGGGATTTAGCCAGTATGTCGGCAACACTGGAAGTAACCACCCACAGGCCAGCAAGCACACCCAGCATCGCCCCCCAGTGGAAATCGCCCGCCAACAGGGTAACTACCGGTGCGGCAATCACGGCAACCAGTGCCGGCAGCCCCCAGGCCTTAACCAGCCTATGCGCTTTGGTGTCTTTCCAGTTCGCGTGAATGCCGAGTCCGAGAAGCACGCACAGCACCACCATCAGGGGCACAAAAAACAGGTTAAAGAACGGGGGACCCACACTGATTTTGCCCCAGTTGAGCGCATCCGCCAGCAATGGGTACAGGGTGCCGGTGATGACCACCGCCATAATCAGCATCAGTACGATATTGTTGCTCAGCAGGAAGGTCTCGCGAGATTTCGCAGAAAACACGCTGCCCGCGCTCACTGCCGGCGCGCGCACCGCAAACAGCAACAGGGACAGGCCCACCACCACCGCCAGGAAGGCGAGAATGAAGCCACCGCGCAGGGGGTCTGTGGCAAAAGCGTGCACAGACGTCAGCACCCCGGAACGCACCAGGAAGGTGCCCAGAAGACTCAGACTGAAGGCAAATATCGACAGCAAGATGGTCCAGCTGCGGAAAATTCCGCGCTTTTCGGTCACCGCAAGAGAGTGCAGTAACGCGGTGCCCACAAGCCACGGCATGAAAGAGGCATTTTCCACCGGGTCCCAGAACCACCAGCCGCCCCAGCCCAACTCGTAGTACGCCCACCAGCTTCCCAGTGCAATACCCAGGGTCAGGAACGACCAGGCGATGGCAGTCCAGGGGCGCGCCCAGCGCGCCCAGGCGCTGTCCAGACGCCCCTCCAGCAGGGCAGCCACCGCAAAGGCGAATGCCACCGCAAACCCGACATAACCCATATAGAGTAACGGCGGATGGATGATCATGCCGGGGTCTTGCAGCAACGGGTTCAGGTCCGAGCCATCAGCCGGCGGAAACGGCAAAATACGGTCGAATGGATTCGAGGTAAGCAGGATAAACAGGAAGAAACCAATCAGCAGCATGCCCATCACGGACAGCACGCGCGCCACCAGCACATCCGGCAGTTGACGGCTAAACACGGCCACCGCCGCGGTCCAGCCCGCCAGCATCAACAGCCACAACAGGATCGAGCCCTCGTGACCACCCCACACCGCAGTGACCTTGTACACCATCGGCAGAATACTGTTGGAGTTCTGCGCAACATACGCCACGGAGAAATCACTGTTCACAAAGGCGACGGTTAAACAAATATAAGACAGGGTGGTAAACGCCAGCACGCCCATCGACAGGGGCCGCGCGGTACCCATCCAGAGTTCACGACCGGTGTAGGTGCCGAGCAGTGGCACCACCGACAGGGCCACGGACAGCAGCAGGCCGACGATCAGGGCAAAATGGCCCAATTCAGGACTCATATCTTGGGATCTCCATGGCAGTCGGCCTTGCCGACCATAGTCTCGGCGACTTCGGGCGGGGTATAGGATTCATCGTGCTTGGCCAGTACCTGATCCGCGCGGACGTAACCGCCCTGCTGCAACTTACCGGTAACCACTGCGGCCTCGCCCTCGGCGAACAGATCCGGCAGGATTTTATTGAATACCACTTCTAGCTCAGCCTCTCCGTCGGTCAGGGCAAAGCGCACATCCAGGGACTCACCGTCGCGCACCACACTGCCCGGGACCACGCAGCCGCCGGCACGAATACGCTTTTCAAACGGCACCTCTCCAGCCGCAAAGGCACTGGGCGCATAGAAAAAATCCATGTTCGCGCGCATCGCGTAGGTGACGAAACCGACGGCGACCGTGGAAAGTACCACCAGAAGGACCACCAGAATCAGACGTTGTTTACGAGCTGGGTGCATGTTTGACCTGTTGTAAATCTACCAAAAGGGTTACTGGGATCGGAGTATCAGACAGCGGACGCCGCTTGCGCCTTGTGTTGCGCCGCAGCGCGGCGGCGCGCCTCTTCCTGACGCAGCTGCCGACGGAATTCCTGGCGTAGCTTCTTCTGGCGCAGCAGTGGTGCCACCACCAGCGCAACCAGCACCACGGTTGTCACACCGTAGGCCGCCCAAACGTAGGGGCCATGGCCGTTCATGGCGAGGAAGTCGGCAACATTTTCAAACTGGAACGTCATATTAGCCCTCCCCCTTCGCCGTGGACTGTCCGAGCAGTTCGCGTACCCATTGGGTTCGCCACTCTCTTTGCAAAACCAGGCTGCGGGTGTGCAAGATCAGCACCCAGGCGTAGAACAGGTAAAAGCCCGCGATCATGGTGAGCAGCGGGTAGAACATACTCGGGTCGATGGTGCTCGCTTCTGTGAGCTTCAGGGTTGCCGGCTGGTGCAGGGTGAACCACCAGTCCACCGACTTGTAGATAATCGGGATATTTACTGTGCCCACCAGAGCCAGCAATGCGCTCGCCTTGTCGCCGGATTGCTCCCGCGCAAAGGCCCCGGACAGCGCCATCACCCCGAGATACAGGAAGAGCAGGATCAGCATGGAGGTAATGCGGGCGTCCCACACCCAGTAGGTGCCCCAGGTAGGCTTGCCCCACACGGCACCGGTAAACAGCGCAAGAAACGTAAGTGCTGCACCAATGGGCGCCGCCGCCCGCATCACCACGAAAGACAGCTTCATCTTCCAGATGAGGCCGATGGCCCCGGAAATGGCCATGATGTAATAGCCGGCCAGGGCGAGGAATGCCGCCGGCACATGGATATAGATGATGCGGTAGCTATTGCCCTGCTTGGCGTCTTGCGGCGCAAAGCCCAGCCCCCAGACCGCGCCAATCACAAGCACCAGTACGCTGGCCGCGCCCAACCACGGCAGCCAGGCGCTGGTCTTCTGATAAAACCAGCGCGGCGATCCCAATCTGTGAAACCATTGCCAGGACAAAATACGTACTCCTATGCCCTTCTCTCATCAATTGCTGAGCGAACCGGGTGAAAACATGCAGAACGGTCAGTTCTCGAGACTGATGCGGATAGCGCCTGCGGCCGCCAGCGGTGCCAGCGCCGCGGATGCCGCCAGAATTGCGCCAAGAATCGCCATTTGCGGGCCATAAGGGTACCCATCCAATGCCGCCTGCACCGCTCCGGTGCCGAAGATTAACACGGGCACATAGAGCGGCATAATAATCAGCGCAAGCAACAGCCCGGGGCGGCGCAGCGCCACCGTCAGGGCAGCCCCCACGGCCCCAATCAGGCTCAACGTCGCCGTACCGATCGCAAGGGAGGCAAACAGCGGCCAGTACCCCGCGTCTCCCAGATTCAACATCATGCCAAGCAACGGCGACAACACCGCCAGTGGCAACCCGGTCACCACCCAGTGCACCAGCACCTTCGCCAGTACCGGGAAGTACAGCGGCTGCGGCTGCAAAGCAAGCTGCTCCAGTGAGCCATCCTCATAATCACCACGAAACAGCGACTCCTGAGACAGCAGCGTCGCCAGCAGCGCCATTACCCAGATCAAGCCCGCCGCCATACGCGCCAGCATGTCCGGCTCCGGCCCGATTCCCAGCGGCATCATTGCCAACACCGTGACAAAGAACAGCAACGGATTGACGATATCCGAGCGCTGCCGCACCGCGAGGGTAAACTCGGTGCGCAGCAGCGTATAAAAGCTGGGCGCACTTACTGGCGCGGTCTGGCCCTGCGCGGAATATCGGGAGGTATCGGCCACAGAATCAACCCCCATAGCCCTGCTCCTGCAGCGCTTCCGTGGGAACCTGGAAAGTCGCCAGATCAACCTTTTGCAGCGGCGCCACGGCCACCGGCTGGTGAGACGTCAGCAGCACACTGCCACCACGCTGCAAATGACGGGTCATCTGGGCTTCCAGGCTGGCAACCCCGGCGACGTCCAGGGCCGCGAGAGGTTCATCGAGAATCCAGAGCGAGGGGGCATCAGGCAGGTACAGTCTCGCCAGAGCCACCCGCCGGTTCTGACCGGCGGAGAGCTGCTGGCATAACACATCTTCGAAGCCATACAGGCCAACGGACTCAAGTGCCGACATTGCATCGCCCGCTGAAGCCCCATACCAGGCCAGGTTCTCCAGTGGGCTTAGACCACGCCGCACGCCGGCGTTGTGGCCTATATAAAGCAGCGATGCACGCAGTGCAGGAAGGGCCTCGGGAAACGGGACACCTTGCCAGAGGATGCTCCCGGTGTAATCGGAGCTGGTGCCGATCAGGGTGCGAATCAGGGTACTTTTGCCGGCACCGTTGGCGCCCACGATTTGCAGGGCCATACCGGGCTCGAGGCGGAACCCGAGCCCGGCAAACAGAACGCGTCCGTCGCGCTCACAGGCAAGGTCGCGGGCGCAAAGCGCGCGATCGCCCACTGCCTCTGTCATTGATTCCGAATGTCCAGGCACCGTCGCCCACCGCAGCTGATGAAAAACTAGGCGGCATTATACCGGGAGTGGCGGGTTTTGCATGGCATTCCCACGCGTTTTGCCCGCATCGCCCCTGACGGGCCCCTTTCCCCAGCGAATGGTGGCCTCGATGCGGCTGCTACCAGGCTCGAAACGAACTTCTTCGCAGACCGTTTGCAGCAACTTGAGCCCGCGGCCGGCGTAAGCACCGGCGGCCTCCCGCACCTCCGGGAACCCGGAGCCACTATCCTCGACGACCAGCGTCAACTCCCCACCCGAGTCACCCTCACTACTGCTGAGCGAGATGCGCACCCAACCCTCGTCCAGTTGACCACGACGCTGGGCCATCAGGTCGTAATAGTGCACAAAACCTTCATCGGTGGACTTGATGGCCGAATCCAGCTCCAACACACCATGCTCAAGGGCATTGCGAAACAGCTCGCCGAGGGCAATGGCGAGATCTTCCTGAAACCGCACCGCACCGGGCATCTGCACCAGCACACTCAACAAGTGGGGCAGCGGATCCGTCGTCCGCAGCTCTTCATGGGACAAGGTGAGCTGTATGGACCACTCACCTACCCGACCACCCTTGCGCCCCTCCCCATTCCCGAGCGCGGGCAAGTCCGTTTTCCGCAATGAGGGGTGGGTGAGGTCCAGCTCCACAAGCGAAAGGTCATCGTGCTGCTCTGCTGCGTGCGCGTTCACCGCGACCAGAATCCGGTCGAACGACTGTGCGTCGTCCCCATTGTCCTCACGCAGCAGATTGAGCAGTCGGCTCTCACCAAAATGCTCCCCCTGGCTGTTCCGGGCTTCGTGAATACCGTCGCTCCACAGGAACAGGCGGTCACCCGGCCGCACACGAACATTCACAATCGCCGTATCGATCTGGTCAGAGGAAAGCACCCCCAGGGGTAAATGGCGCGACTCCAGCATGTACAGCTCTCCGCTGCTGCGCTTGAGGCACGGACTCGGCATGCCGGCATTGAGAAGACGCAGGTGTTGGCGACGAGGATCCAGTTCCAGCATCGCCAGACAACAAAACATTTGACGGGGAAGAATGCTGTACAGCTTGCGATTGATCTCCCGCAGCACCCGGCTCATGGCAAAGCCCCGGGGGATCATCGAGTAAAAAATCGAGGTCAGGGGCACCGCTCCCACCGCCGCGGCCAGCCCGTGGCCGGAAAAATCCCCCAGCATTAGCACCAGCTTGCCATCCGGGGTATGGGTCGCGGCCAACAGATCGCCGTTCAATACTGCTCGCGGTGACAGGTGGTAACGAATGCCCGGCGTATCATCCAGGCAACTTTCGTTGCCCAGGTTGCCGAAAATCTCCCGTGCGCTGGCCTGCTCCTGCAGAAAGTCCGCATGGTGCCGCCGCAACCGGTCCCGCTGCGCCATCAGGGAGCGATTAAATTCACCGAAACGGCGTATGGAGGCGAGCTTCAATTGCACCAGGGGCAAGCTATAGGGTTTGGTGAGGATGTCGTCGCACAGGGTGGGAGGCGCAGGCGAGGATTCCAGACCGGTCAGGTCCTGCACGAAAAGGATCGGTACCGGTTCGACACCGCCGCTTTGGCGCAGCCGGCGGATTTCTGCGGCGGTGGCCGTTGCCGCGGCCTGCGGGCCAAAAATGACCAGATGGGGTTGAACTTCGTTATAGGCGTCCAGTGCCGCAAGCACCGAATGGGACGTGTGTAGCGATGCAGGCAGCGTGTCGCCACTGGAACTGGCGTACTCCCAGCTCTCGATCAACTGGCACAGCTCCGCCATCTCGCAGGTATCGGACTCGACAATCAACACCCGGAAGGAAGGCATCAGGAACGAGCCCCCTTAGCGGATGCTGAAAATACGATCAAAATTGGACACGGAAAGGATGTGGGAGACGTGCGCATTTGCATTCAGCAGCTCCACCGTGGGCTGAACACCACCAGAGCCGAGCTCGGCGCAATAGTCCCGCAGCAGTAACAGCATTCCCAGGGCCGCGCTGTCCAGGTGATCCGTCTCGGAGAGGTCCACCAGAAAGCGCTCGGGGGGCGGGCTCACATTCCGATAAGCACGCTGAAACTCCCGGTGCATGTTGAAATCAAAATTCCCCGTAACACGAATAACCAGATCGCCTCCGCTGTCGGAGAAGACCGATGAAACCTTGCTTTCAAACCTGTCGGAAACCACCATCTGAAGGTCCTTTTTCCTTCCCTTTCCTGACTAAACCACCCCAATATACACCCGTGACGGGGGCGTGCAAACCAGCAGCTTTTGAGGTGGTGCGAGCTGGATAAACCCCGTGCCCACGCAATGAAAAAGGGTGCCAGAGGCACCCTTTGGGGAGCTGCCGCGGCGTGAGAAACGCAACGCTCACAAAGACCCGGCAGTGTTTCGGTAAGATAAACTCGGGCATTCCCCCGATTGGTGCTAAAAGGCCTGTTGATTCAACCCGACTTAGAACTCGTACTGATAATCCATCAGCTCCCGCCTGAGACGCATCTCCTCCAGTCGGTCTTCGACCATACGGCGAGCATCCCTTGGGCTCTGAGGTGTATACAGCAGTTCCTCGACCAGAGAGGAATCACCTTCATCAAAATCCATGTCATTTTCGATAACGTTGCCGCTCATAGAAAACTCCATAATCTCGATCTGCCAGGGCAGAAACACGTTGTCTGTTTTTGTTGTGCAGCTGCAGATTAGCCAGCCCGGACTTCTCCGGTCAAGCACCTTTTGCACCGCGGAAACAAGTTTTTTCACGCGGTTACACCACCAACATCCGCGCCGCCGAGTGACGGGAAAAGCCTCTCCCCAACACACCGCAGCTGGCGCAAAAATACCTGCTTTTTATGACCAAATAGCGACAATTTTCCTCAAGTTTTTCTCTGACAGAGTCACCGCTCCCACGCCCCAGACCGGTGCATTCCGGTAACCACCGGCATCCCTTCGTTACCCTTGGTTACAGCGAGCTTGAGCCGGCGTCAGAACCGGCATTTTGGGCGACGTAATCGCCGAATAAACGAAGGGCCGGAATCTCTCGATCCCGGCCCATGACACGCAGGGCTACAGTCGCTAGAATGTCCGCCCTTTCTGCGGCCCCCGTCGGTTAACAGGATAAACCACGGACCTCCTAAGTCCGGACTGGTGGTTCGAGTCCACCCGGGGGCGCCATCTTCCAATCTCGCCGCGCCAACACCGATCAATGACCAAAAATGGCGACTTCAGGCTTCTGCCCCGCCGCCCGGCTACCGCGGTACATGCCCTTGGTATTGAAGGTGAGCGCGATATTGCCTTTGGCATCCAGCACAATCACTCCGCCGGTGCCACCAATGGGCCGCAGCACCTGGTTGATGACCTCATCCGCCGCAGCCGCGACCGACTTGCCCTGATAGGCGACCCGGGTACAGATGTCCGCCGCCACGTTATAGCGGATAAAGTATTCACCATGCCCGGTGGCAGAAACCGCACAAGAGGTGTTGTCAGCAAAGGTGCCGGCACCGATGATCGGCGCATCGCCAATACGGCCGTAACGCTTGGCTGTCATACCGCCGGTCGAGGTGGCCGCGGCCAGGTTCCCATGCTTGTCCAGAGCTACCGCACCCACCGTGCCCATGCGGTATGGTGCCGGTAGCGCGTCCACCGCGGCGCGGTAATCCTTGTCCTGCTGATTTTCTTCATCGAGCTTCTTCTTCGCCCGCTCCAGTTGCTCGCGGCGCTCTTCGGTGTCGAAGGTTTTATTGTCCACCATGGGCACTCCCCGACTCTTGGCAAACGACTCCGCACCCGCCCCTGCCAGCATGACGAATGGGGAATCCTCCATCACCATGCGCGCCAGGTTGATCGGGTTCGCCACACGCTTGACCCCGGCCACGGCGCCGGCTTGGCGATTGCGGCCATCCATGATCGACGCATCCAGCTCGTGGGTCCCGTCATAGGTGTACACCGCACCTTTGCCGGCATTGAACAACGGTGAATCTTCCATCACGTTGACCGCCGCCACCACTGCATCCAGGCTGGCACCACCCTGCTCCAGTATCCGGTACCCCGCATTCAGTGCCTCTTCGAGCTTGGCCCGGTACGCCGCTTCTTTTTCGGGGGTCATACTGGATTTCTCAATCGTGCCGGCGCCGCCGTGAATCGCGATGGCGAATTTCTCCGCGGCTGCCTGCTGAGCATGCGCACCCACGCACAACAGCAGTGACCCTATGGCAATTCCGTATAGTGACTTCATGGCTTTTCCTGTTTGTTCATTTCAGAGCACAAACACTTTAGCTCCCGCACCCGCGCAACTCCAACCCTGAAACGAGCCGTCCAGCAGACGCGAAAGCCCTCTTTTAAAAAATATTTTCGGAGTACTGCATCCGAATCACCACGTGAGCCGGTCAGTAACAGTGTTAGCAAATGGCATTCGCCGCTGAACACACTCGGTCTGACGCCACCCCCGTTGTCAGGCTTTGCGGTTCCGTTGTTTTATGAGCATCACACACCAACGGGACAGTTGGCGGAAAAATCACAACAGGCAAGATGAAACCGATGAACAAAAAATATTTTAAGGCGGCGGCACCCGTCGCTGTCCTGATCCTGGGCTTTGGCGCGGTGCAACTGATGTCGGCGTCCAAGCCAGCCCCCGAGAAAAAGGAACACGAGCAACGCCTGGTTTCACTCGCCTACCGCGAGGCCAGGGAAGAGTCGGTGCACCTGACCGTCGCCACTCAGGGCGAGGTGCGCCCACACACGGAAATTGACCTTACCCCGGCTGTATCCGGCCGTGTTGTATCCGTTTCATCCAGCTTCTCTGAGGGCGCTGGATTCGAGCCCGGCGAGACTCTGCTGCAAATCGACGACTCCGACTATCGACTCGCGGTCACCCGCGCGGAAGCGGGCGTTGCCCGGGCTGAAGTGCTGCTGCTCCAGGCCCGCGCCGCCGCCTCGATCAAGCGCCAGCAGTGGCTCGACCTCAACCCGAACAAAGAACCCACGCCACTTCAGGTCAACAAGCCCCAGGTACTGGAAGCCGAAGCCAACCTGCGCTCGGCAAAGGCCGAGCTTGCCGATGCCAAGCTCAACCTGGCACGCACCAAAATTCAATTGCCATTTCGCGGTCGCGTAGCCTCGCGCGCAATCGGTGTCGGGCAGTATGTTACCCCCAGCACGGTACTCGGCCATGTATTCGCCACAGACCGGGTTGAGATCCGCTTGCCACTGACCGATGCACAACTCATGGAGCTGGACCTCCCCATGGGCTTTGTTGCCAGCGAAAAAACGCCGGGCCCGGAAGTCACCCTGTCAGCCCAGATTGGCGCTGACCGGCAACACTGGCGTGGCCGCATCGTCAGAACCCAGGCGGCCGTAGACCAGCAAACCCGGCTCATCTACGCCGTTGCCGAAGTCAAAGACCCCTATGGCAAGGGCGCGAGCAATGGCATGCCGCTGGCTGTCGGCCTGTTTGTTACCGCCGAAGCCGAAAGTACCCAGGCACGCACGGCCGTTGTGGTTCCCCGTGAAGCGCTGCGCAATGCCGACAAGGTGTATGTCGTCACTGAAAGCGACGAACTGCGTATCCGCACCGTGGATGTGCTGTCCACGTCCGAGGACCGAGTGGTGATCGACGGCGGTCTCGCCGACGGTGAACGCGTGGTGATCTCTGCCGTCGCCAATGCGGTGGATGGAATGAAAGTGCAGCCCATTACCCAGCTGGCCAGAAACTAACGGAGCCCACCGATGAACAGTTTAATCGCATGGTGGGCACGCAACCCTGTGGCCGCCAACCTCGCAATGATCGGCATTTTCGTCGCCGGCATGATCGGATTCATGAGCATGGAGCGGGAAATGGACCCGCAGGTGCGCTTTCCTGGCCTGGAGATTCGGGTTTCCTGGCCCGGCGCGGCACCACAGGAAGTCGAGGAGCAGATCGTCGCCCGTATTGAAGAGGCGGTGAGCGACCTCGACAACATCGACTGGGTGCGCTCGACCTCCGCCGAGGGCGTGGGCGAGGTGTATATCCTCGCGGAAACCAGTGTGGATTTTTCCCGTTTCATGAACGATGTGAAAATTCGCATCGACGGTATTTCCTCCTTCCCCCGGGATATCGAACCACCCCAGGTTCACCAGTGGGTGAACCGTCAGGAGTTTATCCGCGTCGCCGTGCATGGTGACCTCGGGGAGCGCGAACTCAAGCGACTGGCGGAGCAGCTGCGCCGTGAAGTAGCGGCGCTGCCGGCTATTTCTGTGGTGGAGCTCTTCGGCACGCGCATGGAAGAGGTTTCCATTGAGGTGAGCGAAGAGGCACTGTACCGCTACGGCCTCACCTTCCAGGAGATCGCAGACGCGGTACGCAAAAGCTCGATCAACCAGTCCTCGGGTTCCGTACGCACGGAAGCAGGCACCTATCAGCTCAAGGTACGCAACCAGGCCGACACCCAGCGGGATTTTTCCAACATCATCGTGCGCCAGACCAGTGATGGCGGCACCATTCGCCTGGGCGATGTGGCCACGGTGGTCGATGGTTTTGAAGACCAGGAGATTCTCGCCACCCTCAACGGCGAGCCCGCCGTGCTGCTGCAGGTCATGACCACAGAAATCATGGACATTGTCACGGCCTCAGACAGCATCCGTAAATGGATCGGCGAGCGCACTGATTCCCTGCCCGCAGGCGCCAAGCTCACGCTCTGGACTGACAACGCCGAGGCCTTCAAGGGTCGTATGGAGACCATCAGTAAATCGGCGCTGCAAGGCCTGTTGCTGGTGTTGCTGGTTCTGGTGTTCAGTCTGCGCCCGAAGGTCGCGTTCTGGGTTGCCATCGGTATCGCCACCGCCTATGCGGGCGCCTTTGTGCTGCTCCCCAGTGTGGGGGTTTCCCTGAATATGCTGTCCACATTTGCCTTCCTGCTGGTACTGGGGATCGTGGTCGACGACGCCATCGTGGTGGGGGAAAGCATTCACAGTGAATCCCACAACCCCGAGCACCAGCACCCTGGGGGCGGCCTGAACGCGGCGACACTGGGCACGCAGCTGGTGGCAAAGCCGGTCGTATTTGCTGTCGTCACTACCGTGCTCGCATTCCTGCCGTGGATTTTCATCAGCGGCTCTACCAGTGAATTCACCCGGCACATCACCTGGGTCGTCATACTCGCGCTGTTATTTTCCCTGATCGAGTCCCTGTTTATCCTGCCGGCGCACCTGAACAACCTGAAGCCGCGCACCAACCTCGGCCGCTTTGGACGCATCCAGAAAGGTATCGCTGACCGCATCGTTTACTTTGCGCAGCACCACTATCGCCGTATCGGCCAGTGGGCAGTTAATCGTCGCTACCTGATGGTAAGTATTTTCATCGCGGTGCTGATGATCGGGTTTGGCATGTTCGGCAATGGCTGGGTGAAGAAAAGCTTTATGCCGGAAATCGAATCTGACCAGGTCATCGTCAATGTGGTGATGCCCGAAGGCGCCCCCTACAGCCGCGCCCTGGAAGTGCTGGCACAACTGCAAGATGCGGAAAAGCGCCTGGAACAAGAAGTCAACCAGCGCGCCGCAGAACAGGGGCAATCCGGCCACCTGATCGAAAACTGGTATACCCGCTCTCGTCGCGACAGCGTGATGGCCATTGTTCAGCTGGCGCCGCCGGAAGAACGCGATATGTCTGCCAAGGACGCCGCGCTGCGGTTGCGCGAATTGCTGGGTGACATTCCAGATGCCAAGGAAGTCTCGGTGCAGTATTCCTTCAATAATAATGGCCCGGGCTTCGAGCTTTCCATCCGTCACCCGGATCTGGATGTGCTGCGCGAGGCCACCGCAGAACTGGAAACAAAGCTGCGCACCTACGAGAGCCTGTACGATGTACGCAACAATCTTGAGGGCGCCTCCGAGGAAATCCGCATCGACTTGAAACCCGGTGCCGCCAAGCTCGGGCTTACCCTGGCAGACGTCAACCGCCAAGTTCGTCAGGCCTATTTCGGGGAAGAGGTACAGCGCCTGCCCCGCGCCGGACAAGATGTGAAAGTCATGGTGCGTTACCCGCTGGAGTCTCGCCGCTCCATCGAGAGCCTGAAGGATTTCCGTGTGCGAACAAACGATGGCCGTGAATTGCCACTGCTGGCGGTTGCCGAGCTGGAGTACGCCCCGGGCATCAAGCGCATCCAACGCTGGAATGGCAGCCGCGCGGCGCGGGTGATGGCGGACCTGAAAGAGGAGGTGCGCGGTGAGATCATGAAGGACCTGGAAGAGAACTTCTTCCCCGACTGGGAAAAACGCTACCCGGGTATCTCCCGCGGTGCTGTGGGCCAGGCCGAGGGCGAAAAGCGCTTTATCCAGGAAGTACTCGGTCTCTACACCATGGCGTTCTTCGCGATGTACAGCCTGCTGGCCATTGCCTTCCGCAGCTACTCGCAGCCGATCCTGATCCTGATCGCGATTCCCTTCGCGTTCGTGGGCGCCATTTTCGGACACGCCGTGATGGGCATGACCATGGCCATTTTCAGCTACTTTGGTATCGCCGCGGCGGCCGGGGTGGTCGTCAATGACAACCTGGTGTTGATGGACCACTGCAATCGACTGCGTGACAGAGGCATGGAGCCCCTGAAGGCCATCGTCGAAGCCGGTGTGGCGCGCTTCCGTCCCATCCTGCTGACCACCGTCACCACCATTGTCGGCCTGGTGCCCATGATGCTGGAGCGCAGCATTCAGGCGGCCTTCCTGAAACCCATTGTGGTGGCTCTGGCATTCGGTGTATTTGTCGCCTTCTTTGTCACCCTGCTGCTGGTGCCCGCCATGTACGCTATTGGGGTGGATATCCACCAGCTGGGGGCACGCACAAAAGCCGCGGTGGCACGCCGCCTGGGCGGCAAACCTGCGCAGGAGCCAGCACTGAACCAGGTACAAAGCTAATCACTCGTCCCTGAACCGGGGCAAGCGTTGAAAAAGCCCGGGGGGCGAAAACCCCCGGGCTTTTTTTATGCCACGCAGAGCCCGCCGACAACACAGGTATCGCCGGTCGGCTCAAGCGTCACCGGCACCCATCAGGCTCCACCCGCGAATCGGTTAGCCTCTGCCCGCTATACTGTTTAAAATCCGCGCCTTTTTTCACGTTGCACCCTATGCGGTGTCGGCACTCCCCCACGGAAAAATGCGGTAACAGCGGTATCCATGACACCTCAATCATCTCAACAATCGCCCACACCAGCACCCAGCCCCTCTGCCATCGCCCTACTACCACTGGCCCTGTTTCTTGCGCTCTTTGTTGGTGCCGGACTCTGGTTTCAGACACAGGGCGTGGACATGGCGTTCTATCAGGTTTCCGCACCGGTCGCGATCCTGCCGGCCATCGCCCTGGCAATCCTGCTTGCGCATGGGCCACTCAGCCGCCGTATCGATACGTTCGTGCACGGAGTGGGCGACCCAACCATCGTCACCATGGTGCTTATCTACCTTCTTGCGGGCGCATTCGCCAGCGTCGCCAAGGCCGCGGGTGGTGTGGATGCCACCGTGAACTTCGGCCTGAGTGTGATTCCCCCCACGCTGGTGCTGCCGGGCCTGTTTCTGATCACTGCGTTTGTGGCCACCGCCATGGGAACGTCCATGGGCACTATTGCGGCGATTGCACCCATCGCGGCGGGCCTCAGTGATGCCACCGAATTACCCATGCTGCTGACCATTGGCACGGTGGTGGGCGGTGCCATGTTTGGCGACAACCTGTCGATTATTTCCGACACCACCATCGCCGCCACCCGCACCCAGGGGGTAAAAATGCGCGATAAGTTCCGCATGAACCTGCTGATTGCCCTCCCCGCCGCCATTGTGGCCCTGATCTGGCTGTACTTTGCCGGCAGCACCGCACAGGTATCCGCGCCCGGAGACTACGAGCTGATCCGGGTGCTGCCGTACCTTCTGGTACTTGTACTGGCGGTAAGCGGTGTGAACGTGCTGCTGGTATTGTTTGTGGGAATTTTGTTGGCGGGCGCGATTGGCATGGCGCTGCAACCAGATTACTCCATCATTGGATTTTCCAAAGACATTTACGCCGGCTACACCGGTATGCAGGAAATCCTGATCCTGTCACTGATGATCGGCGGCCTCGGCGCACTGATGCGCGCCGGCGGAGGTATTGCGTGGCTGGAGCAGCAGATCGATCGAATCAGCCGCCTCAGGGGCGGCGGCACCCCCGGACGGAAAACCGGGGAGCTGGGCATCAGCGCCGCGGTTGCCGTAACCAATGTCTGCACCGCCAACAATACCGTTGCGATTTTGCTTACCGGCCAGCTCGCCAGAAACATGGCCAACCGCTACGGTGTCGATCCACGGCGCAGCGCCAGCTTGTTAGACATCTACTCCTGTACCGTACAGGGCCTGCTGCCCTACGGTGCCCAGATACTACTGGCCTCCTCACTGGCCAAGGTTTCGCCACTGGCCCTGGCGGGCAGTATCCATTACTGCTGGCTATTGGGAATCGCCGCACTAATTTCTATTTTCTTTGGCGTGTTTCGCCGGAAAACTAACAGCCCAGGATAAACCGATAGGGAGCCAGAATTCGCCGCCGAGTGAAGGGAAAAAACCGGAGCCCAAATAGGGCTCCAATGCCAATTCAACAAGAGGAAATCCGAATTGGAAGTACAAGGTGAACGGCCTTGGCCAGGGTAAACCGAAGTTCGATGACCAAAACCAGAGTCCGCGAGACCGGGCTCACCACAAAAGTAATAATTCCAAATGCTAGCGGACAATAAGAATATATTATTCCTTGCCGCACAATTCAACCGGAATTTTCATCCCCAAACGCGGAACCGCCACTCAGCGCCCCACAATGACTGATCATCACTTGGAATGGTGTCTCAACACTTCAACCGCCTGCCGGCTGCGCTCAAACAGTTCATTGGCTTTTCGGTCTCTCTGGGAAATGAGAATAAACAGAAGGTCAATGACCATAAACTGTGCGGTGCGTGCAAGGATGGATGAACTGCGCGCCTCCGTTTCGTTTGCCACACAGTAGAGAGGAAAGGTCGCCAATTCAGTCAGTGGATTCCGGGTAAAGCGGGTCAGAGACAAAACTTCAGCACCCTGGGCAACGCCAGCCTGTGCAACCCTGACTACGTCTTGCGTGGTTCCAGACTCAGAAATCGCAAAAACCAGATCACCTTCACCAAGCGTTGCAGCATTGGCCACTTGCACATGGGTGTCACTTTCGATCAGCACCGACTTGCCCAGTTTCATCAGCTTATAAGCAATATCCCGAGCCACTAATGAGGACGCACCCACCCCAAACAACAGTATTCGCTGCGCCGTTCGCAAAGCCTCCGCAGAGCGGATCAACGCATCTTCCGAGTTGGCCATCACCGTTTCATTCAGGGCCATATTCTTCCGGCTAATGAGCTTTCGAGCGACCGTAGCCGGATCATCATCTGAAGCAATGTCACCATGAATCGCCTGAGGCAACATTGCTGAGCGGGCCACGGACTCACTGAGCGAAAGCTTGAAGTCCGAATAACCTTTATAACCCAGCTTCTGGCTGAACTTGACGACACTCGACTGGGAAACCCCCACTTGTTCCGCAAGGGCTTTTGATGAATGCGAGCGCACGATTTCCACATTATTCAGGAGAAAATCGGCAATACGACGCTCGTGATTTGACATGGAGTCGCGCATTGCGCGGATTTTGGCCAGTGATCCCATAACTACGGTCTATCTCGGTGTCGCAGTGTTCAACGCGACAAATGTAACAATGCCCAAAACCCCGGGCCGCTCATCGGGTACCTCAGCTGCCAGTCAGGTTACCACTATCGGTACCACCGATGGAAAATGCTTTGCACCCCATAAGAATAAATGATACCAATTGAATAGAATAACAGGAATAAATAATTATCCCGACTGCCCATAGCTGCGGGAAACTGAGAGTCGAATGATGGAACTGCAGTTTACCGGTCTGGACTGGGGAATTTTCGCGCTTTACCTGGCATTACTGGCCGCGTCCGGCTGGCACTTCAGCCAGCGCCGCACAAAAGATAGCCGCGATTACTTCCTGGCCCGAAACAGCATGCCGATGTGGATGGTCGCCATTTCCACTTTGGCGACCACGCAATCCGCCGCCACGTTTCTCGGCGGACCGGACCTGGGATATCGCGGTGACCTTACCTACCTGTTCACCAATGTCGGCGCAGTGATTGCCGCAATCATCGTTGCCCGCTATCTAATACCGCGCTTCTACGCCAATCGCGTCACGACCGTTTACGAATTACTGCAATCCCGCTTCGGGGAGCGAGCGAAACATCGCGCCGGCGGTATTTATCTGCTCGGCCGGGTGTTTGCCAGTGGCGCACGTCTGTATATGGCAGCCATCGCGGTATCCATGATTCTGTTTAACGACATTGCCGCAAACCACGTCATTGCCGCCGTCATTCTACTCAGTGCGGCAGGCTTGTTACAGACGCTGATCGGGGGCGTGCGCTCGGTGATTCAGAGCGATGTACTGCAGTGCGCAGTTTACGTCAGTGCCGCGATTGCGGTAGTGGCAGTGCTGCTCTGGCAAATTCCCGCTGATCTGGGTCAAATTGTTGGGGCACTCGCCGCCCCATCCGATGGCGGGGCTTCCAAACTCACGCTGGTCGATACCCGCTGGGACCTGAGTGACCCGTTTAATCTCTGGGCCACGCTAACCGGTTTTGTACTGTTGAACATTGCGGCCTTCGGCCTCGACCAGGATGTTACTCAGCGCATTCTTACCTGCAAAACCCCCCGCGATGGCGCCCGTGCAGTGCTGTATTCCGTGGTCATGGTGGTACCGGTCATGGCCGTTTTCATGGGTATCGGCTTGCTGCTGCATATTTTTTACCAGTCCCCTGAATTGATGGCCGGCGCCAATGTGTCTAAACCTAGCGGTGGCGATGTCACCGTATTTATGCACTACGTGTTGCATGAAATGCCCGCCGGTCTGCGCGGCCTGGTCACCATTGGTGTGATTGCTGCGGCACTGTCCACGCTCAATTCCAGTCTCAATTCCATGGCCAGCGTGCTCACGGAAGACCTGTACCGGCACTGGTTAAGTCAGCGCAAGGTACAAAAGCCGGCCGCGCATTTCGTGCGTGCCGGGCGCTGGGGCATGGCGATTGTGGCAAGCACCTTGGGCGGCATGGCAATACTGTGTTTTTACTGGCAACAGATGAGCGACCTGCCGCTAATCACCTTCGCACTGTCAGTGATGGTCTTCGCCTACTCGGGACTGCTGGGTGTATTTTTCACCGCCCTGTTTACCGGCCGCGGCAACGCCGGCAGTGTCGGCTGGGCCCTGGTTGTCGGGTTTGTGGTGACGCTGCTTCAGCAACCCTGGATGATCACCCTGCTCACCGGCACGGACGATCCGTTCGTTATCGCGTTCCCCTGGCAGCTTTGTTTGGGCACGCTGGCTTCCTTTGCAGTGTGCAACCTGGGTAAGCCATCTCCCGAGCTCTCAGCGGACAACGCAATCATCCGCAGTCAGACCACAGCCAATGGATAACCAACGTACGCAACCATGAACGGATATTTTCTAGGGATAGATGGTGGTGGCACAAAGACACTGGCCCGCCTTGAGGACGCGCACGGTGAGCGACTCACGCTCAAGTCCGGTGCAAGCTCACTGACCCAGGACCTAGACGGAGCGATCAACAATATTGCCGGCCTGAGCCGGCAGGTACTGGCGCGGGAGCGGGTTCACCCCAACCAGGTGCATCTGGCCTGCGGTGTCGCCGGCGCCGGCAATCCGACTTCCGCAGAAAAACTTCGACAGCGCCTTTGCGCACTGGGATTTGCCAGTGTGCAGATCGCGTCGGACGCACAGACTTCGCTGCTGGGTGCCGGTGCTGGGACCCCGATTGTAATGGTGGCGATTGGCACCGGTTCGGTGGCGATGCGCCTCGGGCGCGATGGAGAAATCCGTCAGTTCGGGGGGTGGGGACTGGCAGTGGGCGATGAAGGCAGCGGCGCCGCCATTGGCAAGAGCTTGGTACGCGCACTGCTTTGGGAGCTGGACACCCACGGCAAGGCCGTGAGCGCACTTTGCCAGCAGGTGATGACCGAAGTTGGGGAACAGCGCGCGCAAATCCTGCCATGGCTACAGCGGGCTGGATCCCGAGAATATGCGGCGCTGGCCCCGGCTGTGTTCAGTCACCTTCCAGAATGCCCACTGGCACGGGACATCATTGGAAAAACCGCCACAGAAGTCGATCGCCTGATTCAGGCTGCCAGTGGGGACGAGAATTTACCACTGGCCATTCTTGGCGGTCTCGCGGACAAGCTGAGTCCGCATTTGCACCCCGAACATCAACAGCGACAAATCCCACCCTTGGGAACCGCACTGGACGGCGCCTGTATGCTGGCACGACAGAAAGCACTAGTGCTCAGCATCGACCCACTCCGCTGAACCCTGGTCGCCGTCAGTGCTAAAGAACATTAGATGAATGGGGCGTATCCCCCAAGAGCATCAAGGAACAACCAAGCATGAATACGCAACTGATCAATGAGTTGGCTACCCTCGCCAGCGAGGCGCGCAACGCAGACACCCTGGACATCGATCTCTTGCCGAGTGAGCAGATTCTGGAAAAGATCAACGCGGCGGATCGGGAAGTACCCGCCGCGGTTCACCGCGAAATCCCCCAAATCGCACGGGCCGTCGATGCCATCGCGGAAGCCTTTAAACGCGGCGCGCGGCTCGTTTATATCGGGGCAGGCACCAGTGGCCGGCTTGGTATTCTGGATGCGGTAGAGTGCCCACCCACCTATGGCGTCAGTGAGAAGATGGTGGTTGCGCTGATCGCCGGCGGCGAAGAGGCTGTCTATCGCGCCCAGGAAGGAGCGGAAGACAGCCTAACCCTCGCTGGTGAAGATCTCCGCAAGATTCAACTGACGGAAAATGACGTGGTTGTCGGCATCGCCGCCAGCGGTCGCACGCCCTATGTTATTGGCGGACTGCGCTACGCCCGCGCCCTGGGCTGTACCACCGTAGCACTTTCCTGCAATAAATCCGCAGCCATCGCCACTGAAGCAGACATCGCGATCCTCCCCGAAGTCGGCCCGGAAGTGTTAACCGGCTCTACACGGATGAAAGCCGGTACGGCACAGAAGCTGGTACTGAATATGCTGACAACCGCCAGCATGATCCGCATTGGCAAGAGCTTTTATAATTTGATGGTGGATGTCAAAGCGACCAATGAAAAACTGGTGAGCCGCACCCGCCGAATTGTGATGGAAGCCACCGGTGTGGAGCTGGCGGAGGCAGATCGTGTACTCGAGGAATGTGAGCACAATGCCAAACTGGCCATCATGATGATATTGAGCGGCCTGAACCGTCACGATGCCGGAAGCGCCTTGGAAAAATCCGACGGTTTTCTACGCCAGGCACTCAGGCAAATCAGTGCATTCAAGCAGGAACAAAAGATTGACCAGGCTCGAAATACTGGCCGAACAGTGGAAGAACCTGTGACCTGAGTTCAATCGGTAAGAAAGCCAGCGCTTACTGCACCGGTTTTCATAGCACTTCGTGCAACTTCGGTAAAATTCACAACAGAGAAATACGCATCACAGGCGAATTACACCCTGCAGCCAGGATATCGACCAGTTTTTTGCTATTGGTCAGGGCTATAGCGCGACAGGAAAGTGCGAAACATCGTACTCAGGAGGGTGGCAGCCCGTCCGCCAGAATTTCCAGCCAGTGACGCACCGGCGTTTCGGTTCCCGCCTGTAAATGGAGCTGGCACCCGATATTCCCGGTGAGGATGGTTTCCGGGTGGCTCGCCTGCAGCGATTGCAGTTTCTCTTCGCGCAACCGCCTGGACATAGTGGGCTGCAAAATGGAATAGGTACCTGCGGAACCACAGCACAGGTGGCTATTGCCCACTACCGGCAGCTGCACTCCCAGTTTATGCAACAGAGCCTCAACCCGGCCGGGCAGCGCCTGACCGTGCTGCAGGGTACAGGGACAGTGGAACACGAGCTTTTGTGCACGCAGTTTTCCCAGAAACTCGGGCGTGGACCCGTCAAACACCGACTCCAGTAGCTCAACAGGATCACGTATCAGGCCGGCCAGAATCTGGGCTTTCTCCAGGTACTCCGAGTCATCCGCAAGCACATGGGGATAATCCTTCAGATGCACGCCGCAGCCTGACGCGGTCGACACAATGGCCCGCAACGGGGCTTTGTCCGCCTGTTGTTGCTCGTAAAGGGGCCACCAGGCATCGATATTTGCCCGCGCCAGTGCCCGTGCCTGGGCTTCGCCACTGGTATGAAAACTGGCCGCACCACAGCAGCTGACCGCCGCACTGATGCAGACGGGTACGCCGCATTGTTGCAGTATCTTTTCCAGTGCCACATCGGTTTGCGGTCTCAGCGACGGCTGTACGCACCCACGCACGATCAGCACCGTGCCACGCTCGAGGGCCGGAGGCCGAGTGTTTGCGGTGAGCACCGGGTTGGTCAGTGCCATCTTTTCTGCTTGCGGAGGAAAGTAAACACGCTTGACCGCTGCCGGCAACAGTGCCGAAAATTTCCGACTAATGTTGATTAACCCGGAAAAAAGCCCGGGGGTTACCAGCAAGTTGCGCAGTCCCCAGCGCAGTGCCTTCTGCCACGGGCTGCGGGGGGCAAGGCGTTCACTGGTGGTGCGCCCAATGGCCACCAGCTTGTGATATTCCACTCCGGAGGGACAGGTGGTTTCACAACTGAGACAGGTAACGCAACGGTCGAGATGGGTCCGGGTGGCATCGCTCGCAGTACCCTGCTCCAGCATTTCCTTGATCAGGTAAATGCGCCCCCGCGGGCTATCCAGCTCATTGCCCCCCTGCAGGTAGGTGGGACAGGTTGCAGTGCAGAACCCACAGTGCACACAGGCATTCAGTACCTGCTCGGCGCGTTGCTTTTCAGGCTCCTGCAGAAGCCCATCAATCAGATTGACCTGCATTTATTCCTGCCCCACTCCCTTTGCCACGCGTTCGGGCGCCCCGTCGCTGCTGCAAAACCGTGTGCGAAACTGTACGGGATTGAACAGACCCCTCGGGTCCAGAGCGTCGCGCAATGCACGATGCCACTCCGGCGCATCCGCCTGCACAGCAACCAGCGGTCCGCGCAGCACCTGTACGAAGCCGCCGAGATCGGCGGCGGCACGGGCGAGTGCGTGATGATCACCCTCTCGCACCCAGACCCGCGCACCTTCCCACTCGATCAGCGCCTGCCCAGCCGTTACCGGCAATCGGGCATAGCGGGGCACATGCACGCAGGCGAGCCGCTCACTGCAGAAAAACGGTAACTGAAGATTCGTCAACGCTGTCCAGTCGAAATCTGTGGCGTCGCCACCCAATTGTGTGAGCAGGTCCTGTACCGCGATGGCTCGTCCACTGATGCGCAGATACAGTCGCCCGTCCAGATAGCAGGTACCCGTCAGCAGTGGGCGCAGATTACGTGTGCGCCGCCACCATTGGCCCAGCGCCTCCGGCTCGACCTCAAAACTGACCGAGGTTGTATGTTCAGCGCGCGGTTGCAGCCGCAGGGTGACATCGAGAATCGCCCCCAGGGTACCCAGCGCGCCAACTTGCAGCCGCGCCAGATCATAGCCCGCCACATTTTTCATGACCTGCCCGCCAAAGTTGACGGTTTCACCACGGCCATTGATTAACCTGCAGCCCAGCAGGCTGTCGCGCAGTGCCATGCCAAACGCGCGGGAAGGTCCGTCCCATCCGCAGGCAATGGCGCCACCGAGAGTACTCTGTGGGGACGGCTGCGGTATCTCCGCGGCAAAGCACTGATTATTTTCTGCCAGTAACGCTTCCAGTTCGCTCAAGGGCGTGCCCGCGCGGGCGCGCAGCGTCAGTTCCTCGGGCTGGTAATCAATAATGCCCCGGTGCGCGCCCAGTATGAGTGTGGCGTCGCCGGGCATACCCAATGCGACACGGCTACCGTTGCCTCCCACCACCAGATGCGGCCGCGAAGTCGCTCCCACTTCAAGCTCTGCATTTGTGACATAGCATTCACGTACCTGAGCGGCGAGGCCTTCGGAACAATCCTGATTGGTATCCGGGTTTGTCATTTCAGCCACGGTCTTGCCTCAACGCGCGATACTCCTGGCACCGGGCCAGGGTAGGAATCTGCTTATCGGGATTCAGAAGCTGGAAAGGATCCAATGCGCGTTTGATCGCGCGAAACTGCTCCAACTCGGCATCGCTGAACTGCACCGCCATCTGATTGATTTTTTCGATACCCACACCGTGTTCGCCAGTGATCGTGCCGCCTACCGCAATGCAGTATTCGAGAATGTCCGCGGCCAATTTTTCCGTGCGCTCCAGGGCGTCCGGTTCACTGCCGTCGAACATGATGATCGGGTGCAGGTTGCCATCCCCCGCATGGAATACATTGGCTACCTGAAGCTTATAGTGCTCGGCGAAGCGCGCGGTTGCTTCCAGCACCTCGCCGATACGGTGCCGGGGCACGGTGCCATCAATACAGTAGTAATCTGGGCTCAGCCGGCCAATGGCCGGGAAGGCACTTTTGCGCCCTTTCCACCAGCGAGCCCGCTGTACTGCATCTGCCGCACGCTGCACCTGCACGGCACCAGAGGCACTCAAGACCTGTTCGACCACCGCGAGCTCCGCGTCCACCTCAAGGAGATGCCCGTCCAGGTCAATCAACAATATTGCCGCCGCTTCCAGGTTGTAGCCGGCATGACAAAACGCTTCGGTGGCAGAGATGGCGAGTTTGTCCATCATTTCCAGGGCGGCGGGGATCACGCCCGCCCGCACGATGGCGGACACCGCATCAGCCGCGGCGCGGACGCTGGCAAAATCCGCCATCAGGGTGTGTGTTTTTTCCGGTACCGGTGTCAGCTTGACGGTCACCTCGGTAATCACCCCCAGACCGCCTTCACTGCCGTGCACCAGCGCGAGCAGATCGTATCCAGGCTGGCTGAGGCAACCGCCGCCGAGGCTCAGTACCTCGCCCACACTGCCGGCAGCGGCAGATACTACCCGCACTGCAAGCACGTTCTGTACGGTGACGCCGTATTTCAGGCAATGCACACCACCGGCATTTTCCGCAACGTTGCCACCAATGGAACAGGCGATCTGGGAAGAGGGATCCGGCGCATAGTACAGCCCGTGTGGGGCCGCAGCGGTGGAAATCTGCTGATTGATGACACCGGGCTGCACCCGCGCCGTCATCGCCTGGGGGTCCAGATCGAGAATCCGGTTCATCGGTGCAGTGACCAGAAGCAAGCCCTGCGCGATCGGTTTCGCGCCGGCGGAGAGGCCGGTGCCGGCGCCGCGGGAGACCAGCGGCACACCATATTCATGACACAACCGAACCGCTGCCACCACATCCTGCTCACTGTGCGCGAGGGCTACCGCCAGCGGCGCCTCACAGTAGACCGGCAGCGCATCACACTCGAAGGGTGCGGTATTTTCGCGCCCGCAAAGCAAGCGCTCACCCGGGAACACTCGACGGAGTGCGGCGAGAAATACCCGTGTACTGGAATCCACACCCTCGGCCACACGATTCACCTTTACCAATGAGTCCAAAAATCAGCCCAACCAAAGCCCCAGCACACAGCCACTCATACTTTCCAGATAATACGGCGACGATACATCTGCCACATCACCAGGTAGAACAGCGCCAGGCTGGACACCGCAAATGCCAGTGAACCGCCGTAGCTGCCAAACAAGGGCTGAAACACAGTATGGAACAGCCAGCCTTTGAGTGTGGTATCCCCCACCGGCAACATGATCAACAGCCGCCCCACCACCCCCGCGAGCATAAACAGGGCGATGGCATTGACGCCGAATACCAGCAATGGCGCCAGCGCGCGGCGGCGTTCGCGAATATCCACCAGATAATAGAGTCCGGACAGCAACAGGGCAGACACACCGGCGGTAACCAGCACAAAACTCGGCGACCAGAGCGCCTTGTTGATGGGCACCAGAGGATGTAAGCACTGCCCCACCAGCAACATCGCCGCGCCACCCAATGCCCAGTTGCGACACAATCGCAGTTGCGAGGTGCGGTCCGCTGCCGAGTGCTTCCAGACCAAACCGGCCAGAACACCAAGCAGGCAGGTAGATGCCGCAGCAAAGGTGGTCAGCACCCCCTCGGGGTCAAACGGGAAAGGCTCGGCACTGCGGTAATAGACATGCTCTGCGCCGAGCAACCACTGGTCCAGCCAGGCAGAAAAATGATTGCCGAACGCCAGCTGCCCCTGAAAGGTTTCTCCAGCGGCATTCTGGTAGGGCAAAAATAGCATCATCAGCCAGGGGATCAGGCTGCACAGCACCGCCGCGATCACCAACCCGGGCAAAGAAAGCCAGCGCACCAGATAACAGCAAAGGATGTAAACCAGCGCGATCCGCTGTAACACACCCATCCAACGAATGCCTTCAAGCCGATCCTGTACCCAGTTGTAGGTGTCGTCGCGAAAATTATAGAAAAACACCGCCAGAAACAGCCCCAGTGCAAACAACTTGAGCGCCCTGCTCCACTGCCCCCAACCGACTGCGGGGAAAGGCCGGCTGCGACCACATGACAGTACCATCGACAGGCCAACGACAAACAGAAACAGCGGGAAAATCACATCGGTCGGAGTCCAGCCATGCCACTCCGCGTGGGCCATGGGCGCATACACGTAAGACCAGCTTCCGGGGTTGTTGACCAGAACCATGGCGGCGATGGCCAGCCCCCGCAGCAAATCGACCGACATCAGTCGGCCGCTGGGTACCTGCTGTAGAATATCGTTAATATGCCGCTGCACACTCATTACTCCGGGTACAACAGATAGGGCTGCCGCAGTTGACGAAAGGCCGCGAGATCAGACTGCCAGGACGCGCGAATCTGTCCCGCTGACGCCCCCGCCATAACCGCCTTGCGTAACTCATCGGTGCCAGCGAGCTTGTCAAAAAAACCGGCGCGGGAAAAGAAAGCCTCGGGTGACTCGCCCGTGCGCTGAGACCAGGAGAGTAACGGCTCCAGTGAAAAGCGCACCTGCGCATCCGCATTGCGCAGATCGTCACCGTTCAGGGGCGTACCCTTGTGCTTTGGATTCTCGCTGGCACCGGCGATTGGTTTTGGGGTAAACGAAAACACGCCCCGGGTATCGTCCGGATGCCCCAATGCCTGGAACGGGAAATCGGTACCACGCGCAACACTCACGGTGGTGCCCTCAAACAGTCCCAGGGAAGGATACAATCGGATAGATAGATCATTCGGCAGGTTCGGCGACGGTCGCACGGGCAGGCTGTAGGCCATGCGCTTGCGATAATTCGCCACCGGAATGACCGTCAGTGGACATTGCACACCACCATCCAGCCAGCCCTCACCATTGATCATTTGCGCCAGTTCTCCCACCGTCATGCCGTGTACCAGCGGGATGGGGTGCATGCCCACAAAGCTTTGAAAAGATTTTTCCAGCACAGGACCGTCGATGTAGTCACCATTCGGGTTCGGACGATCCAGTACCAACAACGGGATCTGGTGATCGGCGCAGGCCTGCATCAGGTAGTGCAGGGAGCTGATGTAGGTATAGAAGCGCACCCCCACGTCCTGGATATCAAATACCAGCCAGTCCAGCTCCGCCAGGGCCTCCGCGCTGGGTGCGTAATTACCGCCATAGAGCGAAACGATGGGCAGTCCACTCGGGCCGTCGATACCATCTTCTACCTTGCCACCGTTTTCCACGTTGCCGCGCACACCGTGCTCCAGTGCGAAAATTTTCTGCAGGCCAACCTTTCGCTGGCGCAGAAAATCAATCAGGTGTGATTCGCCCACACGGGAAGTCTGATTGACCACCAGTCCCACCCTCTGCTCACGCAGTAATGGCAGGTAAAGATCAGCCTGCTCCGCGCCGGTTTGCAACGCCGATACTCTGGTCTCATCTTTTGACTGTGATGCCAGAGAAACCGGCACATCAAAATAGGTGTCCGGATAGGGCTCGGGCTTGTAGGTGTAGTGCCACCACTCCTGTGCATAATTGACGAAACTCTCGGCGGCCATGACATCCCGCAGGCGCAGTCGATTGACGCGTGCGCTGGCATCATCCAGCGGATACTCTGTCGCCGAGCGTGTATCCATAAAATCAAACCCGGTGCCCATATCCAGCGCTTCACCGGTATCCAAACGGTAAAGCGTCAGATCTACAGTGGCTCCGCGACTGTGGCCGGAGCGCTCGGCAATATAGCCTCGTTCAAACATCTCGGACTTTTTCTCCCGCGGATAAAAGTCTGCCTTGGTGCTGTGATCTTCCGGCGCAGCGGCCCAGCGCACAAAGTGGTTGACGGCCTGCTGCGGGCGGTAGCAGTCAAACAGTTCCAAACCCAGCCCCTCTTCCGCCAGCCGCAGCGCGACCTTTTCCAATGCATGCGCAGCTGGCGCTGCCAACATACAGAGATTATCCCGGTACCCGTCCAGCGACTCGCCAACCAGGTTGTCTGTGGTCACATAGCGCATGGCAACCTTGATATTGCTACCGCGCACCGATACAAAATCCGGCTTGCTCTGATCAGCGCTACTGGCTTCTTCTGCCGACGGGATTTCTCCCGGTGAATAGAGCGTCGAGAGCGCAACGCCAGCAATCACCAGTACACCGACGAGGGCAAATAGCGTAACCTGCTTCCACACTGTGTTCATACGGCCTCCCGCGATGCATCAATCTTTGATACCACCACCTCTGACACCTCACTCCCGGACGACGTCCCGGCATTTTCCTGTGTAAACAGTTCCTCGTATTCCTTCATCGCCGATGCGGTCTCGCTTTCCGTCAATACCCGTATTGCCGGAAAGCCGTCCTCACGGCGCAAGCCGTGCATTTCCAAATCCGCACGTTCACAGGTAAAAGCAATAATGGCGTCCAGAATTTTTTCGGTAATTTTCTGGCCAGGCACCAGGAGGGGAATACCCGGTGGATAGGGCACCACCTCATCACAGGCAATACGGCCAATCAGTTGAGCGCGCCCATCGCCTTCCCAGGCCAACTTTTCGCCTCTGGCAAAGTACGCCGTGCGTGGCAAAGCAACAATTGCACTCAGATTTGGCAGGCCCTGCCCGCGCACCGGTTCTTCCTCGTTGCCCGCGGCGGCAACCCGGCGCACCCGAACACGACATGCACCATCTGACAGCTTGCGTAGAGCCTGCTTCAGACGCAATACCTTGCTCTCCGTGGTACCAATGGTGACCAGAAACGACAGCGTATTGTGGGTGTTCTTCTCCACCTGAATGCCAAAATCGGAAAACAGTGTGGCCTGTGCGTGCGGTGCGCTGACGCCCGCTTGCCCTACATCAATGGTGACTTTTGTCGGGTCGAGGCGAATGCCGTCGTTGGCCAGCGCACGGCCGCATAAATCCTCTGCATTCAGACTGCGAAAAACCGTATTCTGATCAACAAACTGGCGTATTTCTTCGGCGAACCCCAGGGTGCGATCCAGCACCTCATAACCCTCAATACTCATCTGCTTGCGGGCTACATCGAGGCTGGCGATCATGCCGTACTGGGGACTGGTAGAGGTGTGCATATTGATGTCTTCGCGGAAACCGGCTGCATCAAACACATCGTGAATCTCGTCATCACAGGACGATTGCCAACTAAAATCGCCCACGTGAATCATGCTCGCCTGAGAAAAGGCCGAGAGCATCTTGTGCGTAGATTGGGTAACAAAATCCGCCCCACACTCCAGCGCGGTCGGGCGCAGGTCGGGGTGAAAGCGGCCATGGGCGTACCAGGCTTCATCAATGAGGACGAACAATCCAGCCGCGTGTGCGTAGTCGATAATCGGGCGCAGGTCATAGCGCAGGCCGTCGTACGTACAGGATGTGAGCACCAGCAACCGTGCGCCCGGATTCGCATCGATGGCCGCGAATATTTCTCGCTGAGGTACCGGCCCGTAAATGCCATAGTGCTGATTGACCGCAGACTCCAGATAAACCGGCTGCGCACCACTCATGATCATGGCGTGGTGCACAGACTTGTGGCAGTTGCGGTCTACGATAACCCGGTCGCCGTGGCGCAGCAGGTGCTGCAGTACGATCTTGTTCGAAGTGGAGGTGCCGTTGGTCACAAAGTAACTCTGGTGTGCACCAAATGTCTTTGCAGTAAGGTGCTGGGCCTGACGAATCACACTGATGGGGTCCATCAACGAGTCCAGCATTTTCACACTCACCGAGAGATCGGTATTAAAGATGTGCTCGCCCATAAAGCGATAAAAGTCGGCGATCCACGGGCTGGTGCTGAGACTATCGCCACTGGAGTGCCCGGGGGTATGCCAGGAGTCGCGCGCCGCGTACACATATTCCCGCAGTGCATCGGCAAAGGGCGTTGCAATACGCTCCAGCAGGATACGTCGCAAGGTGCGGTACACCACACCATAATTGGACTCGCCCCGGGAAATCACGCATTCAAAACCGGTACCCGAGGCTTCGTCGGCGCCGGTAAGCAGTACACAGTCAATCTCTGCACGCTGCGCCCGCACCCGGGCCAGGATCGCGGACACATCGCCTTCATCAAGCCCCTGATCGTCCACCACCAGAACCTGTACTGCGCCCCGTGCCAGCGCAAGCTCCAATCCGCCCTCACTGGCATGCGCAAATGCCAATGCAATAGGCGCGTCCATATCGTGCTCGGCGAGCGGCGTCAGCTCTTGGACCCAGCGACTGGCAAATGCGCTATCCCCGGTAAATAGCACTACCTCACAAGGGCTCTTTGTCATTTTGTTTCACCCTGTTTGCAATCCTCGTCATTCATCCGCAAGTCTCCCTGAACCGTGCTACAGCATCACATAACCAAGTACGACAAAACCCACCGCGCTTACTACACCGGCGCGCAGCGCATAGGGAATCTGTGTACGCACATGCTCGATATGCTCGGTGCCGGCCGCCAGGGATGACACAATGGTGGTGTCGGAGATCGGCGAGCTGTGGTCGCCAAAAATGCCACCAGACAACACCGCGGCGACGAACAGTGCCGGCTCCGCACCCAGTGCGCTGGCCACGGGAATGGCGATGGGCAACATGATGGAGAAGGTCCCCCAGCTGGAGCCCACAGAAAAAGCAATCACGCCGGACACCAGAAAAATGACTACCGGCAGCAATGCCAGAGGAATCGCATCCCCCACCATGCCAGCCACGTACTGGCCCGTGCCGAGGGTTTTGGAAATGGCACCCAGTGCAAGTGCCAGCACCAGAATAATCGCCAGCGGCAGCATACGCCCGGCGCCTTCCATCCAGGTATGGCTGAGCTCGTCCAGCGACATACTGCGCTGCAACAGCACCATCACCGATACGGTGGTCAGTGCAGCCAGTGATGCCCAGAGCACAGACGTAGAGCCAGAGCCCTGGAAAATTTTGCCGTCACCAGTGATCCAAAGGCTCAGTGGCATCGCCAGAATCAATACCAGAACGGGCAAGAGCATATTGATGGCCCGAGGTTTGATATGGCTTTTCTCACCGGTACTTTCGCTGATGTCGATACCATCCAGATCGCCACCACTGGTACGCGCCTGCACATCCGCCATCGGGCCCGGATTATAGTTGCGGGAAATCGTGTAGGCCGTGAGCGCGACGGCGGCAATCGCGTACAGGTTTAGCGGGATACTCGCCAGCAATACTTTCAGTGGATCCTCCACACCGAGCCCGTCCAGCAGCCCGAGGTTAAATGCACCCCAGGCGTTCAATGGAATCAGCATGCAAACCGGCGCGGAAGTGGAATCAATGATGTACGCAAGCTTCTCTCTGGCAATCCGGAAGCGGTCGAACAGTGGGCGCGAAACGGTGCCCGCCACCAGCACAGTGATGTTCGATTCGATAAAGATGACGATGCCCACCAGCCACGCCATCCACTGCGCGCGTTTGCCATTGGTGACCCAGCGACTGCGCTCGAGAAATCGCACAAAACCGCTCACCGCGCCACAACGCTCCAGCGTGATGATGAAAGCACCGATTACCAGCGTGAAGGCGACCACCCGGGCATCCCCCGGATTCGCCAGTACCGCCAGCACCCCATCCAGCGCCTGCGCCAGTGAAGCGAAGAACCCATCGTGATTGAGCAGGAAAAACCCAAGCCAGATTCCGGAAAACAGGGCCAGGTAAACCTGTCGGGTAAGAAGCGCCAAGCCAATCGCGATAAAAGGCGGCAACAGTGTAAGCCAGGAGAGTTCAGTCATAAGATGTAAAGCTATTGTTATATTTTTAAAGCAGATGCACGGTTGCCGAAAGCGGTGTCCTGCATACTAACAGCTGACCGCCAATCAAGATTGGCGGCAGTTATCGTTACGGCCGATAGCTGTCGCCCTCTCTTGAATGAGAACCCAATCAGCTGACAACCGATTCCCGCAGCACCAGCGTGCCGGCATCGCCATCCAGCTCTGCCATAGCGCCCACTGGTACCGTGGTCTGGTCTTCCACGTGTCCGATCATCAGACCACGCACGACCGGTATGCCAAGATCTGCGGTGCGCTCGCGCAGTACGTGTTCCATGCTGAAGGTATTACCGCTGGCTTCCGCATCCGTGAATTTGCCAAATACGATACCTGCGACCTGCTGTAATTTTCCTGCCAGCCAGAGCTGGGTGAGCATACGATCCACCCGGTACGGTGCTTCGCTGACGTCTTCCAGAAACAGAATTTTGCCGCGATAGTCGGGCTCGAAGGGCGTACCGACCAAGCTCGTCATCAGAGACAGGTTTCCGCCAATCAAGCGTCCGCGAGCGCGGCCACCAGCGAAACGGGTGATGCGATTGCGTTTTTCGACCCGACCCGGGGCCGTGTCAAAGGGTGGCGGCGCGCCCAGCGGGACTGGTCGCTCGCCATGTACCAGCACCTTTTGATACTCGGCCAGGGTGTAGTCGGTGAAGTTCTGTGCGGCAATCGGACCGTGGAAGGTCATTACCCCACTTCGGTGATAGATCGCATTCAACAGCGCGGTTATGTCGCTATAGCCAAGCAATACTTTGGGATTGTTGCGAATCAATCCGTAATCGATCATGGGCAGGATGCGTGGCGTCCCATAGCCGCCGCGCAGACAGAACACGGCATCCACATGGCTGTCTGCAAACATCTGGTTGAAATCTTCGGCACGGGCAGCGTCCGGACCCGCGAGGTACTGGGTGCGGCGATACAGGTGCTTGCCCTCTTTCACCTCGAACCCCAATGAGCGCACGACATCGCCGGCGAAACGAATATCCTCGTCCTCCCAGGCGTTACTCGCCGGTGTAACCAGCCCGACGGTCATGCCCGCTTCGAGCCGCTTGGGACGCAGCAGACCCATACTCTTCTGGCTGGAATCGCTGCTGCTGTAGCCGGCAGACGCCAATGGGCCACTGTCTCTGGCTGCACTCGCCGCGGCCGCCCCCAACAGGGGTGTTGACATCATGGACTGGATCAAGGTACGCCGCTGCATGACTACTCCTGAAAATTATGTCGATAAGTGAAATGTTTTCCGGCCCGTCGCTCGCTAGTAGCCAGCGGCCGTTTCTACCCGGCTGTCCTGCGGGATCTTTGCAAAGCGCAGATCATGAAAATCGTAACTGAAATCTGTACCGCGAGACTTCGCCTGCATGGTGAGTAATAGTGAGCCGGATTCACTGCGATCCGCGATCATCCACGCATCCGCATTCAGACTGCGATCGTCCCAATGCAGCGCCCAGACACCTTCACTGGCGGACGTCAGGGTTCCCGTCAGTCGCGGTGACTTGAGCGCGCGCCAGCGCAGTGTGTCGCTTTCCATGGAGATGTGAATATCACCAAACCAGGGGTCCCGATAGCGCCCGGTCAATTCCGTATCAGGCACCTGGGTAAAGCCTACCGGGGCAGTCAGCTCTTCCGGCTCAACCGCCTCTGCAGGCGTACCGTATAAATCCTGGAAGTACGCCAGCCAATCCCGCTCTGGCGCTCCCAGATAAGGCTTGAGCAGCCCATAGATCAGTGCCTGGCGTGCCGCGCCGGCGCTGCGGTTCATCAATACCACCAGTGCCAGATCCTCTTCCGGCACCACCGCCGCCCAGGCATACATGCCAGAAAGGGAGCCGGTATGATGGATGACTTTTTTGCCGTGCATGTCCTGCACCCGCCACCCCAGGGCATAGGCATAGAAGTGTCCGCCATCGCGCGCGGCGCGTTCGCTGGAAAAGGGCATCAGGGTTTCCGGACGCCACAAACGATCGCGGGTCTGCTCGCTGAACAGTTGCTCCCCATTGGCCAGTACGCCGCCATTCAGCAATACGCGCAGCCAGGTCAGCATGTCGCCGGCACTACAATGCATTCCACCGGCCGCAGCCAATACGATGGGCTCGTGGCCGGCCAGGTTGGGGGTATCCACCACCAGACCCGCGTCCTCGAGCCGGTGCGGATCGGCCAGGTTGTCGCGGGCATCACTCGGCACAGGACCCGCATAGCAATTTTGCAGCCCCATGGGTGCAAGCAGGCGTTGTTGTACAAAGTCTTCGTAAGACAACCCTGAAAGTTCGGCGATCAGTTCCCCGGCGACAATGTAGAGCAGGTTGTCATAGGCGTAGTCCGCACGAAAACTGCGGGTAACCGGCAGGTGCGCCAGCCCGCTCATCACATCCGTGCGGGTATAGGTGTTTGGCTGGGGCCACAGCATCAGATCGCCGGCACCCGGGCCCAGTCCGGAGCGGTGGGTGAGCAGGTCCACAACACGAAATTCGTTACTGATCCACGAATCGCCAAGGCGAAATTCCGGCAGATAGTCCACCACACGCCCATCCCACTCCAGCTTGCCCTCTTCCACCAGCAGTCCCAAGGCGGCAGTGGTAAACGCCTTGGTGGTGGACGCCAGCTTGAACAGGGTATCGCCGTCGACGGCTTTCGGGCTCTCCACATTGGTGACCCCGAAGCCGCGCACCAGTAGCGGCTCGCCTTGATGCCAGATCGCCACCGCAGCGCCGGGCACCTGCTCTTCCCGCAGTACGCGCTCCACGTAAGTCTCCGCATCGCTGTGGCTCAGGGGTTCCCGCTGACACCCGGCGAGCAGGGCGAAGGCGAAAACACAAACAAAAGTAGCGGATGCGAAAAATCGGTTCATAGAGCCAGGGTCTCCGTTAAAGGGCGCGGATTACTGGAAGCGGACTTGACGCCGCGCGCGCATCAGAATAATTTATCAACCATAGAAATTTATGTAAATAATAAATTATTCCGCACGCTGGCCTGCTCCCCCTCGGAGCTGGAGCGTCTAAAGCGTGCCCATCAAATTGCCTACAAAGGAGTGGACCGTGAGCCGACAATCCCCCCCTGACACAAAGACCCGCCCACGCTCATACCTTTACGCCGCCATCCTTGCAGCGACTATTCTGCCTTCCTCGACCGTGATGGCAGCGTCGGATGCTTTGGTAGAATTACAAGCACAAATCGACAAGGGGCATTACAAAACGGCGAAACTGGAAATCAGCGCGATGCAGCAAAAGGAACCGGATCATCCCGACAACTCGACGCTGGCCTTTGAAGCCGAGCGCATGCGCCGGATCGAAATGGAATTCACCATCCCCCCGGAGCAGCTACTCACCTCCATCCGCCGCTATATTCCCGACGCCACCGAGGAAGACCTATCGCGCTGGAATACAGCGGGCCTTCTGGAATACAAAATCATCAATGGTGAGCAACGCTACTTCAACAAGGCCGCCTACAACCTGGTGCATATCTCCGATGAAGCCGCCGCACGCACCGCGGACTACCGGCGCTTCACCGACCGGGCGCCGCTCTACCGCCTGCACCCGCACCACAGCGCCGTGATTGAAGCGCACACTGGTGGCGAAGCGCCACTGCGCCAGCGACTGGCCATCACCTATTCCCTCACGGTCGATGCCGACGCGGTACCGGACGGAGAAACCCTGCGCGCCTGGATTCCCTTCCCCAAGGAACTCCCAGGACGGCAGGAAAACATCACCCTGCTCAACAGCACCCCCGCGGAACACCAGCTGGCACCCGCAGACACTCCCCAGCGCACCATTTATTTTGAGAAAACCGCGCGCGCCGGAGTGCCCACCGAGTTTTCCGTGGAGTACGCGTTTGACAGCTTGTCCCGCTATTTTTCTATTGATCCGGCCAAGACCGAGCCGGTGGATGGGCAGGCTCTCAGCGCTTTTTTAGAAGAGCGCACCCCACACATACAGTTCACCCCCGAGTTACGCGCCCTGTCCCAGCGTATCGTGGGCGACGAAACCAACCCCTACCGTATCGCGCAGAAGCTGTTTACCCATGTGGATCAGATCCCCTGGGCGGGCGCACGCGAGTACTCCACCATCCGCAATATCAGTCAGTATGCTGCTCACGCAGGCCATGCCGACTGCGGCCAGCAAACCCTGTTGCTGATAACCCTGATGCGCATGAACGGCATTCCCGCGCGCTGGCAATCCGGCTGGGAATTTTCACCGGAGTCCTTTGACACCATGCACGACTGGGGGGAGTTTTATCTGGCCCCGTACGGCTGGATGCCGATGGATGTCACCCACGGCGTGCTGGAAAGCGCGTCAGACGCCGAGCGCTGGTTTTACCTGGGTGGACTGGATAGCTACCGGCTGATTTTCAATACCGACTACAGTCAACCTTTCACACCGGCCAAGCACCATTTCCGCTCGGAAACCGTCGACAGCCAACGCGGCGAGGTCGAGTGGCGTGGTGGCAACCTGTATTTTGATCAGTGGGATTACAAGATGCAGTGGCAGCCGGTAACCGCAGAGAACAAAAATTTGCAGACCGCCGGCCAGTAACGGCCGACACTTAGCGGCGACTCTTCAATGCAAAAATTAAGGCCGCCGGATGCTGATCCGGCGGCCTTTAAAATAGTTAAAACTGGAAGGGATCCTCTTCGCCGACCGGTTACTTCGCCCCCTCGAGCAACCCACTGACAAGCGCCTCAATCACATGCAGCTGTGCGGAGCGGAACAACAAGCGCTGCAGCGCCTCTTCGTCCTCCGAGGGCACCACGTACAGGCGGATGTCGGAATGGATACTGGCGGCGTTATAGTTGTACCGGGTGAGGCTCAGCACCTTCACCCCGTGCTCTCGCGCCCGGTTCGCCACCTCGACAAGCGATTCCTCGCCGCCGAAATCGCACAGAATACACAGTAGATCCTCATCCCGGAGAGAATCCGCAATGCGATTTTGCAAGGGCCCACCCTCGTCAAAAACCGCCCAGCAGCCGAGTTCCAGCAGCTGGTGCGTAAGATACCGCGCAACCGATACCGAGCCCGAACAGGCGGATATCTGAATACAGCGCGCCTCGCGGATAGCATTGATTGCCGCCGACAGCTGCTCCGATTCATTGATGCTGACCGTATTCTCCAGTACCTCGAGCTTTTTTTGCCCCAGGGTACTGAGCACGCTATCGGACTGGGTGAAGTGCCGGGATTTTTCCTCATCTGCCGCGATACCGGCGCCCGCGTACGATTCGTACACCGCAAGCTTCAGGCTGGGATAGCCCCGGTAACCGAGCTTTTGCGAGAACTTGACCACACTGGACTGGCTTACCCCCACCGCATCCGCCAACTGGGATGAAGAGTAATCGCGCAATAATTGCGTGTTTTCCAGAATAAAGTCCGCGAGCTTGCGTTCGTTTACCGACATCTGATCGCGCATGGCGCGCATTTTCAAAAGACAGGTCATGGGGTGCTCTATCACTCCGCTTCATGCTGGCCCTCAGGCCAGCAGCTGCAGGCCTTCGATCTTTTCAATACCGAGGCCCGGGGTTTCGTTCAGAATGATATCCGCATCCTTGTAGGAAGCGCCACCGACTATCGGGTCGTATTGGCACAGCGACGGTACATCCAGATCCAGCTTAGACACCACCGGCGCCTTCGCTGCCGCCATATGCGCCGCCGCTGAGACACCGATACTGGTTTCCAGCATACATCCGACCATACACTCTACGTCGTGCAGCTCTGCGATATCGGCGATCTTCAGCGCATTGGAAATACCGCCGGTTTTCATCAGCTTGATGTTAATGATGTCCGCCGCGCGCTGGTCGATGACCTTCATCACCTCCTGCGGGCCGAACACGCTCTCGTCCGCCATGATCGGCGTTCTGACGCGCTCCGCGATATAGCGCATGCCCTCAAGATTATTGGCCTTCACCGGCTGCTCTACGAGCTCCAGCAGCACCCCGGCCTCTTCCAGACCGCGAATGGCAAGTACCGCCTGCTTGGGGCTCCAGCCCTGGTTCGCATCCAGGCGCAACAGCGCGCGCCCTTTTACTGCGGCATACACCGCGCGAATACGCTCGATATCCAGCCCGATATCTTTACCCACCTTGAGCTTCAGAATCTCAAAACCGCGATCCACCGCACTTTCCGCGTCGGCGACCATCTTTTCGATATAGTCGACGCTGATGGTGATATCGGTGGTCAGGCTATTTTCTCCACCACCGAGAATACGGTAGAGCGGCGTTTTATAGCTCTGCGCAAACAGGTCGAACAGCGCAATTTCCACCGCGGCCTTGGCACTGGTGTTGTTGATCATCGCCCCCTGAATCTGCCGCGTAAGGCGGTTGAGATCCGCCACCTCGCGATCCAGCAGCAGGGGCGTAAATACCGTGCGCACCGCTTCGATCACAGAGCCGTGGGTATCACCAGTAATCACCGCCGTTGCGGGCGCATTACCATAGCCAATATGCCCGGTGTCCGTCTCCAGCATCACCACCACATCCTCTACCGCGTCCACGGTTCTCAATGCAGTCTTGAACGGGGTTACCAGAGGAACCCGCAACATGCCCAGCTTTACGTCTACGATTTTCATGGCGGCACCAATCAGATAATAGTTTTGATGGCATAGATGCCATCGATATAGCTTTTTTCTTCACTGAGCCGCATCGGACTCAACGGAGTAATGGAAACGCCGGAAAGCGTACCCCGATACATGGATTCGTCGGTCTGGTAGTAGCTGAGCCCGGTGACATCGTGAATCACATAGGGCTCACCATCCACCTGGCCGATGTACATCATGACGTGGCCGGGGATATAAATCAGATCCCCAACTCGCAGCGCAGCAATGGCCTCAGCGCGCGCAGCGTGATCTTCCGGCCCAAATCGCTTCGTCGGTGCAAAGTCACTTTTACCCTGCTGGCCAGAATTGCGCGGCATCAGGATGCCAAAGGACTTGTACACCTCGCCCACGAAGCCGGTACAGTCACGCCCGTTGTAGTCGTGGCCCCACCCGTAGCGCTCACCAAGAAATTTGAACGCCTGCTGCAGCACCAACGACGGCCGGTACTCAAGCAACCCCGGCGTAACATCCTGAGCGCGACCGATCAGCGTGGGCTCAAAAGCCAGCGCACCCTGTGCATCGCGCACCGGCAAGGCAACGATGTAACTGGCGTGCGGGTTCTGGCCATTTACGTTATGCCCCACATCCGCCGCGCTTAACAGCGGCAAAGATACCCCCATGTCCAGCACAACCTCAGACGTGCGTGGATCCACCGGGTTGTAATTGGTTCTCACCTGGGCGCCAGTCACAGTCAAGCGGGGCGACTGCCTGTGCCACCGATCAATCGCACCGCGCTCCCCAATGGCCACCGCCCGTTTGGGCAGCCAGGCGGCATAGTGATAGTTCACCGCAAACCACCATTCACCATCGGCACTTTCGTGCAAAATCGCCAGGCGCTGACCGGGGAACACGCCGGTTTCCTGGAAGCGATCGAGATCCATGTCGCCCGCGTTTTTCAAGACCCGAGTATCTGTGGGATAGCTGCGCATACTTGCGCGCTCTACTACCACACCCCAGCGAACCTTGACCTGCTCAGGCACCGCGGAACGCTGGACAGCAGCATCCAGCTGCGCGTAGTCCCTCTCGGTAAACAAAGAGCCGTCAACACGATAACGCGGCGAAGATGCCGGGCGGCTCACCTGATTGATCATATCGATGACGCGGTCCCCGGAAACATCGCTGGGGAACTGATCGAGGTTGTTGAGAAAGGGATCGCTTCCCAGGCTTTTTGCGTTCAGGGTCTGAATTTCTTCGGCTCTCAAGCGCGCGGCATCACTACTCAGACGGCGCTGCCAGAATTCAGGCCGCAACATACGCTCCTGCAATTGCGGAACGTCTGTCTCGAACTTGACGGAAGCAAAAGAGAGGGGAACCGATGCATTTATTTTCTGAGGTTCTACAGAATGTGTATCGTGCGGCTTATCACAGGCAACGAGAACCAGACCAAGCGCGCTGAACGCCCATGCTCGAAGAAATGATTGCGACTTCACCGCTCCACCCCACTTGCAGATCATGTCTAGCCAGTATCCATTATTGCTCTTAAAACTTATGCCATTCTAAAACAAAAACGGCACCGAATACGAATAAATTATTCAAAAAAAATAGCTATATATAATTTAATAGTCACAGCGAAAACGCTCTCAAAAAAGTCTACCCACAAAGAAAAAAGCCCCGGCAAAGCCGGGGCAAGTACGTACGATCTAGGAGAGTTATTCGTGCAGCTAATCAAACTTAGAAGTCGACACCGAAGGACAGCTGAGCGCGACGAGATTCATAGTTACGACGGTAATCCATGAAACTGCTGGAACGCACACGCTGCTCCGGGTCGTAACCGGTTTGACGATCAAACACATTGAACAGGTCCGCGCGGAACTTAAGTGTGTAGTCATCAAATACTTGGAAGTTCTGCGTATAGCTCAGGTCCAGCTGCCAGTGCGCCGGAGTACGACGCGAGCCAGCTTTTTCTCCATAAGCGCCACCGTCATTGCTAAGCGTTGGCGAATAGCCGTACACGGTTCCATCCATGATCTGCCAAGCGTGACCTGACTGGTAAATCAAGTAGGCACCGATATTTGCGTTCCAGTCGGTATTATAGTAACCGTAGGTCTTGAAAATATGTGGACGATCGCCGGTCAGCGTTCCCTCACGGTTATCCCAGATATTCAGCGTTTCCCAATCCATCAAACTGGACGAACCGAGGAAGAGTGCCTGATCATTATTGGATGAGGAAGTGTTATCCTGATCAAAATTACCGGAATATCTGCTGCGCACATAAGAAGCATTAAGGTACGTGCGATCACCGATCCACTCTGCCTCAAGGGACGCCTCCCAGTATTTAGTGTAGGCACCGTCGATCTGAGCGATCACATAGCTGCCACCACCAATTTCAGAACGAATATCAACCATTTCTTCGTAGGAATACGCATAGTATTCCTGGGCCGCCACTTCTTCGGGGATATTCTCAGGCATATTGAAGTACCAACCTGAAGGCGTGTAGTACGGCGTATCTTCCCAGAAATTCTCATTCTCGCGGTACCGTACATGCGCTCTCAGATTGAACCCGTCGGTAACACTGCGGGTGGTACCAATGGTAATTTCGTCCATGAAACGCGGATCCATATCCTTCTGGAAGACTTTACCTGAAGAACCTTTGCGCGGCTGGTAAGCAACCGCCTCACCCTGCTCATCGAAGTACACATTCAACGTCGGGTGAGCGTTACGCGCCCAAGAGGCAGCCCGTGCGAGAGAACTGGCTGCCGGGTTATAGCGAGCGTAGTTTGCAAAGATAGTATCTTGTGCATCATTGTAGCGCCAGGTAACGCCAAGACGTGGCTGAATCATATCTTTCCAGTCCACCTTGTACATCTCGTACTTATTACCCTCAGCCAACTCGTACCCAGAATAATTAGCGCCATTCTTTTTCAGGCCTTCACCAAAAAGTCGATCCTGACTGATGAGGAAACCCACGTTGAACGTGAAATCATTCCAGTCAATTTTATCATTGACTTCGAAGTTCAGGCTTTCGGTATATGAATTGATAGGGTCGACGAATCCAGTTTCGTTATCCAGGGTGGTCTGACGTACGACAGCCTGAAAATAAGGTGCAAAACTCAGATCCTCTACGCCAGATAAGAAAATCAGATCACCCGGATCAATACCATCGTCCTCGAGAGCTACCAGTCCGCCCGGAACGGTAATGCCACCCCAACCATTGGAGCGGGAGATCAATTCCTCTTCACCCTCCTCCCACTGGAAGCCAACGTGAATTTCATGACTTGTGGAACCCCAGTCGAGGTTATGCTCAAGCGCAATTTCAAAACTATCTCGATAAAAGTTTTGCTCCCAAAAGCCACTGTAAACGCCGGTTCCACCGGTGCCCACGCGCTCTCCAGCACTATTGATATAACCGTACTGGTCGATGAATGGCTGCACAAATGCATTGTATGTCGGGTCATCGCCAATTCCTGGGACGTTGACGTAACCCATACCAACAAGGTTATCTACATCTAGACCAGTGGAGAGGCTTGGCACAAATTCAGCAAGGACATCAGGCTTATCAGTACTTTCCTGTGCATAGCTTGTCAGTTGAGCAGTAACAGTAGTGCGATCATTAACAACCCAAGAGCCGTCCAAGGTAGCAATTTTCATTCCCGAATCAGTTCCATAAGAAACACTGTCGGTCTCATATTCACCCACTGACTGGCCACGGTCTTCACGATCAGAAGTGCGGTAACTACCATTAATCAGAATATTATCTGTGGGAGCCCAGGTCAGTTTAGCGAAGTACTCGCTGCGATCACTTGAATAGTCTTTAACACTGCCATAGGCGTTTTCGCGATCTTCCTGAGCCTTAGTTGGACCAAAATAAGATCCGTAAAAGAACAGTTGATCCTCAACAACCGGACCGCTTGCGTAAACGGTAGTCCAGCTTTGGTCCTGCTCGAACTCGACACCATCTTTGTTTTTAGCAACCAATTCTTTAGGCATGAGTTTGTGCTCGAAACCTGCCTGGAATTCGTTAGTACCCGATTTGGACTTGGAATCTACAGAAAAACCACCAGAACGATTAAATCCAATCGCCGTCGCGCCGCCGCGCTCAACTGTGACCATTTCAATATCGTGATTGGATGGTTCCGCAGAGAGGGTGCCAAACATTGGCAATGTAATGTTCACACCATCAAACGCGTACACATTGTCTTGCCCGCTACCACCGGCATTCGCTCCACGCACGGCATTCTGATGGAACTGTACACCCGGAATCAGCTTCATCATATCCCGATAGTTATTGCCAGTCGGGATACCCTTTACAACATCAGCCCCAAGGGCGTTAGACACGGATGAATCCCCACCGAGCACCACTTGCTGCCCTACAACTGCCACCTCTTCCATGGCCTCGCTATCCGGGGCCATCATGACCGAAATCGTGGAGTTCTGATCAAGGAGAACTTTCGTCTTTACAGTGCGAGTAATACCATTCTCGGTGGTCAGGGTGAGCGTATAGGTGCCCGGAATGAGGGCCGGCATTCTGAATTCACCGTCCTCATCGGTCTCCACGCTCCGACTTCTAGGCATAACAGAACTGGTGGCTGTAATGGTTACGCCCGCAGCTTCAACGTTATCGTCGAGGTAAACCTTACCTTCAATACTCCCGGACTGCTGCGCAGCCACAGAAACCGAGAACAGTACACCGGCGACTGCTGCCGCCGAACGTGAAAGCGTTGTTGAAGTTACACTCTGGAGAGAGGAACTCAGTTTGGTCTTCTGGAACATGGATGGCCTCCCAGGCTTTTATTGTGTTTGTCCCCACGGGGAAATGTTGAACACAGTTCTCGACTTCCCATCAGCGCCGGCGGTGGTGCGTAGTTATTGGTTCTCAGTCGATAGCTCCTATCGGTCAAACCGATAAAATATATCTTTAGCACTCAACGCAAGGAATAAGATATTCCAAGGCCATTCTGCGAAAAAAATTCCAGCTGCGCGAGAGGCAAATCATAAAAAATTCAAAAAAATTTCTTTTAATGCACCATAAGACAGGTTAGCGACAAATGTAGACGCCAATTTCCACATGCAGAGCATCATTCCTTGGTCGAATTGCGATCTAAATAAGGCTGGAAGGAATAATTCATCAGATTCTGCAGTAGCCACAATAAGGAAATCTGCGCCAGCCCCACCCCAATGGAGAGCTCTCGCAGAAAGAAATTATTCATCGCCAACACAGCGCTCAAGAAATGAGTAGTGAGGTTGGGTGCGCCACTTATTCCCCCTTGCAGAAGGCCTGCACATCTCGAAGTAATTGTGTATCCGCCTCTATCGCTGAGGAGTACGTTTGTGGAAAGCGGCCATTCTCACAAGCTCGCAACACCAACTGCCCCTTTTATGCTCATCAGCTTCCCAGCGCCCAAACTGAACAAAGCGACATCACTATCACTTTTGCCCCAGGCAGACAGAGATACCTCAGCTCCCATAGCCCTACAATCCTGAGCGAACACCGCATAGCCACTTAAAAAATTCCCTAAAAAACACACATTTGGAATTTTTTATTTGTACAATCGACAGGAAGCCCAGGTAAACGGCAGATAAGGCGACCTAAAAAAACATTAATACGCCAATATGAATAACTTATGCTGAATTCACTGGGGGGCGGGGATCGATCGATGATGGGGGCGCACCTATCGCTCTAACCGATTGCCGGTGATTCGCCCTGGTGGAATACGTCGCTACCATTGAGATCAAAAGAGCACCCGTTTCCGCGACTACCAATAACGAATAACGCCCGGTATGAATACAAATACATCTCAAGGCAAGCATCTGCCCCATCTGGCCAGCTTGCTATTTGTCGCCATGATGGGCGCTTCCATTCTGACGCTTCTCCCCCTCTGGGTGGGTGCACTCACGGATCAGGGGGTGTTTACCGGGCAACAGATTGGCTGGCTGGCTTCGGCCGACGTGATTGGAATTTTTCTGAGCTCTGCTTCGGCAATTTTTTGGGTGCGCCGGCTCCCCTGGAAGCCGATAGCACTTGTTGGCCTGGCTTTATTCGCCTTGGCCAACTTGGCGAGCCTCGGGATTGAACACTTCGGTCCGCTGATGGCCACACGTATTATTGCCGGTATCGGGTGTGGCTCAGCGTATGCCATCGCCCTTGCCGGACTCGGAGACCGGCGCAACCCGCAGCTGGCCTTCGGACTGATGGTTACCGCCCAGGTGGCGTTTGGAACCATCGGTTTCTTCGCCGTTCCACGCATTATGGGTGAGGCGGATATCAGCGGTTTCTTCCATTACCTGAATGCCTGGTTGTTGATCACCATTGCCCTCTGCCTATTCGCTTTCCCGCGTTCTGAAAAGGCCAACGAGCCAGGCGAGAGCATTTTTGCAACCTTGCTCTCGGGCCGGGCGATACTGGTGTTTGCCACCACCGTGGTTTACTACTGTGGCGTATCCGCTGTCTGGGCTTATCTGGAGCGGATTGGCGTAAACCTGGGTCTGGAGAGTGCAAAAGTGGGCGACCTTCTGGGCATCGGGTTTGCAATTAGTGGTCTGGGGTCACTCGCGACTCCCTGGCTCAGCCGCTATGCGGGCCGAGTGGCCACATTGCTCATCGCAATGACAACCCAGATCATCACCATGGCGCTGCTGATTGGCGAATTCACCCTGGACGCCTATTTGCTGTATGCCGCCACTTCCATTGTGTTCCAGTTCTTCTGGAGCTTTTCGCTCCCTCTGCTGATGGATCAATTCAATCGGGTGGACGATACCGGGCGTTTTATTGTGCTATGCGCCAGCGCATTCAAGGTGGGCGAAATTGCCGGCCCACCTTTGGCGGCAGCGCTGATTGTAGAGGGCGATTTTTCTGCAGTGTTGTGGCTCGGTATCGCCTGTATGGCGGCTACATTACTGATGGGGCTGCTTACCGAGCGGCGTCGCACCGGAACAACCTCTGCACTGGTGGCGCCGGTATGAATTACCGCTCCATAGGGACACGTACTCGGATGCAATGGATAGGCGTCACTGCACTCCTCATGACGGGCGTGTCGGTACATGCTGACGACCCGTTCCGCAAGTTGACGCAGGTGGAGCTGGGCCTCGGCGCCTACCGCACCGCCAACGGGCTACCGGCGCCAAATTACTGGCAGCAACAGGTGGACTATCAGATCTCGGCGAGGCTCGACCCAGCGGATAACCGAATCAGTGCCAGCGCTGAAGTGACCTACCACAACAACTCACCGGATCCACTGCAGCATCTGTTCTTTGCCCTGGACCACAATGCCTTGAAGCCGGATTCTGCCGCTGCTTACGCCCTACTCGCACAAGAAAATGAACGCAGCCGCATACGTTCCATAGCGCATTCAGCAGCAACCGGTTTCGATATCCTCGCCGTAACAGACGCCGTGGGCATGCCACTGCGCTGGCGGATAAACGACACGCATTTGCAGGTATTCCTGCCTCATGAGCTGTCTCCCAAATCCCGCAAGTCGCTGAAAATCGAATGGGCGCTCTCTCTTCACGACAAAATGGCCACTGGTGCGCGTAGCGGATACGAACGCCTTGAGGACGGTGCCCCCATTTATGTGGCTGCACAGTGGTTTCCCCGCGCAGTCGCTTACACGGATTACGCAGGCTGGCAACTCAAACCGTTCCTGCAGCAGGGAGAATTTTCCACCGAGTTTGGCAACTATAAAGTGAATATTTCGGTACCGACTAATTACGTCGTGGCCGCAAGTGGATCACTGCAAAACGCATCGGCGGTGCTCACTCGAGAGCAATTGGCTCACTGGAAAGACATTGCACCGACTGCGACACATATCATCAGCCACACTCAGGCACAACAGCAGCGTAGCGAGTACTCACAGGCATTCGTTCAGTGGGCATTTGCCGGCGATAACGTGCGCGATTTTGCGTTCAGCGCCTCACCCGCGTTCCTGTGGCAGGTAAAGCACGACGCACGCGGACGCAGATTGCAGCAATTTTATCCCCACGAGGCGGCACCACTGTGGGAGCAATTTGGTCTGGCCGCGATTGATCATACGCTCACCACATTCGATGCTGCGCTGTTTCCCCTGGATGCCGCCGATATCAGTATCGTCAATGCTGCCGGTTTCGGCATGGAATACCCGGGCCTTGCAACGATTGCCACTCGGCCAGAGCGCACGACATCCAATGAGGAGTTGCCGGCCTGGGACAGGCTCACTAAATACGATTTCATCGGCACAGTGATCCATGAGGTGGGTCACAACTATATTCCCATGCGTATCAATACGGATGAGCGGGAATGGGCGTGGTTGGATGAGGGGCTGGTCAGCTTTATCGAATATCGCGCGGAACATAGCTGGGAAGTCAATTTCGACGTTATTTACGGCGAACCCCGCTCGGTGGCGGAATACACCAGTGACGCCATCAGCCAGCCGGTTATGAGTAGCGCCGATTCCCTGCACCGGAAAATCGACAACGCTTACAACAAAACTGCAAGCCTTTTGAATGTCCTACGACACCTGGTTGCGGGAGCAGACGTATTCGACCTGGCACTGACGGATTTTGCGCGCCACTGGCAAGGCAAGCGCCCGACACCCGGGGACTTTTTCCGGGCGATGGAAACAACAGCCGGTACTGATCTCAGCTGGTTCTGGCGCAGTTGGTTTTACCAGAATCACACCATCGACCTCGGCATCCGCCAGATTAGCCTCGCTGATCAGGCGCTACCGATATCCCGCACGGAATCGCCCGCACCCGATGCGCTCGCCTATACCGTCGGCGGCATTCAAGATTTCGTCGTCGATCAGTTGCCCGAGCTCGCGGACCCCTATACCGAGAAACGCAGCTTTGCTTCTGTATCGTTACCGGCAGCACACGAGCCTCATACGGGTGAAACGGTGCAGTGGTACACATTCGAAATTGTTAATCACGGAGAGGGGCTGCTGCCGATTCCCTTGGCACTTTCCTTTAAAGATGGCAGCCAACAGATGATGAACGTACCGGCGCAAACCTGGATGCGGGCACAGGAAGGTCGTGTAGCCCTTCAGCTGCCGTTACCTGGAACACTCTCCGGAGTATGCATCGACCCGCTGTGGATTATTCCGGATACCCAAAGAAACAATAACTGTGTGGAAGTTCAGGCACCATGAATAAAATTTTTCCTTCGCTTGTCTTAGCGGCCTCATTCACGGTCTTTGGCTGTGAACAGGTAACATCTCCGGAAGCGGGCGCAATGCCGGTAGAAGTCACAACCGCGCAGTTCAGCTCAGAAGCTTCGGCGCCCACTGCCACTATGGCTGAAAAACTGGTGGCCGAGGCACTGCCCTGGGAGAACCGCGAGTACCGCGTCGGCACGGCGGAACAGTGCATGAACTGGACGCGGGAAATTCTGGTAGCTGCCTGCGGCGAGCACTTTGCCACACTGGAAACACACAATCCCTGGGACAAACATCTACTGGGACCGGACGATGAGTTGCTGCCAGAGCATGTAGATTCACTGGCCTCCGATGAATTTGGCCAGAAAATCACGTCGATCGCAGCACTGCAGCCCGGGGACCTGGTATTCCTGAAGAATACCTATGGCGATTGGGCTGAAGGTGTCCTGACACATGTCGGCATCGCTGTTGGCGAAGGCCGCTATATCCACCGCATGACCTCCAACGACGGGCTGGTAAAGATCAATACGATCCCTGCTGAGGATTTTGACTCAGGCATTCGACTGAAGGATTCACTATGTCAAATACAATAAGACAGTCACTGGGCCAAGCGGCGCTACTCGCCACCGCGGTATCCGCTGCGCTTTTCAATTTCGGTTGTGTTGCCACCAGTGCCGGCCTCAATCACCAGAGCGATGCGTATAAAATTGAAGTGGTCGAATCGCAAAACGCCAGCGAGCGCGTGCGCTTTCTGGTCATGCACTTCACGGCGATTGACTTCGATACGTCATTACGGGTTCTCACCCAACCAAGTTCCTCGCCGGTCAGTTCGCACTACCTGGTCCCCGAAAGTGACGACCCAAGCTACCCCCATGAAGATCTTCGGGTGTATCAACTGGTGGATGAGACGCGCCGGGCCTGGCATGCGGGCCCAAGTATCTGGGAAGATCGCAGTCAGCTAAACGACCACTCGATTGGTATCGAAATCGTCAACAAAAGCCACTGCCACCCGCCCGCGGAATCCACCCCGGAAGCGGAAACAGAGGCAGTCTGTTTTTTTCCCGACTTCGATCCGAAGCAGATGGAGCTGGTGATCGCACTCTCCAAGGATATTCTGGCGCGCTACCCGGACATTACGCCGACCCGTGTCGTCGGTCACGGTGACATTATCCCGCAGTGGAAAATCGACCCCGGCCCGAAGTTTCCGTGGCAGCAGTTGGCAGAGGCCGGTATCGGCGCCTGGTATGACGACGCTACCGTCAAGCGCCACCTGGACTTCCTGAATGGCAATACCACCAGCGACCGCGACAGCATACGGCTGCGCTTCGCCCAGTGGCTGAGTGACTATGGTTATGGTATCGATCCAGAAACCGCGACGGATGCAGAAATCACACTGTACACCCGGGCCTTTCAGTATCACTTCCGTTCCTGGAAAGTTGACGGTGAGGTGGATAACCACAGCCGCGCTATTTTACTTGCGCTGTTGGAAAAGTACTTTCCGCAAAAGCTCAGTGGCTACCCGGATATCAATCAGGCAGTACTGGCGGCAAAGGACGCCTGAGAAGTGACCGGCGGACCTCCTCTCTGGGGGATCAGAGAGGAGGACAATGCCCGGATCCCGGCGTAGATTGACTGACTGCGCACCAGTGGTAACCCATCCTCGGTGGCGATATTACAGCCCGTCACTCCATCTACCATCCCTGCGGCCACTAGGGCCTCAAGACAATCCGTCAAAACGAATTCGCCCAGTAGCGGGCGCCGTATGCAGACCGATGCCAGCCCGAGCAAGCCATAGGCTCCCCAGTTCGACACATCGGCAATAACAAGCTGGTCCGTGATGGCCGTGGCACAGGACACCGGTAGGTTCTGCAATTGTGCGCGCAAGCGCCCCATTCCCAGCTCATTGCCACCGTCAGCAATGGCCAGCGATGGGCATTCTGCCAGCGAGAGCAACTGCTCCCACGGGAGGGTAGCTCCGTCGACCGGGTCGAATCGCATATTGCGATAGAGACCATCTGCACCGGAACCAGGTACCTCGATAAAGATGATTAATGTCGGAGCGAACGTTTGTATAAAACGAGGTAACTCATCTGAAAAGGTTTCCCGATCAAACGCAACCACAGAATCCACAAGGGCTGCGCCCTCACTGACCGCCGATGGTAGTGCGCAGGCCAGTTGCACCGCGTATTCACGGATGCCCAGCAAGGCCACCTCTGAACCCAGCGCACGCAAACTGCGTGCCATTGCGATAGCGCCTGCTGGGCCATCGGTTTCATACTGCCCTGCTACGGGAAAGCCGCTGACAATGGCTACGCGCTGTCGATTCTGCAGCAGTGACTGTGCAGCGGGTAGCAAGTAACCGCGATAGCCGCTACTGCGCACCGTTTCCATACCACGCAGATTTCCCGCCACCAGCAAACCCTCTATCTGGTTGGCAAGATGCACAGTGTCCGGACGCCGAAAAATATTCAAAGAATAGTTGACCATAGATTGTCACTTCCGTGCTGAGTCAAACTGCGGTTTGTCTTTCACCCCACCCCAACACCCGGATATCGGTCAGCGATTCCAGCGCATCGTTCAGGCGATCCGTAATCAGCATGTGTCCGGGGGCATGGGTAATAAAAAATTCCAGACCGGCATTCCGCAGCGCCTCAATGGCAGTCACGCCACAAGCCCAGAATGCCATCACTTCTTCAGGAAAAACGGTAACCGCCTCCCCATACTCGGGTGCGGCAATATCATTGACTCCCAGTTCCGAGGGATCCCCCAGGTGAACCGGTGCACCGTGTACCAGCGGGTAGCGGCCTGAAACATCACTGGCCAGCGCAATAGAATCACTTGAGAAAGGCCGCATGCTCACCACCAGATTGCCGTGAAACGGCCCGGCGGGCTCGCAGGGTTTCTGTGTGCGATACATGGGTACATTGCGCCCCTCGGTGATATTGCGCACTTCCAGGCCCGCGCCGATCAACGCTTCCTCAAAAGAGAAAGAACAACCCAGCGCAAAGGTGACCAGGTCATCTCGCCAGACATCGTTAATATCGGTAACTTCCTGTGCTTCCCTCCCCTGGCGATGCACCAGGTAGCGCGGAACATCGGTGCGAATATCGATGTCATCGCCCAGCTCAGGCATGCGGTACTCACCGGGCTCCGTGCGGTGCAACAAAGCGCAGGCGCGGTTGTTCAGGGTGCAGAATTCAGCAAACGCATCAGCGAACTTTTCTGGGACCATGGCGATATTGGCCTGCACATAGCCCGCCGCCAGACCTGAAGTCGGGCCACAGAATCGGCGGGCTCGGATTTCTGAGCGAATCACACGTGCGCATTGCTTGATCATGCCTTTACTACCTGTAAATCCAGTGGTCGATTGCCCGCATGGAGGAAGACACCCAGCTCCGCTTCGATACCCAGGCCGAGCTGCAATAATCGGGTGTCGGCATAAGGCTGCCCCACCAGCTGAACTCCCGTGGGCACACCGTTGGCCGCAAACCCGCTTGGCACGGAGAGTACCGGGCAGCGGCTCAAGGTATTGAATGGATAGGTCATAAACCAGCCTTTCACCGGATCTACCTCAACACCATCGATTTCCAGTGTGTCGCGGCTGTAATCAAAATCCGCCGGGACGCGTGTAGAACACACCGTCGGGCACAGCAGGAAGTCGCAGGTCTGGAAGACTTTTTCCAGTGCTTGCCACATATGCTGGGCATAGTCATTCGCTTCGAGAATCCGTTGAGGTGACGCGGCAGAAGAGAGCGAGAAATAGTGCTTCACATAACTGGTCAATTGATCGTGGTATTCGGCACGATCGTATTTTTCTCGCAGCATATGCCCCATCTGTGCGCCCTGGTGGATCTGCGCGGTGCGGATACAGCGCGCATCCCAGTCGAGGGTAACTAGCTCAACGTCCGCCCCGAGGCCCCGCAGCGTTTCCGCGTAAGCCAGCGTATTACTGCGCACGTCGTCGTCCAGTGAGAAAAAACCGAGATCCAGCGAAACCGCGATTTTCAGTCCACGCAGATCCAGCGGTACCGACGCCACCGGCTCTTTGGCCATCTGCGACATAAGATCCACCGGGTGCGGGCCGGAAATCAGGTTGTACAGTAAAACCATGTCCCGCACGCTGCGGGTCAGCATGCCGTGGTGTACATAGGGATCCACGTTGTACGGGGGGATTTCGGGGATACGTCCATGGGAGGCTTTGAGCCCCACTACGCCGCACTGCGCCGCTGGAATACGCACGGAACCACCCATATCTGTGCCGTTCGCGATGGTACAGAGCCCAGCGGCCAGAGCCGCTGCAGAACCACCGGACGATCCTCCGGGAGTGATGTCCGTATTCCAGGGGTTACGGGTTACACCCCACAGGTCGGACCAGGTGTAGGAGGCAACCGAGAATTCCGGGGTGGCGGTGCGGGCATGAAAGATACAACCGGCCGCGAGCAGGCGCTCCGGTACTGGATCGGTAACGTCCGCTATATTGTTTTGCAGCAGGCGTGATCCGTTCGTGGTGACTTCACCGCGAATGTAGGTCTCATCTTTAATCGCAGTAATCACACCCTCAAGTGGACGCGCTTTCTTGCGTTGATAAGCCTGTTCGGCAGCCCGGGCCTGCTGCAGCGCGCGCTCAAACATACGCTGGGTAAACGGATTGATCTCGGCACCGACCTGCTCGTAACGCTCGATGTGTGCCTGCAACACTTCAACCGGAGAAATTTTTCCGCTTTTATAGTGTTTCAGCACCTCACAGGCATCTAGGTAACACAAATCCATTTCCATGGCGCACCTGTTATTGTTTTTCTGACTTCGATACCCGCAAGTGTGAAGATTCAACCAGCCATTACTAAATGACTAACCAGAGGCGGAACCGATAGAAGCGGCGAGCTTCGTATCGATATCAGCCTTCGTTGTCGACGGATGCATCGCTTACCTGCAGGTTCGCCGGTGTCACCACGGTGACCGGCAACTGGCCGGCAACCGCCTCTCGGCTAACCAGCGCATTGGCGATCGCACGGTATATCGGGCCTTCCAGTGTATCGCCCGGACCGATATAGGCTTTGTAATCGAAACTGGCCAGATGCACGTCCGCGAGTGATTCAAATTGTGCCGCCTCGTAGGGAGAGCGCATGCTGATAAACACCGTCTTCGCGCCCCGTGTATTCGCCGCACTGAGGGACTGGCGATAGATTTCATAGAGCGCATCCTGGTCGGTAATCCGCTCGCGTAAGATGCGCAAATCCTCTATTCCACCGAGTTCTACCGCGCTTTCTGTCGGTACAATACTCGCTACGATCAATGTATCCGCATCGGAGTCTCTCACCGCGGACTCTGCCTCTTGAGGGACCAGCAGTGAAATCTCGGCGTCACTCACCTGCTCTAGTGCAATACGAAAGGCTTCTCCAACTGCCCTGTTTGGCGTCAGTACCTGGATCTGCCTGGCGTGCGAGCCGATCACCGGTAGTGCCGATGGTTGTGGAGGGAAGATATGGGTCAATGCAGCATTGGCCAGAGTCAGCGCAAGCGTACGATGTTCTGTGGTTGCCAGCACGGCCTTTGCCCGGCTTATCACTTCGGCCTCATCGCGCTGTGCCCATTGCGCATCGATATAACGCTGTTTCAGGCGCTGTACCCGTGCGACAGATGAATCTAACTCATCGACGGAAATCTCCCCCGCGTCGAGTGCCTCAACAACGCGGTCGATCAGCTTATCCAGTTGCACCAGGTCTTCTGGATAACGGACCTTGATTGGCATCAGTGCAATATCGGCACCCGCGGCGAAGGTGTTTACCACCGCTTCTTCCGGCGTAAAGTAATCGCTGATTCCCGCCATATTGAGGGAATCGGTCACAATGACCCCGTCATACGCCATTTCCCCACGTAAAATGCCAGTAAGGATTTTTCGGGATAAAGTGGCCGGGGCAAGCATTTGCTCACCGGAACGGGATCTCAGGGTCGTGGTGTCCAGCGCTGGGTACTGGATATGCGCGGTCATGGTCAGTGCCGGCTGCGCGTTGTGGATCACCTGCCGGAAAGGCAGCAGGTCAACGGCCTGCGCTTGCTCGAGGGAACGCTCTACCCGCGGCAGCCCCGTGTGACTGTCTACGCTGGTATCGCCGTGCCCGGGAAAATGCTTGACCGTCGCGGCCACGCCCTGCCGCTGAAATGCAGCGACACTGGCAGACCCGAGCTCCGCCACTACCTGGGGGTCCTCACTGTACGAGCGCACATTGATGACCGGATTATCGGGATTGCTGTTTACATCCAGCGTAGGCGCAAAATTCACGTTAAAACCCAACGCACGCAGTTGATCCGCCATGACTTCAGCAGTGGCACTGGCGAAGCGATCTCCCTCGCGGGCATGAGTCGCGCCGATGGCCATATTGCCGGCAAATGCCGCTGCCTCTTCCCGCGGCAACCGATTGACCCGGCCGCCTTCCTGGTCGATGCCGATCAATAGCGGTAGCCCGCTGGCAGACTCCGCCGCGGCCTGTTGCAAGGCGCGATTGAGCCTTACGATCTGCGCGCTGTGCTCGAGGTTGTCCGCAAACAGAATAATACCGCCAAGATCGGAATCCCGGATCATCCCGGCCAGCTCCGGAGGGAGTTCGGTCACCGGCTGATCACAGTACCGGTTGCCGGCTTTACCTGCCGCCGGTCGCTGCTGGTCCGGGCAGAAATAGCGGATATCGAGCATCAGCTTTTGCGCCACCTTCTGGCGCAGACTCAATGCGTCCACTGCAGCTGACTCATTCAGCGGCACAGAATCCGTACAAGAAGCCACAGTCGCGGCCAGTGCGACCACCGAGCAGGCTGCCACTACCCTTCTGAGCGAGCGTCTTACCAGCATAATAAATAACCAATCTTATTCTTTAGCACCTGATGGAATAATTTATTCTTCACATTTGGCGCTGTTGTGCAATAGAAAATTCGCAAAAAGAAAAAAGGGGGCGAAGACGCCCCCAATAGTTCACAAGATGTGAGCGAGATCAGAAGTCGTAAGAGACGTTCAATCCAAGCGTGCGAGGCATGGTCTGGATCAATCGATTCCCCACGTAGTTTTCAGACTGATAGGAAACCTCGGCACGTTCGTTCGTGAGGTTTCTGGCCCAAAGCCCCGCACTCCACTGATCACCACTCAGGCCAACATTGGCGCTGTACAGTGTGTAGGAATCGTATCGGTAAGGTTCCTCATCAGGAGAATCCGCGCGATCGCTTTGAACCTCACTGCTATAGGAACCACGAACGCTTGCGAAAAGGGTCAAACCATTGCTCAGATCACGATAGAAATTCGCCACCAGATTGTGACGCCACTCTGGTGCGCCACCCAAGAGCCCACCTTCCGACCAGGTGCGACATTCCGAGCCATCCGCGTACAGGCAGACCTCTTCAGTCTCTGCCCACTTCGCCTCTGTTGTGGCGGTCGAGTAAGTCAATGAAAGATTGTCATTCACGCGAAGACGACTGGAGAACTCCCAGCCTTGAGACTCTGCGTCCGGTCCGTTTGTGGTGCCATTCAAAGGGAAGCCGTTGATCGATTGGCTGTAGTAGGTCTGCGTATTCTCCCAGGCAATCTGGTATACATTTGTTTCGATGTACAGCAGGTCATCAAAAAATGAACCCTTCAAGCCGAGCTCAAAATTGTTCACCGAGTCTGGTTGATAATTCTGCGCAGCAGCCGATACATTCTGGTCGCCTTGCCCCTTGAATCCATTTACACCACCTCGACGAAAACCCTGCGATGCTGTTGCATACATGAGCACATCATCGGAGAGCTCATAAGAAGTATTCAGCTTGTAGAATTTCTCGCCTGACGCCGAGTTTTCAACCGCGCCCTTGGTATCTACCAAACCAAACGCGTAATCGGTGATACGCGGATCCGCCTCGTCGGAGTAATTGAACACGCGTGTTCCGACGGTTACGTCCCAACGATCAGTGACGGCGTAAGTCAACTCACCAAATAGGGCCAGCTCCTTATATTCCGTATTGATATCCTCGGCATATCCAACATTCTGCTCGCCGCCGATAGCCTCTCGATCCAATCCACCAACCGCGTCCAGAGTCGGAAAATACTCTCGAAACGCCAGACTGCGTTCCTGCTGGGTATAGTAGATTCCCCCAACCCAGCTAATCGGGCCATCGCCCATGGAAACGAACCGGGTTTCATGGCTGATACCTGAATACGTGTTATCGAATACCATATAGGGCGATTCGTCGGTTTCCTCTGGCGTGAGTGCACTCCAGCCCCAGTCACCATAGTAGACAAACCCAATTCCGTAATTTGCCCGCCCCTCGCGGGTGTCTTCAAAGTGAGAGGTGCTGGATTTCATGGCGAAGCGTTCGAAGTCCCACTCCAGGTCCAATGCGTCCAAGTTAAAGGATCGGTCGGCGTATTCGCGATACCGCCCCACAACGACATCCTGGCCGTACTGGAACACATCACCATCCTGAGTCGGGTCAAGCGTAGAGCCCCGGGAACCATTTGCCAGCTGGCTTTGCTGCGCATGTGTGAAAGTCAGTTTGGCATCGGGGTTGAAACGCCATGCCAGGGCAACTTTTCCGGTGGTCACATTCTGATAATCATCATTTTCGTAGCGTGTTTTGTCCGTCCCATTGGGATTTGCCCATGGGTTCTCCGATCGAAAGGACGGGGAGACGACACGATCAGTGAAACCGGCTTCATCCAGGTAGGCCAGCGACGCACGTATCGCCAGATTCTCTCCAAGGGGTTGATTGATCACTACATCCGTGTCCGTACTCATGCCCCCGCCCGCCGTTTGGTAAATGCCGGAATTGAGACGGACAGTGGACTCTTCAAAATCCGGCTGGTTGGTAATATATCGGACAGTTCCACCAAGGCTGCCAGAACCATACAGCGTGCCTTGTGGTCCCAACAGGGTCTCTACACGCGCGATATCTTTAATCCGATAGCCAATATTGGGAAGGGGCGTCTCATCGAGATAGTAAGCGAGCGTCGAGCGAACAAAGAACTCGAGGTTATTCTGATTTACCGCAGATACATTCAAGCCGCGAACCGTTACGGAATCTGCGAAGCGCGCCGAATTAGCCGGTGCACTAATCGTTACTGAATCCTCTATAAGGCTTTTCAGATCGGTAATGGCACGCTTGCGCAGCTCCGCCTCACCGATGGCCGAGATATTAATTGGAATATCCTCGAGGGAGGCTTCGCGGCGTGTCGCTGTAACCACGACGTTTTCCACCAGCCGACTTTGCTGCTGCGAATTTTCCGTTTCCTCTTCAGTATCGTCCTGCGCAAACACCATCGGCGTAACGCTGAGCGCAAACGCCGAAATGAGATAAGCAATCGGCTTCTTATTGAATGGCAACATACCCTGGTTCCTTATTATTAAATTGAGACTCTGTTCGTGGGCGCGCGAACTCATCCACCCTTAAGTCAGGATCTCGTTAGCCAATAAGAAATGGAAAATATCAAGTATCGGTACTGGCGATAGTTTAGAGGCCCGGATCGCCAGATGGCGTGAATAGCTAGCCCTAAATGGAACTCAGCTGAGTATGACTGGCTGCTACTGGTGGGGGGAATGCGCCGGATAACACGTGCCAATGCGGTTAAATTCGGACATATACCCGGTTAGATAGAGACGTGTTTGTGCTCTCTGCTTTACTCGGCCGTCGGCTTTGTTAAAGTCGCTCTCATAGGTTAAACCGATACAAGGTATTACCACGATAGGGCCGGGAGGAAGGTACCGTAAGCCAGTCATTTCGTAACCGTAATAGACAAAGCAAACGTGCAGGGCAATGGAGATGGGGCGGTAGCAATGGATGTACCGAAACCACACCTCCGGTCACAAACGTCAATTGACAGCGCCACTCCCCCAGCCATATCAGCGCCACCCTGTCAGAACAATAGTCAGTAAAACATTCAGGCAAATTATGGAATCGCGTTTTTTTATTGCTCCGGAACAGCTGGAAGCGTTTGAGGCGGCGGCACGCAGTGGCTCGTTTTCAGCGGCTGCACGGTCACTGGGTAAGGCGCAGTCCACGGTTTCCGGTCTGATCAGCAACCTTGAAATTGATACCGGCCTGACACTTTTCGATCGCTCAGGCCGCGAGCCTAAACTCACCGCACAGGGTCGATCCCTGCTGCACGATGCACGCTCGCTCCTGAACTCTTACTCCCGCTTCGAAGCCAAGAGCCGCAGCCTGAATGCTGGGCTGGAAGAGTCGCTGACCATCGCGATCGATGAGTCTTCTATCGATCTGAAGGCACTGACAGAAAGCCTGCAAGCCTTCTATTCCAAGTTTGGTACCGTTACCGTTACCCTCCTACATGCGTCTGGCGATAGTGCAGCAAAACTAGTACGCGAGGGCAAAGCCGATATCGGGATCGTTTTAAGCCAGAGCGACTACCCGGAGGACTTTGATTTCCGCGGTGTCGGCAATTGCTCGTTTGTGATGGTGGCAGGCAAAAACCACCCGCTCACCGCGCTGGATACGGTGGGCGTGCAGGACCTGCACAATCACCTGCATCTGCGCATCAGCGCCAGTAGCGATCCGGCTTCTATGCCGGAAAACGATCTGAGTGATCGCATCTGGTACCTGGAGAGCTACTCTCTGTTTATGACCATGCTCACCGCCGGCTTGGGCTGGGCGTTTACGCCCTTGCACATTGCGCGACCACATATCGAGCGCGGTGCAATCACGGTACTGAATACCAACTTTCAACTGACCCCTTACCCCTACTGCACAGACCTGATCTGGTCGCGCAGAAAAACTCTGGGACCTGCGGGGAAAAAACTGATTGATGAAGTATCGCGCGTACTCTCCGCAGAAAAGGTTGTGACAGAGCCCGCATGACGGGCTCTTTGGTGCACCGCAGATCAGGCGATCAGCTTTCGGGGGCTCGGTAGCAGCCCTTCTCTGCGCAGATCGTGGTAGGCGTGCTCGATCGCTGCGCCCAACTGCTCCACCACAAAGTCCACTTCAGCGCGACTCATGGTGAGTGGGGGCGACATCACATTCAGATGTACGATGGGCCGAACAATCAAGCCGTTCGATTCTGCCCGATCGGATATCCACTTACCGATGTTGAGTTCATCGGGCAACAATTGCCTGGTGGACTTGTCCGCGACATTTTCCACACACATCATGAAACGCTTACCCCGGACATCACCGACCAGGGGCAAATCCCGCAGGGTTTGCAGGCGCTGTTCGAAGTAGGCTCCCACTTCAACAACACGCTCCAGCAAATTTTCCCGCTCGATGATCTCAATATTCTTGAGTGCTGCCGCACAGGCAACGGGATGCCCTGAGTAGGTGTAGCCGCTGGCAAAGTAACGATCAGCATCACCCGTAGAAATAACCTCGTATATACGATCGGAAAAGAGCGTCGCGCCCAGCGGCAGGTAGCCCGATGTCAGTCCTTTCGCACAGGTGATGATATCCGGCTGCACACCAAACAGATCTTCCGAGGCAAACCAGTGGCCCACTCTTCCAAAAGCGGTGACCACCTCATCGGCAACGAACAGAATGTCGTTGTCCTGGCAAAGCTCCCAGATACGGCGATTGTAGCCCTCCGGCGGTACGATCACGCCACCAGAACCAAGGATGGGCTCGGCAAAAAACGCCGCGATATTATCAGCTCCCAGATCCGCAATCTTCTGCTTGCACTCTTCTACGAGGAAATCACAAAACTGCTGCTCGTCCATGCCCGTGGGCGCACGATAAGGGTTGGGGCAGCTCAGGTGGTGAATGGAGTCCTGGATATAGTCGAACTCCGGAATCTTGTCGCCGGACTTACCGGTTATCGACATGGCCGCATAGGTACTACCGTGGTAACCACCCTTGCGCGCCAGGATGTGTTTCTTATGCGGTCTTCCTCGGCAGTTCTGGTAAAAGTGCACCAGGCGGAAGGCGGTATCGATTGCCGTAGAACCCCCGCAACTGTAAAACACCCGGTTAATATCTCCGGGCGCCAGCTCCGCCAGTTTCTTCGCCAGCTGTGCTGCGGGTACGTTGGAAATGTCCACGAAAGGATTGGCGTAGGCCATTTCCCGAACCTGTTCGGCGATGGTTTCTGCCATTTCCTCTCGGCCGAGACCAATGTTGGTACACCAGAGGCCACCCACCGCATCAAAGTAGGAATTACCCTGCTCGTCCCAGACCCGGGCTCCCTTGGCACGGGCCATCATCAGGGAGCCCTCTTCCTCAAAAGAATCGAAGTGGGTCCACGGGTGCATCCAGTGGCGCTTGTCCGCCTGCCAGTTTTTGCTGCTCATCGCATTGCTCATTTTCAACTGTAGTGAAAGACCGCCACAATTAAGCAGCGGGTATCGAGCTCAGTTTAAACAGCGTGGTGTTCGGTGACAGTTTGCAACTATCGTCGGCGCCGATAGTTATTTTTAACATGATTACTTTACAGTGCCGGCAAACGCCACTGTGACTGTAATGCCCGGTACTGTTGCCTGGGCAACGCTAAGTACACCGGTTGCTGGTCGGCCTGTAGCCACTTGAGCACTGTATCCATCTCCGGCTCCCCCATGGCGGTACATCCAGCGGTAGCGCTGCCCGCGGCTTTCCAGAGGTGCACAAATATACAGCTTCCGGCACCCGGCACATTGGCCGGGTTATGCGCTACGAAGATTCCTTTTTTGTACTGCTGGTCACCGTAGTGGATGTCCCGGCGCATACCCTCGGAAGAGCCCTGCACCGCCTGCTTGCCGACCAGTTCCGCATCCACCGTCTGGTTATATAGGGGGGAAGCAGGCACATCGATACAGTAGTGGGAGGCCGTCATGGGTTGGTAACCCAGACCGGTATTTACTGCGTTGGGGTATCCGAATGCATCTCCCAGACGAAAAATACCCGCCGGGGCCTTGCCGTCCCCCTCCCGCTTCTGCGGATCCTCCTTGCCTACGATGGATTCAGGGTGCAAGCCAATTCCCCACGCAAGTCCGGTACGACCAAGGTTGACGGGTATCGGTTCCAGTACCGGCCTCCAGCCACTCTCAGTGCGGCTGAACGCATAGAGTTCACCGGTATCCGCATCCCAACTGTTGGTGATGGTCACCAGTAATTGCTGACTATTTTCGGGAACCTGCGCATGGGCAGCGGCGATGCCGATGACGGTAAAAAGAAGTAATACCAATTGCTTACCCATGATCGCCCTCCAGAGCGCAATTATTAGTGTGGGTCAGAAGCCGTCCGATTGCTTTGGGCCTGCCAGTCCCGGATGACCATCGCAACCGGTGAGAGGCACCTCGGGTAAACGACAGAAGCAAATCGCCGCCCCTTCGTCCCGCGGGTTTCACGGATCTACACCAGTAATTCTGGTTGGCGCACAGAAGAAGGGTGTGGCACACCCAGGAGAATAAAAGTAACACCGCGCTAGTGGCTTGCCAATGCATCGAGAAATTGATGGTAAACCGTACTCAATGACTGTACCGGCTCTTTCAAGCGCGAGAATGGATGTGAGATGCGCAACGGCGTGGAGAAATTTTGGCACTCAGGTTGATCACAATCGGATCGGGGGCGATGTCAGCTATGGGGCTTTCACAGCAACCAGGCAATTCACTTTTCAGGAAGAAGTATTCTGCGGGGAGCGGCAATTGCTCTGGGACAGTTTCGCACCATCGCCAAGAGGAGCGTGCCTCCACTCACCCGATCTTAAGGATACGTCGGCCTAGGGCGCGTCACAGGGCATCCACCTCTCAACCACAATCCTGCCCAACAACCAAAACCCTGCCCAAGGGAGAGCTGGATTAAAATTGGATGGATTGGCTTTGCGTACATGGAAAACTACTTCCAATGCAACTGAACCCTGAGTGGAGAGGTGTCATCCGTCAGACCACACATTTCCTCGTAAGGCGTTCTCTGTTCGAGCCACACTTCATCAAACGCCCGCGGATTAAAATAATCACGAATTTCTTCGAGGCAATGAAACTGGCGCGGCTTGTGGTCATTGCCGATCAACAGGTGTGCCCCGTTTTCATCGACGGTATTGACCACATAAATATGCCCTTCCAGTGAAATGATTTGCAGGTTCATAGCGCCTCCCGCCCCCACACAAAGGGGTTTGCGGTGTGGAAGCCTATTCAAGGGTAAGGTGGGGGTATCCCGACAGGAAGTATTCACTTCTTAAGGCAGCCTCTCGGTACCCGCAGGAGAACCAGCCGGTCAACATACCCCCGGATACTGCACGGCTCGACGTGCAATGTCTGCGGGCAGATAGTGGTTTACAGCGACCTTTGGTATCCTCTGCGCCAATTCAAGCCGTGCCAGCCCGCGCATCGAGCGAAACCGCCGTTTCGCCCTAACCGATTGATTTAAAAGAATTTTCCCCAATGCCAGCCACCAGCAAGACCGCGAAGCCCGAACATACCCCGATGATGCAGCAGTATCTGCGGATCAAGGCCGAACACCCCCAGGAGCTGGTGTTCTACCGCATGGGCGACTTCTACGAGCTGTTCTACGACGATGCCAAACGCGCGGCGGAACTGCTGGATGTCACCCTGACCGCACGGGGAAAATCCGGCGGACAGCCGATTCCCATGGCCGGGATTCCCTACCATGCGGCGGAAGGTTATCTGGCGAGGTTGATCAAGGCCGGCGTCTCCGTCGCCATCGCCGAACAGATTGGCGACCCGGCCACCTCAAAGGGCCCGGTTGACCGGAAGGTGGTACGGATTGTTACCCCCGGCACCGTCACCGATGAGGCGCTGCTGAACGAGCGCCGGGACAACCTGCTGGCCGCCACGGTGCAGCTGGGCGATCACTTCGGGCTGGCGCTGCTGGATGTGGGCACCGGCTACTTTGCGGTGCAGGAAGTGGCGACGCTGGAGGGCCTGGTCGAACAGATCCAGCGTTTCAGCCCCACCGAATTGCTGGTGTCTGAAGATCTCGTGCTCCCGGCGGAGATCGAGCGCCGGGCGGGCCTGCGCCGGCGCGCCCCCTGGGAATTTGACCTGGAGAGCGCCCTACGCCTGCTGAACCGCCAGTTTGGCACCCTGGACCTGGAAGCGTTCGGGTGCAGCCAAATGCACGCGGCACTTTCCGCCGCCGGCTGCCTCTTGCAATATGCCCGCGATACCCAGCGTACCGAGCTGCCCCATATCCGCACCCTGCGCACCGAGCGCAATGAAGACACCGTGGCCCTGGACCCGGCCAGCCGCCGCAACCTGGAAATCGATACCAATCTCAACGGTGGTGACGACAACACACTGCTGTCGGTATTCGACGCGTGTAAAACCGCCATGGGTAGCCGCCTGCTGCGCCGCTGGCTCAACAACCCACTGCGCAACCTCGACACCCTGCAGCAACGCCAGCAGGCCATTGCGGCACTAATTGCCGATTACCGTTTTGAACCCCTGCGCGAAGCGCTCAAGCCCATTGGCGATATGGAGCGTATTCTCGGCCGCCTGGCCCTGCGATCTGCGCGCCCGCGCGACCTGTCACGTCTTGGTATGTCTCTGGCGCAGTTTCCGGAACTGCAGCGCCAGCTGCGCGAAACCGACGCCCCCCTGCTCGCCCGCTTGCATCGCGAAATGGGTGAGTGGCCAGAGACGGTGGAGTTATTGACCCGCGCACTGGTGGAAAACCCACCGGTGGTGATTCGCGAAGGTGGCGTGATTGCCGATGGCTTCGATGAAGAACTGGACGAGCTGCGCGGCATCAGCGAAAACGCCGGCGATTACCTGGTGCAGCTGGAAGTGCGCGAAAAAGAGCGCACCGGCATTCCCACCCTGAAGGTGGGCTACAACCGGGTGCACGGCTACTTTATCGAGATCAGCCGCGGCCAGAGTGACAAGGCGCCCGCGGACTACATCCGCCGCCAGACCCTGAAAAATGCCGAGCGCTTTATCACCCCGGAACTGAAGGAGTTTGAAGACAAGGCGCTCTCGGCCAAGAGCCGCGCGCTCGCGCGGGAAAAATTCCTGTATGAGGAATTGCTCACCCAGCTGAACGAACACCTGGCCGCACTGCAAAATGCCGCCGCCGCGGTTTCTGAACTGGATGTACTGGCGAATATGGCCGAGCGCGCCGACCAGCTGCGACTGATCCAGCCAGAGTTGAGCGAACAGCCGGGCATTCATGTCGAGGGCGGCCGCCACCCGGTGGTGGAGCAGGTACTCGACGACCCGTTTGTAGCCAACGACATCGAGCTCAATGAAAGCCGCCGCATGCTGGTCATCACCGGCCCGAACATGGGTGGTAAGTCCACCTACATGCGCCAGACCGCGCTGATCGCCCTGCTCGCCCATTGCGGCAGCTTTGTACCCGCCGACAGCGCGCGTATCGGCCTGCTGGACCGTATCTTCACCCGCATCGGCAGCGCCGATGACCTGGCCGGCGGCCGCTCTACCTTTATGGTGGAAATGACCGAGACCGCCAATATCCTGCGCAATGCCAGCGAGCACAGCCTGATCCTGATGGACGAGATTGGGCGCGGCACCAGCACCTACGACGGCCTGTCCCTGGCCTGGGCCTGCGCCCAGTTCCTGGCCGACCAGGTGCGCGCCTTCACCCTGTTTGCCACCCACTATTTCGAGCTCACCGAGCTGCCCGAACAGTGCCCCGACGCCGCCAACATCCACCTCAATGCCACCGAACACGGGGACTCCATCGTGTTCCTGCACCGCATTCAGGAGGGGCCAGCCTCCAAAAGTTACGGCCTGCAGGTCGCCAAGCTCGCCGGTATCCCGCAACCGGTACTGGATGAAGCCAAGGCGCGCCTGGCGGCACTGGAAGCCGGCCACACCACCCGCGACTCCGGGCCCGGTGCACCAACGGCAGCCAGTCCTGCAACCGCGCCTGTATCAGCTCCCGTAACAGCCCCTGTAACAGCCCCAGTGAAACCGGCAAGCACCGCACCGGCACAGGTAGACCTGTTCGGCAGTGCTCCGCACCCGGCAGTGGAAGCGCTGGAATCCCTGGACCCGGATGACCTCACGCCCCGCCAGGCACTGGAGCAGCTCTACGCCCTGCGCAAATTGTTATAAGCACCCAACCAATTCGACTCAAAAGCCACTACAATTCGCGCCAGTTATTGCTAAAATCCGCTGCTTTCAGAATCAGGCACGGCTCGCGCACGGCGGACTGGCCGATTCGCGGCAACGACACTGCATTATCGAGGGACAAAGATGACATTCGTAATTGGGGAAAACTGCATCAAGTGCAAATACACCGACTGTGTGGAAGTTTGCCCGGTAGACTGCTTCTACGAAGGCCCCAACTTCCTGGTGATCCACCCGGACGAATGTATTGACTGCGCCCTGTGCGAGCCGGAATGTCCTGCCAACGCCATCTTCTCCGAGGACGAGGTGCCGGATGACCAGCAGGAATACATCGAGCTGAACGCGGAACTGGCCGAGGTTTGGCCGAACATTACCGAGAAGAAAGACCCGCTGCCCGATGCAGAAGAATGGGATGGTAAAACCGGCAAGCTGGAACTGCTTGAGCGCTGAGAATTAAAGCCTGAACTTCGACCGAAAGCCGTCACCAGGACGGCTTTTTTGTGCCTGCCGTCTACCGCTCGGGACATTTACTGAGCCCGGAATCAGCAAGACCTTTGGGCAATATCAGTCCGACGGGACCGCGAGAAACGCAGCGGTGTGGCTCAATTCTGCGGCCAATCCGGCCACGGCCAGCGCCTCCAGAATTTCTTCATCGCTGGCTCCTCTCTCCCGCGCCGCCTCTACAAACCGCTCAGCATGATCGTGCGGGCTTTTGTTTGCGTGTCTCGCCACTTCGAGCAACGCATGATCTTTGGGCTCGTAATGCGCATGATCCGGGTCGGTGCGGATGCGCAGTACTTCGTGCGGGTCCACCCCGAGTTTCTGCAGGGCAGTACTGTGCAAAGCAATGCCATAATCGCTGTGCTCATCTGCCGCCACCATCAGCGCGATTCCCTCCTTTAATTTCGGCGACAGGCTGCCGGTCAGCATCACGTGCTGATATCGCTTCCATAAAACGGACAGTATCGTCGGGTTACCCCCGTTAACCCGGAAAATAGCCGGCACCATGCCCAGCGTGGTTCGAATATCGTCGAGCACCTCGGTCACCCGCGGGTCCGAGTGTGAATCCGTCAGCGGCAAAAGACTCATGCTGCACCTCCTTGAGAATGGGGAACATCTTTAATGGTTGGTTCAATTAGTCCGTGGCGAGCGACCAAATACTGTATATAATCCCAGCATGCGAAAAATCATCCACTGCGACTGTGACTGCTTCTACGCATCGGTAGAAATGCGGGACGACCCGAACTTGCGCGGTCGCCCCATTGCCGTGGGCGGCTCCAGTGATCGCAGAGGTGTGATATCCACCTGTAACTATGAGGCCCGCAGTTTTGGCGTACGCTCGGCCATGCCCACATCCCAGGCCAAGAAGCTTTGCCCAGAGCTGATTGTAGTGCCGGGCAATATGAAGAAATACCGGGAAGTCAGCGCGCAGATCCGGGAAATATTTCTCAGTTTCACCGAAAGTATAGAACCTCTATCTTTAGACGAAGCATTTCTGGACGTTACCGACAGCCCCCATTGCAACGGCAGTGCAACCCTGATCGCGCAGGAGATACGCGCACGGGTACACCAAGCGCTGGGTATCACCATTTCCGCCGGCGTGGCCCCGAATAAGTTCCTGGCAAAAATCGCCAGTGACTGGCAAAAGCCGGACGGTCTCACCGTAATCCACCCGGACGCAGTGGAAGATTTTGTCCTGCGGTTGCCGGTAAAAAAAATCCACGGTGTCGGTCGGGTCACGGCCGAAAAAATGCATCGTCAGGGGATTCATACCTGCAGTGATTTACGTCGCTTTAGCCTGCTGGAGCTGGTGGAGAAGTACGGAAAGTTTGGCAACCGCCTCTATCATCTTTGTCGCGGGATCGACGACAGACCCGTCAATGGTGATAGTGCCCGCAAGAGCGTGAGTGTGGAACGTACGTTCAGTGAGGACCTGAAGGACTTCGACCACTGGCAGGAGCAGATGGTCGGTCTCTATGGGCGGCTACAGGAGCGCCTCGAAAGCCTCGGTGATCGCTACGAAATCAGCGCGGCAATCATCAAGGTAAAATACGCGGACTTCACCCAGTCCACCCAGGAGCGCGCCAGCCGCGCGGGTCGCATCAGCGAATTCAAACAGCTGCTACAGCAATGTTGGGATAAGCGCAGTGATCCGATCCGACTGCTGGGTGTCGGCGTCAAACTCAGGGATTTACGCGCCGAATTGGGCCCCGAGCAGCTGCCGCTTCCGTTCCGCGACCGACGCCTATCGACCGCCTGAAACTGCTCACTTTTCAGACTACTGCAGCGCCTTCGATGGTGATCCGGAAGCACTACCGGGGGAATTTCTACGCCATTCACCGCGTGTTTTTATACTTGGAACCTTTCCTCCCGCAGATGGTCGCGCAGACGCGGGCTATACTCCCAACACGGTCTCGAAAGCAGTTTCAATCACTCTATGAAGCGCGTACTACCCAGTGCCCTGGTCGGTTGGTTCCTCAACTATGCCCGCCGCCTGAAGCATCCCCAGTTATTCAAATGGATGTGCGCACTCTTCCTGATTGACCTGATCATTCCCGACCTGGTTCCCTTTGTGGATGAGATTCTTCTCGGCCTCGGCACCCTTTTCCTTGCTGCCTGGAAAAAAAGCAGTCATGTCACCAGCGACAATTCTGATGACAATCAGGGCCGGCAAGAAAAGGTGGTCAGGGGGTCCGCGGAGAAAGTGACCGGTGCAGAAGAGACACCGGAGTCCCGGCGAAAATAAGGTTAATACTGAGTCAAGGTGTGGTATTTGCCCCCAAGCAGTTACGGGCAAAATAACGTTAACAGAACATTTACTCGATTTACGATGTACTCCTGTCATGGCCAGTGAAGGCCAGAAATGATTTTCCAGGAGATGGACAGCCGGGTAAGTAGCATTGGGAAGTAGCGCCAAGGAGGCAAATCCCATGTTTACGGAGAATTTGTGCAGTCTCAGTGATGAAGATCTGGTTTCTCGGTTTTACGAGGCGCGTCACCACAAGGTCTTTCAGGAAATTTACCTGCGCTATAAAGATCAGCTGTTTCGCTACTGCGCGCAGATGGCACCGGAATACTGCGTGTCGGCAATGGAATCTTTCTGGAAAAGCTTTCTGGATGCACCGCCAAAGTTATATCGTCAGCAGCTAAAAAACTGGCTGTATATTCGACTCTGCAGAACCCTACGCTCCCCCTCGGCTAACAGAGATAATCCCCAGGCTGAAGAAGCCCGTCTCAGTGAAGCGCTGGCCAGCTCAAGCGTGCTCAGTGCAATTCAGACGCTGCCGCGTCAGCAGAGAAACATTTTCCTGCTGGTGACCGAGTGCGGCCTGTCACTAGCGACGGCGGCGGACATCGAGCAAATCCCGCTTTCTACCTGCCGTGCTCTGCTGCAGCAGGGTAGAGAGCACATGGAACATGCGTTAAACGGGAGCGCGCGCAAGCCGTGGAAGTCTGCAGCAACGCTGGCCCGCGAAGCGGCAGCGCAGGCTCAACGAGCCGACGAGCCGGCTACCGAGCAGCGCGGCAATGCCTTGCCGACACCCACCAGTTCCAGCCCGATTTTTTCCTGGAAAAAATCCCCGAATTTGGCACCCGCAAGTGCCGCTGGTGCCAACCGCTCTGTTGAGGTAGTTTGAACATGAACAGAAAATGCTGGGAATCATCCTATCACCACGACTCGGGTCAGCTTCAGATCCCCGCGTCACTTGATGAAAAATTGCTTGCGAGTGCTCGCGCCATCAAGCCCCGCAGATCGGTCAATAGTCCAAGTAGCAGACTACTGTCAAAGGCCGCTTCCGGGTTTGGCGCCATCGCTATCGCCATCGTGCTGTTGCACCCTGCGCAATATATTGGGGCAACGCCGGGGCAAATCGGCCACCAGAATAACAGCCGTGAGCTGGGCCTGGAGCGCTACCGAACCAAGCCTGGGAACCAGGCTGCGACACAAGATGCGTGGCACGCACTGCGAACCGAAGTGAAGGCAGGCAATTACATGGAACTCTGTGCCCAGTGGCGGCGACAGCAGCGCTCGGTCGGCGATAACCCCCTGCCCGTAGATCTCGCCAGCAAGGCACGGGCGCATTGCCGTATTCTCCCCTGAGGATCGCTTGTCCCATAAATGTAAAAAGGGCGTGATGCAAACCGCATCACGCCCTTTTTTTCGACCGGCACTCCCAAGGTCAGGGATGGGTCATGGTTAGAACCACCTTACCCTGCGCACGACGCTCACCAATCACGGTAAACGCCTGCAGAAAATCTTCCAGAGCGTAAACTTCGGTCGTCAATGGCTGCAGGCTGCCATCCTGCACAAACCCCAGTAGTTCACTGAAATTCTGCATATTGCCTCTGGGATCACGCGCAGCCCAGCCCCCCCAGTAGATACCGAGGATATCCCCCGCTTTCAGCAGCGGCAGATTCAGCGGAAGCTTGGGAATATCGCCGGCAGCAAATCCAACCACCAGGTAGCGACCGCCCCAGGCAATTGAGCGATACGCCTGTTCAGTGAATTGGCCACCCACGGGATCATAAATCACGTCCGCGCCCTTATCGTCGGTCAACGCTCGGATACGATCCTTGAGGTTTTCCTTGCTGTAGTTAATCGTCTCATCCGCCCCCAGGTCCCGGCAGAAGGCGAGTTTCTCATCGGTAGAGGCACAGGCGATTACCCGAGCCCCCATCAGCTTACCCAGCTGAATTGCCGTTACCCCTACACCACCGGCAGCACCCAGAACGACCAGGGTTTCGCCTTCTTGCAACTGTGCGCGTTGTTTGAACGCATAGTAGGAAGTCGCATAGGTGATACAGAACCCCGCCGCCTGCGGGAAATCCAGCTCACTGGGCATCGGCATCAACAGCTTGTGATCCACATTGACCTGTTCGGCAAAAGCCGCAAGCCCCGGCATGGCAATGACCCGATCACCAACGGTGAACCCTTTAACGGCATCGCCCACTTCCCGGATGATGCCGGCACATTCACCACCGGCAACAAACGGAAGCTCAGGCTTCACTTGATATTTTCCCTGTACCATCAGGCCATCGGGGAAATTGACTCCGGCCGCATGGACTTCCAGCCGCACCTCGTTGGGTTTCAGGTCTGGCAATGACCAGTGGCGGATTTTCAGGTTTTCCACGGGGCCGAAGGCCTCGCATACCAGTGCTTGCATATCGCTCTCCCTGATTGCTATGGCAATTACGCTTGGGTAAAAATCAGTACGCGGACACACCACCATCCACAGCCAGTGCTTGCCCGGTGACGTAAGTCAGCGCTGGTGAGCAGAGCATCAACATAGCACTGACCACCTCTTCCGGTTTACCCAGGCGCTTCATGGGGCAACCCGCCGCAAACGTCGCGTGCAACTGATCCGCGGTGGCACCTTCCGGGGCCTGCATATTGGTAACCATCGGGGTCAATGTGAAAAAGGGGCAGATGGCATTGACGCGCACATTGTGGCGGGCGTATTCCACCGCGGCGGTGCGTGTCATTCCGACCACAGAATGTTTGGCGGCAGAATAAGAAGAGGCTTTGGGAGCACCGCCGAGGCCGGCCATGGAACTGACATTCAGAATCACACCACTGCCCTGGGTGCGCATCACCTTCAATTGATGCTTCATACCGAAAAACACCCCTTTCACATTTACCCGGTGTTGCAGGTCAAAGATTTCCTCATCCACATCTTCAAAATGCTGCATGGGCGGGGCAATGCCAGCGTTATTGATAGCGATGTCCAGGCTGCCAAAATTTTCCCGTGCCAGAGCCACCATCGCCGCACAGTCTGTTTCGGAGGAAACATCGCAAGTCATTGCCTGAACTTCGACACCCGAAGCAGTCAGCTTCTCTACCACCGACTGCAGACCGGCTTCGTTGATGTCACCCAGCACCAGGCGTGCGCCGCGACGTCCCAGCTCTTCGGCAACCAGAGCGCCAAAGCCGCTGGCTGCACCAGTAATCACGGCGACCTTGCCGGTAAAGTCCAGAATCGGATCAATACTCAAGTCCATCATCACATCCCCCCGCAAGAAGTCAGGCCGCCATCCACCACGACGCATTCGCCGTTGGTATAGCTACCGGCATCGGAAACGAGATACAGCACGGTCCCGGCCATTTCCTCCGGTTCCGCGTGGCGATGCATGGGAATGTGGCTGATGGCGGTGTTGTAGATTTCTTCATGGGAGAAGAGTGCACCGGCAAACTTGGTTTTGGTGAGACCGGGCAACAGCGCATTAACCCGAATATTGAACTGCGCGCATTCCTTGGCAAAGGCCTTGGTCATATTGACTACGGCGGCCTTGGTGATGGAGTAAATCCCCTGCCCCACACCGGGCTGGAGCGCATTGATCGATGCTGTATTGACGATGCATCCACCGCCGTTTTCTCGCATCAGTTTGCCCGCTTCCACAGACATGAAAAAGTAACCCCGAATATTGACGTCTACGGTTTTTTCAAAAGCGCCGATATCGGTATCCAGGATGTGACCAAAATAGGGATTGGTCGCGGCATTATTCACCAGAATATCCAGTTTTCCGTACTGGGCGCGAATGTGGGCAAATACCTGCTCTATATCTTCCATATTGCCAATGTGGCAGGGCAATGCTTCGGCTTTACCACCGGCGCGGTTAATCGCATCTGCCACTGCCTGACAGCCCTCGATTTTGCGACTGGACACCAGCACATGTGCGCCCTGCTCGGCCAGCAGCTTGGCAATGGCCTCGCCAATGCCGCGGCTGGCGCCGGTCACCAGCGCAATTTTGCCGCTCAGATCAAAAAGATTGGTCGCCATAAGATTCTCCCAACAGTCGGATTATTTGTTTATCTGTTTATGTGTGTAAGGATCGTTCTACCCACGTCAGTTTCAGGACTCCATTTCCACGACATCTAATGCGAGGCTGGCAAGCGGGCCAACAAATGCGCTGAGCTTCACTGCATCCTTACTGGATGCATTCCCGTCGTGCGCACGCTTCACAACCCCCTGGATGATCGCCGCCAGACGGAAAAAACTAAAGGCCAGGTAAAAGGCCCAGTTGTCGATATGCCCGATTCCCATACGTTCGCAGTAGCGCGCCACATATTCACGCTCCGTGGGTATACCGAGCTTGCCGCGATCTACCCCCATTAACCCGGAAATATTGCCGCTGTCTGCGGGCATGCGCAGCTGCATACACTGATAGGCAAGATCCGCAAGCGGGTGACCCAGGGTGGAAAGCTCCCAGTCCAGCACCGCAATGGCGCGCGGCTCGGTGGGATGGAACATGATATTGTCGAGGCGGTAATCACCATGCACCAGGGATACGCGGCCGTCGTCGGGCGGCAGGTTTTTTTCAAGCCACAGAATCAACTGATCCATGGCGCTGATGGTTTGTAGTTCTGATGCCCGGTATTGCCCCTGCCAGCGGTCGAACTGCCGCTCGAAATAGTTTCCCGGGCGCCCGTAGTCGGCAAGCCCCACTTCCTCCAGCTTCACACTATGCAGTGCCGCCAGAACACGGTTCATTTCCTCGTAAAATGCACTGCGCCCGGGGTTGTCCAGCTCCGGCAGTGCGGCATCCCAGAAGATCCGCCCCTCACAGTATTCCATCAGGTAAAACATGGAACCAAGCACATCGCGGTCTTCACACAGATGCAGCACCCTGGGTACTGGCACGGCGCTATCGGCGAGCGCCTGCATCACCCGATACTCGCGGTCAACCGCATGGGCGGACTTCAGCAACTTTCCCGGAGGCTGGCGACGCAGCACATAAGTACCCGCACCCGTCTCAATTTTGAAAGTAGGGTTGGACTGGCCACCAGCAAATTTACTCGCCTGCACGGGACCGTCGAACCCAGGCAATTTGCCGCTCAAATAGCCGGACAACGCGTCCGTATCCAGCTGGGTGACTGCTGCGGGGCTTTTTATGTCCGACATTCAGCCCTCCTCGGCCGCTTGAGCGGCGTACGCGGCGGCCAGGTTGCGCCCCAGCTGCATCATATGCACCTGGTCCGGGCCGTCGGCCAGACGGATGGTGCGAGCGTAAGCGTAGGCACGCGCCAAGTGGAAGTCTTGGCCAAGGCCAGCCGCACCGTGAATCTGTATCGCGCGGTCAATAACATTGCAGGCCATCTGCGGTGCGACGATTTTGATCATGGCGATCAGGTCGCGGGCGGCCTTGTTGCCAAGACGGTCCATCTGATCCGCGGCCTTGAGTGTCAGCAAACGCGCCTGCTCGATTTCACAGGCCGACCGGGCGATATCTTCACGCACGGAGCCCTGCTTAATCATCGGGCGCCCAAACACCACACGATTTTCTGCACGTACTGACATCATTTCGAGCGCGCGCTGCGCCAGGCCGATCAGACGCATGCAGTGGTGGATACGACCAGGCCCAAGACGCCCCTGGGCAATTTCAAAACCACGCCCCTCACCGAGAATCAGGTTTTCTTTCGGCACCCGCACATTGTCGAAAATAATTTCCGCGTGGCCTTCCGGTGCATCGTCGTAACCGAACACGGTCATGGGACGGATTACTTTTACGCCCGGGGTATTCATCGGCACGAGTATCTGCGACTGCTGACGGTACCGGTCTTCGCTGTCCGGTGCCGTCTTGCCCATAACGATCATGATCTGGCAGCGTTGGTTCATCGCTCCGCTGATGTAAAACTTGTGCCCATTGATGATGTAATCCTCGCCATCGCGCACGATTTCTGTCTCGATATTGGTGGCGTCACTGGACGCCACCTTCGGTTCAGTCATGGCAAAGGCGGAGCGTATCGCGCCGTCCAGCAATGGCTTCAACCAACGTTCTTGCTGCTGCGGTGAACCGTACTGGGCGAGCACTTCCATATTGCCGGTATCCGGCGCGCTACAGTTAAAGACCTCGGAGGAAAACCCCACCCGTCCCATTTCTTCCGCGAGCGGCGCATACTCGAGATTGCTGAGGCCCGCGCCCCACTTGCTGTCCGGTAAAAAAAGGTTCCACAGCCCAGCATCCCTTGCTTTCTGCTTCAGGGTTTCCATAACCGGCGGCTCGCCCCAGCGATCCTGCTCAAGCTGTTCGTAATAGGTCTGTTCGACGGGGATCACCTCCTCCGCCATAAACCGCTTCAGGCGAATGAGCAGATCCTGGACTTTCGGGGAATATTCAAATTTCATCGTTATGTTCCCTTGTTATTCTCTTTGGGTTCTCAGCTGTAAGTAATGAAGGTGCGGCGTTCGCGGTTGTCCAGATGCGGGACGTGATTGAAACTGTGCAGCGTCATACCACTGCGGCCGGCAAAAAAATGACTGACCGCGGTATTTTTTATCTGCATGTTCAACTGCGTAACACTATGGGACGGCGCCCCCAGTATTTGCCGCACCATCATGGCAATGGCCCCGCCGGAACTGACGACCAGCGTGCGGCCTCCCTTGGCACCCGCCGCCAGCACACCCAGCACTTCTTCAATGCGTTGTTCGAACTGCTGCCAGCTTTCCGTCCCCTCAATTTCGCCAGCAGACCAGGCGTGCATGGCCAATTTCAGAAACCGGTAATAGTCCCCCCGCGCGGCCCCGGGCGGTGGCGCGGCCTTCGGGTTCTTTTCGCCAAACGCATGCATTATGTGCTTGAAATCAAACTCATTGAGCTGGGGGAGCTCTTGCACCCGATGACGATCCAGCCCGAGCCCCTCACAAATACCCTGGGCGGTTTCCCGGTGGCGCCTCAGGTCACCACTGACAATATGATCGAACGGTTGCTCTTCTCCCGCCCAGTGCTCGCCCAGCCAGCGTGCTTGCTGCCAGCCAAGCTCCGAGAGCTGATCGTAGTTGTCGCTGCCAAACGAGGCCTGCCCGTGGCGCACAACGAAAATTTCTGGCACTGCCTGTCCTCCCCTGTTGCGGCACCGTAATGGATACGCTGCCGCATGCGAATTACGGCGCGGGTGACTCACCTGCGCATCTTGCCGGGGATAAAGCTAACGATTCCCCATGGATCATCAAAGTTTATTATGTAAATATCCAATCATTCACAGTGGTGATAATGAGCCCCAGGGGTGAGGAGAGCCTGAACCGTGCAATTACAACAAATTGATATGAATCTCTTCCCGGTGCTGGATGCCATCTACAACACCCGTAATCTGACCCGGGCGGCAGAGCGCCTGCACATTACCCAGCCGGCAGTGAGCAACGCCCTGGCCCGCCTGCGCCGGGCACTGGACGATCCGCTGTTTATTCGCACCCCCAGCGGTATGAGCCCGACACCACTGACCGAGAGCATCATGCCCAAGGTGCAGCAGGCACTGGCGCTGCTGGGAAGCAGTGTCACAGAGCACCACCGGTTTGACCCGGCCACGGCGCAGCGGACGCTGCGGGTTTCGATGAACGACATGGCGGAGACCCTGGTATTACCCCAGCTACTGGAGCACCTGCAGGCGGTGGCACCGGGGATCAGCGTGGAGTCTTACTATGTGCCGCGGGATCAGCTGGTGAAGGAGCTGGCGGCCAATAGTCTGGATTTTGCGCTGGATGTGCCGATGATTTCTGCGACCCAGTTAAACCAGTACCGTCTCTCCGCAGACCGCTATCAGTGCATGGTTCGCCCCGATCACCCCCTCGCGGGAGCCTCTAGCCTGACGCTAGAACAGTATCTGGCCTTGGAGCATATCCACGTATCGAGCCGCCGCAGCGGCCCGGGCATTGCGGATATCGCACTGAACAAACTGGGAAGGCGCCGCAAGGTGCGGTTGCGGGTACAGCATTACCGGGTGGCACCACTGGTGGTCCTGAAAACGGATCTGGCGCTGACGGTACCGGTGAGTCTCGCCCAGCAGTACCCGGCCAAGCGCTTCGAGCTACCCTTTCAAATCCCCCAGATGGACTGGCACCTGTTATGGCATCGCAGTCAGGATGAAGACGACGCCCACCGGTGGCTGCGGGAGCAGGTGCTCAACCTGCTTGGCTAGGGTTCGAGTTGCCCAGTGCTTGTCTTGATATGCGACAGCTTCAGTGCAATGAAAGCCAGAGCTTTCGGTTGGATTGGTCACTGCCTGCTATGTGGGAGACTTGCTATCCTTGATCGATATATGCAACTTTTTGCATAGTGAAACATCGAAAAACGGACATCGAACAGACAGTATCAGGCCTCGTCGGCATACAAGAGTCGGACAAAAAGAGAATGACCACCATGACAAACGCCTATCCCCACCTCCTCGCTCCACTGGATCTGGGCTTTACCACCCTGAAAAACCGCGTCCTGATGGGCTCCATGCACACCAACCTGGAAGAGCACCCGGGTGGTTTTGACCGATTGGCGGCCTTCTACCGTGAGCGCGCCCGCGGTGGCGTTGGCCTGATCGTCACCGGCGGAATCGCCCCAAATGAAGAAGGTGGGGTATTCCAGGGATCATCGAAGATGACCACCGTGGAGGAAGCCGAGGAGCACAAAGCAATTACCGCAGCGGTTCATGATGAAGGCGGCAAAATCTGTATGCAGATCCTGCATGCGGGCCGCTACGCGTATAACCCGAATCTGGTCGCACCCTCGGCCATCCAGTCGCCAATCAACCCGTTCACGCCCAAAGCATTAAGCGACGAAGAGGTTGAACAGCAAATTGAAGACTATGTGCGCTGTGCCGCCCTGGCCAAGGAAGCGGGCTACGACGGCGTGGAAGTGATGGGCTCCGAGGGCTACTTCATCAACCAGTTTATCGTCACCCGCACCAACCACCGCGATGATCGCTGGGGCGGCAGCTTCGAAAACCGCACGCGCCTGCCCATTGAAATTGTCCGGCGGATTCGCGAAGCCGTCGGCGAAGACTTCATCATCATCTACCGACTGTCCATGCTGGACCTGGTGGAAGGCGGCAGTGATTTTGACGAGGTGGTTGCCCTCGGTCAGGCCATCGAGAAGGCCGGTGCCAGTATCATCAACACCGGTATTGGCTGGCACGAAGCGCGAGTGCCGACCATCGCCACCAGCGTGCCGCGCGCGGCATTTGCCGACATTACCGCCAAGGTCAAACAGCACCTGAGCGTGCCGGTGATCACCAGCAACCGCATCAATATGCCCCAGGTGGGCGAAGATGTACTGGCCGCCGGCAAGGCCGACATGATTTCCATGGCTCGCCCCTTCCTGGCGGATGCGGAGTTCGTCAACAAGGCGGCCGAAAACCGCGCCGATGAAATCAATACCTGTATCGGCTGCAACCAGGCCTGCCTGGACCACACCTTCGAACTGAAGCTCACCTCGTGTCTGGTCAACCCGCGCGCCTGTCACGAAACCGAGCTGAATTACCTGCCGGTACAAACGGCAAAAACCATTGCTGTGGTTGGTGCAGGGCCCGCTGGCCTCGCCGCATCCACGGTCGCGGCAGAGCGCGGTCACAAGGTCACCCTGTTTGAAGCCAGCGACAAGGTGGGCGGCCAGTTCAATATTGCCAAGCAGATTCCCGGTAAAGCGGAATTTGAAGAAACGCTGCGCTACTTCAAGCGCAAACTGGAACTCACCGGTGTCGAGGTGCGCCTGAACACCGTCGCCACGGAAGAAAACCTGAAGGGCTTCGACGAGGTCATCATCGCCACCGGTATTTCCCCGCGCACCCCACCCATTGACGGTATCGACAATGCCAAAGTACTGACCTACCTGGATGTGCTCAGAGACAAAAAACCGGTGGGCAAAACCGTGGCCATTATCGGCGCCGGCGGCATCGGCTTCGATGTGGCAGAGTACCTCACCCACAGCGAAGACCACGCCGACGAGCTGATTGCCAGCAACAAAGACGAGTTCTTCGACGAGTGGGGCGTGGATATCGCACTGGAACACCGTGCTGGCCTCAAGCCACAACAGCCGGTAACCAGCCCACGGCAGATCTTCCTGCTGCAACGAAAAGCCTCCAAAGTGGGCGCGGGCCTCGGCAAGACCACCGGCTGGATTCATCGCACCAGCCTCAAGCACCGCAAGGTGCAAAACCTGGCCGGCGTGACCTACGAAAAAATCGACGACCAGGGCCTGCATATCCGCCTGGGGGATGAGCAAAAGCTGCTCGAGGTCGACAACGTAATTATCTGTGCCGGCCAGGAGCCCCTGCGCAAACTGCACGACCAACTGCAGGCACGGGGTCAATCCAGCCACCTGATCGGCGGTGCCTTCGAGGCCGCCGAGCTGGACGCCAAGCGCGCCATTGATCAGGGTTCTCGCCTGGCCGCAGAACTTTAATCTCCACTTAGCCTGGTGCGGGCAACGACATTCCGGTTGCCCGCACGTTCTATCCCCTGACATCCCCTGAAGCCGGTTTAACATCGCGCTCTCTCCCCCTGCGCACCCTGCGCCAGCGCCGCAACTGTCCTTCCCTCGCCCGGCAGAACCCGATCACCAAATCTATACTGGATGATACGGATTGATCTGCCAGGGATGCGCGCCAGTCCTCCGCGATACGCCGCAAGCTACGTTTCTTGCACGGTGGTTGTGGCCTTCCCTGCTCGTCACAATAACGACCGACAGGAACGTATCTGCGCCATGGCCAACCCCAACTCCTTGTCTGATTTACTGTCCCGTGCACGCCCGAAGGTAGAGCGGGAACTGCAAAACCTGCCGCCCCCCTACACGCTGTTTTTTTCCATCAGTGATGGCAAACAGCGAGCCAGGGTGTGCCACGCGCGCGGCAAAGACCTCGACGCCCTCTGGCGCAAGCTTGCCGCCCAGGCCCGGAAGCTGCTCGCATCGGCAAAGATGCACGGGCGCTGGCTGCGTATCGACTGGGTAATGCACGCCGAGCCCATGGACTGGCGCACCCTGCGGCAGAAATTCGAAAATACCAAACGCGGTTACTTCCGCTATGGGCTGGCACTGGACAGTGATTGGAAAATTGCCTTTCTGGAGCAGGAGCTCAATGGCAATGCCATGCTGTACGGAGGCAATAAAGTGGCCTACGCCACGGTCAATGAAAGCCGTTTCCGCGCCTATACCAACCTGCGTTTTGGCCGCAAGACGCCGCTTAATTTCGATGACGATACCCCGGTCACCCGCCTGCATATGGAAGGCCTGTTCGTCGATGCCAACACCGACCCGCAATTACTGTACGGCCCCGGCCGCAATGCCGGACGCCGGCGGATCGACACACTGGATGAGCCAACGGCCTATCACGTGGTTGACACCAGTACCCGTTATCTCGCCTCCCAGGTATTGAAAAGTGGGCGCTTTGAATACGGCTGGCATTGCTGTTTCGACCGCCCCATTGGCACCTACAACACACTGCGCCACGCGAGTTCTACCTACGCCATGACCGAAGGCTGGGAAGTGAACCGCGATACCCACACCAAGCGCGCCATCGACCGCGCGCTCAATTACCTCACGCAAAAGCTCATCAAAACCGCGCTGTTGCCGTCGGGCGAAGAAGCCGCCTTTCTGGTGGAAGCCAATGGCGAAATTAAACTCGGCGGCAATGCGGTGTGCCTTCTCGCGCTGGTGAAATACATTGAGCTCAACGACAGCGACGCGGTACGGGATCAATACACCGGGTTACTGGAGAAACTGGCGCTAGGTATCCGCTTTATGCAGGACCAGGCCACCGGCAAGTTCGTGCATGTACTGCAGTACCCGGAACTTACCGTCAAGGATGAATTCCGGATCATCTACTACGATGGCGAAGCCGCTTTTGGACTGATGCGGCTGTATGGACTGACCAAAGATGCGCGCTGGCTGCACATTGTGGAAACGGCCTTTGAATACTTTATTGCCAACAACCACTGGCAGGCCCACGACCACTGGCTCAGCTACTGCGTCAATGAGCTGACCCTGTATCGCCCGGAAGAACGCTACTACCAGTTCGGCATACAGAATGTGGTTGGCCATCTGGACTTCATTATCGAGCGCATCACAACCTTCCCCACCCTGCTGGAGTTGATGATGGCCGCCGAACGGATGGTTACCCGGCTTCGTCAGGAAAAAACATTTTCCCATCTGCTGGCGCAGTTAGACCTGGACAAGTTCTACCACGCGTTGCATACCCGCGCCATGTACCTGTTGAATGGCTATTTCTGGCCCGAGTACGCGATGTTCTTCAAGAATCCGGCGAAGATCGTCGGCAGCTTTTATATTCGCCACCATGCGTTCCGGGTGCGCATTGACGATGTAGAGCATTACCTCTCCGGGTTTGTGGCCTTCCGCAAATATCTGCTGAACGGCGGTTGTCCAAAAGACATCGGCCCCTATCAGCAAATGCCGCCGGTGCCGGCACTAAACGAAAGCCGGTTATCCACCCTCGCCTGGGGCGGCGATGTAAACCTGGCTCGCCGCCAGCACTACCGCACCGAGCAACTGGGCGAAGAGCAGGTCCTCGGTCGCATTCCCGCGCTCAGCAATGCGGACCTGAGTCTGGTCAATCTGGAATGCGTCGTCGCCACTACCGGTGAACAGGGCGTCGACAAGGGCGAGAAATCGCCCTACTACTACCGGGCACGCCCGGAGATGCTGAAACTCCTGTGCAGGGCCCAAATCGACGGCGTCACTACCGCCAACAACCACAGTGGCGACTACGGTAATCAGGCCCTGCTGGAGCAGGGCTTCTGGCTCAATGCCGTAGGCATCGGGCACACGGGCAGCGGCGCCAACCTGGAGGCGGCACTGCAGCCGCTGATTCGCCCTGCGGGCGATCTGAACGTCGCGATCTTTTCACTGGATGCAACACAGGCAACCTTTGCCGCCGGCACCCGCCAACCAGGATGTGCCTTCCTGTCGCTGCGCAACCCGCAAGCCTGGGCACAGCTGCTGCAACCGCGCATCGCCGCCGCACGCCGGCGCGCACACGTCGTTGTCGTCGCGGTGCACTGGGGGGACAATCTGGAAACCGAACCCGGTGCCGCAGAAATCGCCGTGGGCCACCAGATTATTGACGCCGGTGCGGATGCGGTGCTCGGCACCAGTGCGCATATTCTACAGGGCATTGAAATTTACAAGCACCGGCCAATCATCCACGATGCCGGCGACCTGCTGTTTGACTCGGTGCGCAAAACACTGAAAGACAGCGGGATTTTTCAACTCTCCCTCAGCCATCGCGGTGTCGAGAAAGTGCTCTTCTTTCCGGTGGGTTCCGGGTTCGGCTTCAGCCATCAACTCACCGGGCTGGGTGCCGGCGCGGTCACCCAACGTTTCGCCGAACTGTGTGCGGCACTGGGCACCAACCTGCAGCCCTTGCCGGATGGCAGTGGGCAAATCCTGCTGACACCACCGGCCCGCGCGCAACATACCCTGCCCGCTGCCCCCGGAACACAAACGCATCCGGAAAAGCTGGATAGTATTCAGCGCCCACTGCATCCGCACTGGTTTACCGATCAGGTTCCACTAGATGCACGCATTACGCAGCGGGACTTCGGACCGCTGCGCTTGCTCGGGCTGCGTTACCGGCCCGCAAACATTGAACAGCGCCGGCTGCTGTTTGTGGAAACCTTCTGGACACTGAACCCCGAGCGGCAGGCACCACTCACGGAGAACTTGCGGCTCGATATCCGTGCAGTGCCGATCCAGGATCCACAGGCACACTGCTGGGGAAAATCCATGGACCACGACCCCTGCGACTGGCAGCTGCCCACTAGCCGTTGGCAACCAGGGGTCATCTACCGGGATTTTTATGGCCTGCGCCCGCCGGCCAACAAACATCTGCGCAACGGCGACCTCCGCCTCGAGATAGGACTGATCGGGCCGGAGACACAACTTCGCCCGGTGCCCGTGCTCGAATCTCCCATACCGGTGAACATCGCCGGATTACCGGAAAACCCCAATACCATCGACGGGCGAAATCCGCCGGTCTATCGTAGTGAATTCCCCCCCTGTGCCTTCGAGCACACCCCCGGTCAAACCTGGAATGCACAGCAGCTGGCCGAAATTACCGGTGGCCAGTGGATCGTGAAGCCACCGCAGGGCTGGTATGTACGCAGCGTGGTTTCCGGGCAGAGTTTTATCGCACAGTCCCTGAATCCAACGCTGTTTGTGGCCCACCGAAGCAGTGACCGCGCCTATCATGAACGCAGCTCGCTGAGCAAATACACCAAATGGGACCTGCACGATAAGCTGCCCGAAATCGTGCAGCAGGCCGGCGCCCGGCTCGGTGCCGTGATGGTAGAAAAACCCGTACCGGGACTGCCGCCGGAGTTACCCGTGCTGCAGGTCAGCGATCCGATTCAGGCGATCGTGGAGCTGGGTCTGGCGGCGCGGCAGCGCTACCAGGGTGATGTCATCGCCGTGACCGGCACCGCAGGAAAATCCTCCACATTGAAAATGCTCGGCACCATGCTGGGCGGCAAAGAAAAGGTTCTCACCAGTCTGGGCAACTACAACTCGCGGGTAGGCGCACCCTCAATGCTGGCCAGCCTGAGTGCGGACCATCAGGCTGCGGTGATCGAGGTTGCCCAGAGCGCATTGTGGATGCGCCAGGGCCCGATCACCCGGCGCATTCAGCCGACCATTGCCCTGATTACCGGTATCGGCGTTTCGCAAACCACCAGCCAGGTAAAAACCACCCGGGATACGGCCAAGTGGAAATCCCGAATCTTCGATGGGTTGAGCGGCCGCGCGGTGGCGATTGTCGGTGAGCACCTGTTGCACTTCGACTACATCAAAAAGCAAGCCAGCCGTTTCGCCAAACGGGTGATCGTCTTCGGTCGCAGTGAAGCTGCGGAAGTGCGGATTACACGTATCGATGCAGATAACTTGAGTAGTCGGGTAACCCTGCAAATCGCCGGTAAACAGCTGCAGTTTACCGTGCCGGCGCCGAGCCTGGGGATGGTCTACAACGCGGTGGCGTCTCTGTGTGCGGTGTATGCCATGGGCGAATCTGCCGAGCAGGCAGCCGAGGCCCTGCAGAGTTTCGTTCTCGACGAGGGGCACCTGGACCAGGGAACACTCTACCTCCCCGACGGTGAGGTGCGTGTGATTGATGACAGCTGGAATGCGACCGTCAGCTCAATGCTAAATGCATTCTCGGTGCTTGCGGATACACCACTTTCCGGGAATGGAAGGAAAATTGCCGCTCTGGGACGCATCGTGCAGCTGGGTGACCAGGCCGCGGATTTGCACCGCAGCCTTGCGCAGCCCCTGATCGAAACCGGTGTACAGCTGGTGGTGACCCACGGTAGTGAAATGCAATTCCTTCGCGACACATTGCCCGAGTCCCTGTTGGGGCCACACTTCTCGACTGCGGAAGCGCTGGCCCGCTATCTCGCGGACGCGCTGCGCCCATCCGACCTGCTACTGATCAAGGGTTCCCGACGGGACTCCGACTTCGGTTCACTGCCGCAGCTTCTCAAGCAGTTGATGGCACGGGAGGAGCCCGCCTGACGCGGCGCTTCTTCCCGTACTTTGGTTGGGTTGGGATTGATATGGCTAGGACGATGGCGCGTCCGTCTCCGCCATTGCAAACTGCTGTGCCTTTTGCAATGGCAGCATCGTGCCCCCGCGACGTTTTACCGACTGGCTTTCGATTTTTACATTAAAGGCGATACAAATACGCAGTGAATCGTCTTCCACCGGATTCACATAGTGGAGCAGCCAGTGCGGGAAAATCACCAGCCGGCCAGCGCGGGGCACCACACGCACACGGCTGCCGAAGCTGCTATTGGGGAGCTCCGCCTGAATGCACAGCATCCGCGGGTCGAGAAACTCAATATTGCCACTACTCACGCTTTTCTCTTTTACCAGGTCGGACTTTACGTAATATACACCCGACCAGGTACAGGATTCGTGATTGTGGATTTTGCGATAGCTGTCTGCGCGCGACACATTCGCCCAGGCGTGCGCCAGCATATCCTGCGCTTTCGGATTGTACTTCTGCTTGGTCGCCTTCAGGGTAATTTCCTTGATGCCGTTGATCACCCATTTCTTGAAAAGAGCGATTTCTTCATATGGCCACTCGAGAAAATCTTTCTGTGAATCCCAGCTGCCGATATTCGACCGTTTCATCCCCGGCGTGCGGGATTCCATGTCCAGGATGATCTCCATGAGCCGGTGATTGACCGGTCCGGACTCCTCCATATCGCGCACCAGAATGGGAGTGCTGAATGCGGTCCTGATCGTATGCATAGTCTTGCCTCAACTATTTCCTGCCAGCTTCCCTGCAACCTTCCCTGCAAGGTAAATAAAACCGATTATCCAATGATGTTAAACCGGGTTTTACCGGTACAGGGTTGTTCGCTGCGTTCTACAGACTCGACCCTGGCCAAATCCGGACCCTGCCGGCACAAGGCGTCGAGGCTGTCTATGGCCGCGGGCGTACCCTCCAGCACCGCCTCCAGTATGCCAACGTCATTTTGTTGCCGGTTGCGCGCCCAGCCACTAATACTGTGCAATAGTGCTTTGTTTTTGAGCCAGCGCCGAAACCCAACCCCCTGAACAGCACCGCGAAGTACAAACCGTTCGCACACTTTCTGTACCCGGGGCTCCATCTTCAATGCGGACCGAACCAGGGCACCGGCAACATCGCGGCCATCGCCCTGATCCGGGAAGTGATGCCAGTAGAGCCTGGGATTACATACTGCATCGGTGACCTGCCACGGTTGCTCTCCCATGTCCCGGCTGATATCCGCCGCATACAGGTCGATGCCGACGAAGGGCGGATCGAAAATGGCCGTCAGGGTCTGATCAATAATCGGCAGCACACTCGCATGCACCAGGTCACCGACCTCAATCCGGGTACTACTCTCACCCCGTTCCCCAGGGCGAATTAACAGGGCCGACACCAGCTTCCCGTCGATCACCAGCAAGCGAAAGCGATGCAAGCTCTGCCGGTTGGCGGCTTTGTAACCGGCGCTGGCTGGCAGTATGTCATCCAGCCAAACGCGGTTGCGGGTCACCTTCCGTGAAACCATGCGCACACCTTCCGGCATGCCACTCAGGAAAAGGCACTGGCGGGTCGGCCCGACAAGTCGAAATACATTTTTCGACAGCGGTTCCACCGGTACATTCTGCGCATAGGCCGCCTGCTGTATCAGGCTGACCTGAGATGCCTCGCCTTCGGAAAAGACCTGTTCGTAGTGATGACTGGCATAGGACTCTGCCAGCGCAATGACGGGCTCGGCATGCCCGGTGGCGAGCCCGGCGCCCTCTGGCGAAAAAGCCTGCGCGATCAATCGATCGGGCACGTCAATGGCACGACCATAGGAAGGAAAGACTGCATCACATATCCCGGGATTGGAATTGACCTCAATGATGTACCCACGGGGTGAGCCCGCCTTCCACACCGAGGGAGCAACCTGAATCAGATCGACACCCACCTGAACCAGACCGGGAAAACACCGCGCGGCCCGCTCCGCGGTGGTCAGCAAATCCTTGTGCAGATGGTCAAATACCTGCACGGTTTCACCGCCTGCCGATGTATTCGCCACACTGGCGAGCTGCACCTTTTCACCGGCCGCCGGCACTGTATCCAGCGAGATACCTTTGCGCTCCAACAGGTCGAACCGTTTGATCAGATCGAGACGGAGGCTCGGATTTTTCTTTCGCACCGCATTCTTTTTATCCACCAGCACGCGAATACTGTGCTGCCCGTCGCCCACCACATGGGCCGGCTCACGCACGTAAGCGGCTTCTGCCTTCCCGGCAATCACAATGATCCGAACATCCTGGCCAACAATATTCTGTTCCACAACAACCGTTCGGCTCTCCTTGCGGGCAAAGGTCCAGGCGTTGGCAAACTCCGCTTCGTCAGCCACCCCGCTGGTCACACCTAGCCCCGACGAACCGTTAGCGGGCTTTACCGTTACTGGCACTCCGGCCTGCTGAAAGAAATACAACGCCGTTTCATAGTCCTGAAAGACACCACCGGACGGGACTGGCACGCCCTCAGCCGCCATTATCTGCTTGGCAATGTGTTTCTGCCGGGCGCAATAAGTGTAAACCGCCGAATTGGCTGGCGAGTTTTGACGAAAAATTACCCGGCGTTGCCTGTTGAATACTTCAAATATCAAACGGCGGTGGTACCGGACATCCAGCCCTTTCGCCACCGCCGCATTGCAGAGCAGCTGGATGCCTATGTCATCCTGGCTGTGCAACAGCGGGGAAGAAGAGTAATCGTTTTCAGCGCACGCCTGCATGATCGCAGCGACCGGTAGCGCTTCCTGTGCCGCACTCCGCGAACCGGGGTCCGCGGTGGTCGCTGTGCCCTGGTCTTCGCCCACGGCCGCACCGGGAGACCTCGTCGGATCTGTAGCAGCCTTTTGATCACCAGTCATCTCGTGCATTACTCTGCTCCCTGCATTTCCAGGATACGCCACTGCATATCCACATCGACCTCCCCCCGACGCTTGCTGACGCCGCGAGGAAAAAGGTTCGACCAGACCCAGACAGAATTTCGGTTCAGTACGATTTTGCTATGACTGCCCACACCGAATCCGTAGCCAAAACGTGGGTCCAGCGCGAGATTCGCGTCCACGGGTATCCAGCGGCCTTCCAGATACACCTCCGCCGCATGGTGGTTTGGCTGGCTGAACTCGCGGTGCTCGGTAAACAGGAACTCGGAAGTCATACGCGCGGGATAGCCCATAGCCCGGGCAATCGCCACGAACAACGCCGCATATTCGGTACAGTCACCTTGGCGCGCCGATACCGCGTACAGCGCACCGCGAGTCGACTGTCGGCGGTATTGAATCATTTGTTGGGGGGTTAGAAATGCGGCGCGCAGACGCGCCTCGGCATCGGCGTAACTGCGCTCAATATGGCGCGCGAGCCGCACAATTTCATCGGCTTCGGATTCGATGTATTTCGCGGGCCGAGTATAGACATCATGAGGGCGCGGCTGGCGAGGGCGTCGATCCAATTGCTGCGTGCTGGCGTGCAGCTGATAGTCTTGTACCAACAGATCAAAATAAATTTTCTTTGTGGACGTACTGCGTGCCGGAATCGTCCACTCCAGCTCCACATAATCGCCGGCACTATGCTTGAAAGGCTTGCGCAAAAAGCGCTGCACGTCATCGTGACGGATACCCAGCAGGCGCTGCTGCATGTGGCCCTCAACGGGCACAGCCACTCGATGCACATAGCCCTCAATCGGCTCTGCGGTACCATTCTCAATGGTGATTTCGGCAACCAGCGTCAGATACTGCGCATCGTTTCGGGTATCCGCAGATAGCCGGCTCGAGGCGGCCAATACCACAGGAATCAGGGGCAATAAGGCAATGAATTTCCACAACATTCGGTTTCCTACCCTGGCCGGGATCAGCGCTCACGCAACGCCTCGCCGGCCTGATTGAAGGGTTTCACCAGATAATCGAAAACGGTCTTGGACCCGGTGCGCACATCCACCGTTGCCACCATGCCCGGGACAATCGGAAACTCCTTGCCAGCCCGGTTAAGCAGGCCGTCGTTCTCGGTAAGAATCAATACGCGGTAAAAGTACTCACCGGGCCGGGTTTCATCCTGAATCGTATCCGGTGAAATACTGGTCACCTTGCCATCCAGGCCACCATACACCGAAAAGTCGTAGGCCGTGATTTTCACCTTGGCATCCTGCCCGGGATGAATGAACGCGATATCCCGCGGCGATATTTTTGCTTCAATCAGGAGGCGGTCATCCAGCGGTACAATTTCCATCAGGCGGCCATTGGGTGGTAGAACACCGCCAATGGTTGTTATTTCAATGTCATTGACGATACCGCGGACCGGAGATTTCAAGGTAAGCCGCGTGAGGGAATCCGAGCGCCCTTCGATCACCGAGCGCAGAGCTTCTACCTCGGCGCTCACCGATGCCAGCTCCTCGCGGGCGCGCACCATATACTCCGAGCGCACATCCTTGATCTTCAGGTCAATTTCCGATTTCTGGCGACTCAAGCGCAGGACTTCGACATTGCTCGCCGCACCGGAACTCACCAGCGAACGGGTAATGGATAATTCGCTGTTAATCAGATCGCGGGATTCTTCGAGGCTGCTGAGCGAGTCACGCAGGCTTTTCTGCCGGGTCTGGTAGAGCCTGCGCTCCTTGGCAATCAATTCACTGTGCTGCTGCAAAGAATCGGGAAAGGCCAGCTCGGTACCATTGACCTCTGCACTCAAGCGCGCCGCACTGGCCAGTGCCGCACGGTACCGCGCTTCACTCTCCTGCACATTGGAACGTACCTTGGTGGGATCCAGCTGTGCCAGGATCTGCCCGCGCTCGACAATGTCCCCCTCGGAGACATTCAAACGCGCGAGAATCCCGCCCTCCAACGACTGGATCACCTGCGCCCGGGATGTGGGAATCACTTTTCCGGCGCCCTTCGACACTTCATCCACCGTGGCGAAATACGACCAGGCAACAAAGCACGCCAGTAACAGGAAGAAAATCCAGATTACGCGATTAGACCTGGCCAGACGGGAGTCGTCCGAATCTTCGCTGTAGTGGGCACCGGCATTGTGAAAGTCCGCTTCCAACATCGCCACGTTCGCGGCAACTGCCGGTGTCCCGGCTCGGTTACTGATGGCGGACTCATGTCCCGCGAGTGCATTGTCTTGCGCATTCTTGTGTACCTGCTGAGGTTTGCGTTCCGACATCAGCTCACCTGCTCGTCTTTACGGCGCCTGCGCGCATCCGTGGATGCCGATGCTTCGCCCTCATTGGTCGAGGCCGTTGTGTCTCGTGCATTGGCCTGAGCCAGTTTTTGCAGGGCGATGGCTTTGGGTTCGTCCAGAATCAAGCGGCCGTTTTCCACCACCAGAACGCGATCGGCCAATTGCAGGGTACTGCTGCGATGGGTGGCAAAAATCAAGGTCCGTCCCTCGGCCCAGCGTTGCAGCTTCGCGATAAAACGCTTTTCGGTGAGGTCGTCGAGGGACGCGGTGGGTTCATCCAACAGCACGATATGTGGATTGCGGATAAACAGCCGCGCCAGAAGCAGTGACTGACGCTGGCCACCGGACAAACCCAGACCGCCCTCCAGAACAAGGTGTTCCATCCCTTTTGGCAGTTTGCGGACAAATTCCAGCGCCCCGGACATATCCAGCGCTGCAAGAATTTCCCGGTCCGTCGCCCCGGGCGCGCCCAGTGTCACATTTTCCCGCAGGGTGCCGTGAAACAGGTTGGCATTCTGGGTGAGCAACCCGATGTCCCGTCGGATATCTGCCGGGTCGATATGCGCCAGGCTGACGCCATCGAGGGTAATTTCCCCGGCACTCGCCTCCATAAAGCCCGAAAGTGCCTGTAGCAAGGTTGACTTGCCTGCACCGTTGCGCCCAAGAATGGCAATTTTTTCCCCGGCCTTGATCCGCAGGGAATCCACTTGCAACGCCGGTACACCATCGTCCCCGGCAGAATATTTGAACGCCGCCTGTCGCAACTGGTAGTTGCCGCGAATGGAAGGCAAATGCACCCGGCGACTGCCCTCCGGATGATCCACTGGCAGGTGCATGATCTGATCAAGCCCCTTGAGCGCATATTTTGCCTGCTGCCATCGGCTGAGCACCTGCGTGATCTGCGACATGGGCGCCATCATTCTGGACCCGAGAATGGAGGCCGCCACCAGTGAGCCAGTGGTCATATCCCCGGCCATCACCATCGGCGCACCAAACAGCACAATCAGCGCGAACACCGAGGATTGCACATTGTGGGTCCAGGTCACCAGGCGACCGATCAATCCGCGCAAACGCAGATTGGATTCTGCGGTGACCGCATTGTAATGATTCCATTGTTGCTGAAAGCGCTGCTCCGCCTGCAACGCCTTGATGTCTTCCATACCCTGTACAGTTTCCACCAACATGGCATTGCGCAGGGAGGATTCACGAATGGATTCGCCAGCCAGCCGAGCTAGTTTTCGCTGGGCAAGCAGGCCGGGAATAATCAGTGCAGCAAGCGCTGCGAGCGGCACCAGCGCCAGCGGGCCGGCGATGTACCACATGAAAAAGAGAAACAGAAAAAAGAACGGCATATCCGCCAGAGCAAGAATGGTGGTGGACGTGACCATTTCCCGCACGCGCTCCAGTTCCCGGATTTGGGAAATAAAGGCACCGGTGGACTTCGGTCTGGCACTATTGCGCAGGCGAACCGCGTGCCCATAAACCAGATCGGATACACGAATATCGGCGCGCTTACCCAGCAGATCGGTCACCCGGACTCGATTGACGCGCATGATGAAGTCAAAAATCACCGCAATCATCACCCCGCTAAACAATACATACAGGGTGGGAGTAGATTCCGCGGGGATGACCCGGTCGTACACCTGTTTGGAGAACAGAATACCGGCAAGTGCAAGCACATTCGCCACGGTAGTGGCGATCATGACATGACCGTAGGGCTTGAGATCCCGCAGAATAATGGAGCGGAACCAGTGTTTTTCCTGCGGCTTGACGTAGTCGTCCACACGCGCGTCCGCAACATTATTCGCCGGTCGCAGAATAACGACCGCTGAGATCTGGGCGACCAGCGCATCCGCTTTCAGTTGGGATATCGCCCCCTGGTCTCCGCTAAACGCAACGGAAAGTTCTCCTTTACCATCCGACGCTTCGATGACACCCAATTGACCATCGCGCAATTGAATGACCAGGGGCAGTCGCCATGGACTCAGCATACCTGCCTCAAAGTCACAAAATTTCGCCACCAGGCCAGCTTGCCGCGCCATACTGCGCACCACATTTTCGACCGGTTCCGCGCTACCCCAATGGGAAGCGATGCGGACATTTTCTTCGGAGAACTCCAGCCGGTAGTGCTTCGCCACCGCCACAATCGCGGTGCGCCAGGGTGCGTACTCTATACCTCCACCTGACATCTGCGCGTTTGCCTGCGAGGATGCCCCTGCCTGTTCCTGCGAATGTGGCGTTTCCTTCATGGCAGAACTTCCACCCCTTGTATGGCGCGCCCCTGAAGATCAAAAGCACTGCGTATTTCACCCACGGTGTACAGGCAGTCGACGTTTAACTGGTACAGGTCATACTGAGTATTACTCTTCTCGATCCGTGCCTGCTGCACTTCCTCTTCCGAGTTCAACAGCTCGACCAATGTGCGCGTTCCGAGTGCCGAATACTGTTTGCGATACAGGTCCCGCGTTTCTTCGATGGCGCGAAGCCGCGTGTCCAGAATATTCAGGCTGCGCTCCAATCCAATACTCTGGCTCTGCGCGATACGCAGGTCCCTTGCCACCGTCAGCCTGGCACTGTCCTTGGCGGCCTCAGCCGAGCGCATGGCAAAATTCGCCGCGTCCCGATTGGCGTAGATGCGCCCCCCCTGGTAAATCGGCATCGAAAGGTTCAGGAAAATGGCACTCTCGTTATCATTGAGTGCATTGGTATCAATATATTGCTGATCGAGATAGCGGTTGACGCTGCCATCCAGAGAAAGGGTCGGCCAGGATTGTGCGCGCGCTTCTTTCAGCTGCGCCACAGCCTCAGCGCGCTCCGCCTCCGCCAGCAAAACGGCTGGAGCCGTATTGGCCAGCATGGGGTCAATCATGCAACCACTGACCACAGGTTGCGGAACCCCATTGGTCAAGGCGACTGGCTGCTCTGTGCCCATCAAGTTCTGCAGAACACTGCGCCAACGATTCAGTTGTGCGAGCGTCTGCTGACGGTTGGCTCGGGCAGATTCGATACGTGCCTGCGCCTGCAACACATCCGAGCGGGAGCTGGCTCCACGCTTGTTGCGCATGGACACCAACCGAGAAATGGATGACACCCCTTCCACCTGGGCATCGGCGGACTCCACCAGGGCCTGGTAGCGCATTACCTCAAGCGCTGCCTGAGCGGTGTCTCGCGCAATGGTATCGATCTGTTGCAGCACCCTCGCCTGGGATGCACGTGCGCCCGCCGTCGCCGAATCGATGCTTCCGGAGATTTTTCCGAAGTCGTAAATGACCTGCGAAATATACAGCTGTACCGCATGCCCTTCGCCATCACCATCGTTCTCCGTGTCATAACCACCGACAACGCCAAGACTCACTTGCGGAAAATAGCCGGCGCGTGCTGAGCGAATATTTTGCTGCTGACGCTGGAGTTCACCCACCGACTGCCCCACGGCCGGGTGCCAGGCCACTGCTTGCTGAACCGCATCCGTCATCCCGATGGTTACACCAGCGCTGCTGGCAGATATACCGGGATTCAACGGTTGCGCTGAATAGAGCGGACTGACCGTTACCTCGCCTTGTAGGCGACTCGGGCTAATTGACTCGAACGCGGATTCATTTGACGGGTCGGCAAACGCTGGGGAAGACAGCGCGACAATAACCGCGATCAGCAACCGGAAGGCGGAATAGGTTTGGCGGCCTGGAGAACACTCAGCCGTCCCTAGCTTGAGAATCGTGTATTGGTGACTCACTGTTATTCACTTGTTCGTGCTGCGTACGGACCACTTCCTGTAGATCCCACACCCAACATTTATTGCTATTGGTGCTTAAAGTTTAGCCCAATAAAAAAGCACCGGGTTTTCAGCCCGGTGCTTGTGGCGCCCAAAAAATCTGGGCCAGTTCAGTGAAGCGCGTTACAGATCGTGATTCCCATTTTGAGACCAAAGGTCCCTCATTGGGTCATCCATATCTGGCGGCAACATCTCCGGAGTATCACTCTGCTGGAGGAATTCACCCAGGTCCTGACCGAGGGAATCACTCATTCCCAATCCTGGCAGTGGATCACTTTCCAGGTAGTCAGCCAACAGGTCTTCCAGCGTTGGTGGTGACTCGAGCTCGCCCGCTGAGGAGGAGTCGTGGCATCCACAGTCTTCTCCGTCGTCGGCGATCTGCTCTGCCAGCTCGATGATGTCGTCAAGCGCATCTTCCAATGCCTCTTGCAGAGCAGCCTCGAGCATCGCTTCAAGTTCCGGGTTGTCGTGCAGCGCACTGCTGTCGACATCCAGATCTTCAGCCAGGGCAGACGTCATGCTCGATTCTACCATCGACATTTCTGCATCATCACAGAGGTCGGCCACGTCGATCGAGCCAGAGACACCATCGCCTCCCACATTTCCGGATGGATTGGTGGGCCAACCCGCGGTCGTGACTTCATTGCCATCCGGGTCGTAATGCCCATTGCCAATGCCATCAGACCCGGCCTTGATGATGTAGGGATCTCCAGGGCCATCGACATCGACCGCAGAGCCGTACTCTTCCTCGATGCAATCGTAAAGTGACTCTGGGTACTTGGGATCCTTGATGTCAGCGAACTCGCCTTCAAAGCCCTCAACCTTAATCACCCTGCCGTCTTCCAACCGGAACGCGACGTAGGAGATACCGCTGTCGAGATCCGAGTCGGCATCTGCGTCGGCGTCCGCATCTGCATCCGCATCTGCATCCGCATCGGCATCGGCATCCGCGTCGGCGTCCGCATCGGCATCTGCATCCGCGTCGGCATCCGCGTCCGCGTCCGCATCGGCATCGGCATCGGCATCGGCATCCGCATCCGCGTCGGTGTCGGCGTCGGCATCCGCATCTGCATCTGCATCGGCATCTGCATCGGCATCTGCATCGGCGTCGGCATCAGCGTCGGTGTCGGCATCCGCGTCGGCGTCCGCATCGGCATCTGCATCTGTATCCGCGTCGGCATCGGCATCCGCATCCGCGTCGGCGTCGGCGTCGGCATCGGCGTCGGCATCGGCGTCGGCATCGGCATCGGCGTCGGCATCGGCGTCGGCGTCGGCATCTGCATCTGCGTCGGCGTCCGCGTCGGCGTCCGCATCGGCATCCGCGTCGGCATCGGCATCCGCGTCGGTATCGGCATCCGCGTCGGCGTCGGCATCCGCATCGGCGTCGGCATCCGCATCCGCATCGGCGTCCGCGTCGGCATCCGCATCCGCATCGGCGTCCGCGTCGGCATCCGCATCAGCGTCCGCATCTGCATCGGCGTCCGCATCGGCATCCGCGTCGGCATCCGCGTCGGCATCCGCATCGGCATCTGCATCTGCATCGGCATCAGCGTCCGAATCTGCGTCCGCGTCACATTCGATATCAATGTCGATGTCTATATCGATGTCGATTTCACAATCGCCATCCTTGTGACTGCCGGACTTTTCAATGTCCACATCGACGTCGATATCCACTTCATAGCCGTGGAAATCAAATTCGTAGCTGAAGTTGTAGTCGGCGTCGGAGTCAGCATCAGCGTCCGCATCTGCATCAGCGTCTGCGTCTGCGTCTGCGTCTGCGTCTGAATCGGCATCGGCGTCGCACTCGCAGTCGATGTCAATATCTATGTCGATATCGATATTGATGTCGCAGTCGGCATCCGCATCCGCATCGGCGTCGGCATCGGCGTCGGCATCGGCGTCGGCATCGGCATCGGCGTCCGCATCCGCATCCGCATCGGCATCCGCATCGGCATCCGCATCGGCATCCGCATCTGCGTCGGCATCCGCATCGGCATCCGCATCGGCATCGGCGTCGGCATCGGCGTCCGCATCGGCATCGGCATCGGCATCCGCGTCGGCGTCGGCATCGGCATCGGCATCGGCATCCGCGTCAGCATCCGCATCCGCATCCGCATCCGCGTCGGCATCGGCGTCAGCGTCGGCATCCGCATCGGCATCCGCGTCGGCATCCGCGTCGGCGTCGGCGTCGGCATCCGCATCGGCATCTGCATCGGCGTCGGCATCTGCATCGGCATCTGCATCGGCGTCGGCGTCGGCGTCGGCATCCGCATCGGCGTCCGTATCCGCATCTGCATCTGCGTCGGCGTCCGTATCCGCATCAGCATCTGCGTCGGCGTCCGTATCCGCATCAGCATCTGCGTCGGCGTCCGTATCCGCATCGGCATCCGCGTCGGCGTCCGTATCCGCATCGGCATCTGCATCGGCGTCCGTATCCGCATCTGCATCCGCGTCGGCGTCGGTATCCGCATCGGCATCCGCGTCGGCGTCCGCATCGGCATCTGTATCCGCATCGGCATCCGCGTCAGCGTCGGTATCCGCATCCGCATCCGCGTCCGAATCCGCGTCTGCGTCTCCTTCGGGTGGTGGCACGGGCACCGGCGGCTCTGGCTCCGGTGGCGGTACGGGCGGATCTGGAGGGGGCGACGGCGCGGGTGGTGATTGTGGCGGGGGCGGTGGCGGGGGCGGGGGCGGTACAAACGGCTCGAATCCGCGACCGCTGGAGTCATCATCCGCTGATGCTGCGATTGCGGCGATACCTAGTGCCGCCAGGCCCGCCCACACCCAGGGGCAGACGTACTCCCCTCCGGATGGAACCACGCCTGCCAGGTCCGCACTGCTACTGACCTGGGCCATGGAAAAAATGGAGCCATCTGCACCCTGCTGAGCAAGCATCACTGTGCCCGACTGCGGATCTTCAATAAAAAGATCACTCTGGGTACTGGTGGCATCCGCCAAATAAAAGTTTGCGATCGTGACTATTTCGCCGTTATCCAGCTGAATAATCAGATCGTCACCAGCCCTGGAGAAAGAAACAATGTCTTCTTGTGCCAGAGCAAGCTTGACGAAACCTGGTGAGTTTAAAACCACGTTGGTGGAATCAAACGAACTCAGGACGCCGCTCGACTTATCGACTACCTGGGTTTGCATCCTGCCTACCTACTCACTTCCCACCATCCACTGATGAGATACTGACCAATGTTGACGAAGCAGTACCCAAACCCTCAGCAAGAGTACAAACTTCACTCTAAATGCCCATTTTTTAATCAGGCATATATTGGTATGGATGAGTTATTCAGATTCTTCAAGCAATCAGACGCTAAATGAGAAAGGGAATATAAGTCTCTGCAGAAAATCAGGCGCCGAATCGACAATAAAGACGACCAGCACCTGAACCCGTTCTCACTAGTTACAGCGCCGCTGGCCCATTCGCGGGCTGTCCACTGACTGGCGCGGCGATACGTTTCTCCCCTTCACTCAATCGCTTGCTGTAGCGATAGAGCATCAGGACAAGGCCACAAAACACAAACATGCTCCAGTAGAGAACACTTCCACCAAACCACTGAATGACATAGCCGCCAACCAGTGGTGCGCTCGACCAGCCAAACGTATAAAAAGATGCAGCACCAAAGTAACTGCCCCTCAGATGATTTGGAGCCATTCTGTCTATCTGAATACTCATGGTGGGAAACAAAACTGCTTCAGCAATACTCACCACAAACGTCGCGCCCAGCCAGCCGTAGAGCCAGTGAATGGGGTTCAACGCGAACCAGGCTTGGCCCAATGCAAGAATAATGACGCCGATTATCATCCGCTGATTTACATCCAGCCGGCCCATGACACGCAACAATGGGAACTGCAAAAGCACAATGGTCATGGCATTGATCAGGATCATGCCCGAGATCAGCCCCACTAAAGATGGCGCCTGCATTTGCGTCAGGTACTGAACCAGGCTGGTATCAAAATGTGCGTAGATAAATAACGTCAGCACATTCGCCAGTACGATCACGAGGAATACACGGTCCTGGCGCAACACTTGTAACGTCTCTGCCAAACCACTGGCGGCGTGCTGTTGTCGACGGGACTGTTTTCCCGCTACGGAATACTGGAAGCCCCATACAAGCCCGATGCACAACAACAAATAGCTCAGCGCGGTCAGTCCGAAGGTGGACTGTTGCGCGCTGATACCTGCCCACACACCAATGATCGGGCCCAGAGCCGCGCCCACATTAATCAGGAAGTAGCGAAATTGCAGTGCCAGTTCACGACTTCTGGCATCAGGTATCAGGTCCCCAAAGAGTGCACTCGCAGGTGGTTCCCAGATTGAGCGCCCTATAGAGCAGAGGGTGATCGCAATCACAAAAGCCATCAGGGTTTCAGCCTGAGACAAAATCACGAAGGCAACGGTATTGATCGCAGTGCCGAGAATCAGCACACCCCGCCGACCATAACGATCTGAAAGTGCACCGACAAAAAAACCGAGCAGCGCGGACGCCATGGCTGACGCACTGAGAATCACACCGATCACACCGGGTCCCAGTGCAAATTTCTCGTGCAGCAAAATAGCCAGGAATGGCCACACCATAAAATAGGTGCCGCGACCAAAGAAGCTACCCAGTAAAATAATCCATATCAGGGGCGGTAAGCCGTAAAGTGATTGCCACCATTGCCTGTCCATTGCCGTATCTCCCAATTCATCGGCACAAAAAAACCCGGAGGGCAGAACCCTCCGGGTTTTCGCCTGAAGGGTTTTCATCTAACCCTCCAGCACATATAAAAATTGTTTACTGTCAGGTAATCATGCGGCGCACACCAGTGGACACCACCGCACAGATACGCTTTGCGCACAGGTGCTTACACAGGGTAATGGATAGACAAATACAGAAGGAACGGAGCCACGAGGAAGGCACCATTGCACGCAGACCAAGCGCAGCGGCGGAATACATTCCACGGCGGCCGGGCAAGCACAACTGGATGACGATCTGGCTCATGAACTATCTCAGAAAATTATGATGGTTAAAACGTGACAGCGAACGACCAATAATATCGAACTAACTTTTGGTTGCAACCAGGATCTCGATTTTCTTTTCTTTTTGCATTGCCCATCAAGGCATGACCGCACTGGGCTGGCCCAATTCCGTTATCATGGACACACGCCCACGCTCAAGGAGACCAGTCCGTTGCACGAGATCATACTTATCAGACACGGGGAAGCTGCGAAGTCAGCAATGGATCCCGATCCGGGCCTGACGACACTCGGGCAACAACAGGCGCAGGCGTTGGTGGACATTGTCGGCGGCCGTTACCCCGGTGGTGAAGGCGTGCAAATCATCAGTAGCCCGAAATCCCGCGCTCTGCAGACGGCACTCCCCCTGGCGACACATTGGGGGCATGAGATTTTGCAGGCACCAGACGTGGTAGAAATCCCCTCCCCCGAGGGCATGCCACTCGCTCAACGTGGCGACTGGATCCGACAACTTCTTCACAGCGAGTGGGGCAGCCTGTCGGCCACCCAAGCGCTATGGCGGGAACGGCTGATCGCATTCCTGATGTCCTTGGGGTCCCACTCAGGAGAAGCCGCCGGAGGTCCAGATAGCACCTTCAGTGCTAACGCGCACACCTCTCTGGTTTTCTGCCATTTCATGGTCATCAACTCGGTGATTGCCCAGTTGCGGGGCGATGGCAAAATCACGCAGTTTTATCCGGACTACACCTCGCAGACCCACCTCAAGCTCGACAACGGAACCCTGTCCATCGTCGAACTTGGGCGAGCGCGCTCGCCTCAGGGCCAACACCGCATTCAGTGAAATCACGTGCCAAAGAAAAGGGGCCAGAGGCCCCTTCGTCTATATATGTGTATGTATGAAAAACCGCTAGGTAAGACTCTTGCTCACCACCTCATAAAGATCAGGCGATAACTCACCACTGTCGGCAATGCGCTTGAGTGCACCCTGTATCTGCTCCGCCTCACGGGCGCGATACTTTTTCCAGCGCGTGAGGGGCGTCACCAGCCGCGAGGCGATCTGCGGGTTCAATCCGTCCAGTGCAATGACCTGATCCGCCAAGAACTCGTAGCCACTCCCATCTTCACGGTGGAATTGCTTGAAATTCCGCATGGCAAAACCACCGATAACCGCGCGCACTTTGTTGGGGTTTTTCAGTTCAAATGCCGGGTGCGACAGCAACTGGCGGACACGCCCGAGGGAACCAAAACTGGCGCTACTGCTTTGCATGCCAAACCAGCTTTCCACAACCTGGGTATCGTGCTGCCACTGCTGATAGAAGGACGCCAGTCTCTCCTCGGCCACGCCTTCTGCACCGTACTCCACCAGGGCAGCCAGTGCCGCGGAAACGTCTGTCATGTTTTCGCCGCGCTCGAACTGGGCCTGTGCGAGTGTCAGCGCGTCCTCGTCGCCGGTGTTACACAGGTACGCCAGGCAGGTATTTTTAAGGCTGCGCTGTGCGATATCTTCCGCCGTAGGCTGGTACGCCTTGCGCTCATCCAGCGCGTGGTAGCGAGTCAGGAAGCGCGACTTGAGTGCCCCCGCAATGGTGCTGCGGACAAATTCCCGCGCGGCAACAATCGCCTCGGCATCAATTTCACTGCCCTGCTCTGCCATCTCCTGCGCACTGGGCAGGGTAAGCATTTTTGCCACCAGGGCGGGATCCAGCTCGGTATGCCCGAGCACCGCAGAAAAGCCATCAATAAGCGCGGTGGGAGATTCCAGTACGTCACCGGCCCGGTACTGTGTTTGCAATTGTTCCAGCGTCCTCAGCGCCAGGCGCTGGCAGGCATCCCAGCGGTTAAAGGCGTCGGTGTCATGCTGCATCAAAAACAGCAGTTGCGTGTTGCTGTAGTCAAACCGCAACTTTACCGGGGCAGAAAAGCCGCGCAGTAACGATGGCAGGGGGCGCTCGTTAATCCCATGCAAGGTAAACGACTGCGTTGCCTCGGTAAGGTGGAATACCTTTTCTTTACTGTCCGACTCATCCAGTGCAAGCGCATCTCCATTCGCACCCAACAAACCGACCGCTACGGGTATGTGCAGGGGTAGCTTCTCCTCCTGACCGGGAGTCGCGGGGGTATGCTGGTGAAAGGTGAGCGTGTACGTGGCATTTTCAGCGTCGTATTCGTCTTGCACATCCAGCACCGGTGTACCCGCCTGGTCGTACCAGCGACGAAACTGCTTCAGATCGGCGTTGTTGGCGTCTTCCATCGCCACAACGAAGTCTTCACAGGTGACCGCGCACCCGTCGTGACGCTCAAAGTACAAGTCACTGCCCCGGCGAAACGCTTCCGCGCCCAGAATGGTGTGGATCATCCGCACCACTTCCGCGCCCTTCTCATAGATGGTCAGGGTATAGAAATTGGAAATCTCCATATACGAATCTGGTCGTACCGGGTGCGACATGGGACCGGCATCCTCGGCAAACTGTGCCGTACGCAACAAAGTGACATCTTCTATGCGCTTGACCGCACGGGAATTCATGTCCGCAGAAAATTCCGCATCCCGAAATACCGTAAACCCTTCCTTCAGGCTCAACTGAAACCAGTCCCTGCAGGTGACTCGGTTGCCGGACCAGTTGTGGAAGTATTCGTGGGCGACGATGGCTTCAATACGTTGAAAGGCGGTATCGGTTGCGGTTTCCGGGCTCGCCAGAACACACGCGGAATTGAATATGTTGAGCCCCTTGTTTTCCATGGCGCCCATATTGAAGTGATCGACCGCGACGATCATAAAGATATCCAGGTCGTATTCACGGCCGTACACCTCCTCGTCCCAGCGCATGGAGCGCTTCAGCGAGGTCATGGCATGGGCGCACTTTCCGATATTGCGCGCCTCGGTAAACAGCTGCAATTTGACGTTACGGCCGCTGCACGTGGTAAAGGTGTCTTCGACATACTGCAGGTCCCCCGCCACCAGGGCAAACAGGTACGAGGGCTTGGCAAAGGGGTCCTCCCAGGTTACCCGCAACCGTCCGTCTTCGGTTGTACCGCTATCCACCTTGTTGCCGTTGGAAAGCAATACCGGGTAGGTGGCCGGTGCGACGATCGTTGTGGTGAAGACAGACATCACATCCGGACGGTCCGGATAAAAAGTAATCTTGCGGAACCCTTCCGCCTCGCACTGGGTACAGTACATACCATTAGAGAGGTACAGGCCCTCCAGCGAGGTATTGCTTTCCGGTGCGATTCTGGTCTGAATCTCCAGAAGAAACTCGGGCTTGTCGACGGTTAGCGAGAGACCACCGGCTTCCTCCCGAAAGCGCTGCGCGGGAAGCAAAGCCCCATCCACTGCAATAGACAGGAGTTCGAGGTCAATCCCGTCCAGCCACAGAGCGGGCAGACCGGCTTCATCATCCTTCACTGCATCGGGATTACGGCGCACCAGCAGCCGCGAGGTCACCAGGGTCGCATTGGGCTTCAGGTCGAACAGCAACTCGGTGCGATCAATCAGGTAATCCGGTGCCTGATAATCCTTGAGATAAATGGTATGGGGCTGAGCATTTTTCATTGGTTTACTTCACTTCACCTGTAGATTAATAGCCAGCGGCCTGGCCGTCTTTGCGGCTTTCCGAGGCACCGTGATACACGCCGTTTTCCGCCTTTAAAATGGCCTGGTACCCGCCGTAGGGCCCACTCTCAAAGCGAACCTGGTGCCCCATTTGAACCAGCTTGCGGCGGGTTTCCATGGGGAAGCCATCCTCCAGACTCAGATAGCCACCGTCTTGCATGATTTCATCGGTGGGCTGGCTGGAGCCGCTGTGCAGAATGCGCGGTGCATCTCCGGCTTCCTGCACGTTCATGCCGAAGTCCACCATATTGATCACGATTTGCGCGTGCATCTGTGGCTGAGTGGCACCGCCCATCACACCGAAACTAAGCCATGGTTTGCCTTCTTTGGTGACAAAGGCCGGGATAATGGTATGGAACGGACGTTTGCCGGGCGCATACTGGTTGAAATGACCCTCTTTCAGGCTGAACATTTCTCCGCGATCCTGCAGGATAAAGCCGAGCTCCCCCGGGGTCATACCCGAGCCCATTCCACGGTAGTTGCTCTGGATCAGAGAAACCATATTACCGTCTTTGTCGGCGGTGGTGAGATAGATGGTATCGCCATGACGCAGTGCGACGTTGCCGGCGTCGTAACGCTTTGCGGCCTTGTCCGGATTGATCAGTTTGCGTCTTTTATCTGCGTAGGATTTGGAAATCAGCTCTTTTACCGGCAGCTTGTTGAAGTCGGCATCCGCGTAATATTTTGCCCGGTCTTCAAACGCCAGCTTCTTTGCCTCCGCAAACAGGTGTACATACTCGGGACTCAGGCGGCCCATTTTGTTCAGGTCATACCCTTCGAGAATGTTCAGAATCTGCAGCGCAGCGATACCCTGGCCGTTGGGCGGCAGCTCCCAAACGTCATAACCTCGGTAATTGGTAGAGACCGGCTCCACCCAGTCAGACGTATGACTGGCGAGGTCCTCATAGGAAAGAAAACCGCCATTGGCCTTCATGTACCGATCAATTTCCCGGGCGATATCGCCTTTGTAAAACGCATCGCGACCACCATCGGCTATTTTCTGCAGGGTTTTGCCAAGACGGGGATTGCGAAACATCTCCCCCTCTTTAGGCGCACGCCCACCTGGCATATAGGTCTCGCGAAAGCCGGGAAACTTTTCCAGAATCGGCACAGAGCGATTCCAGTAGTAGGCCACCAGCTGGGTCACCGGGAAACCTTCGTTGGCATAGTCGATGGCGGGTGCCAAAAGCTCACTCATTGGCAACTTGCCAAATTTCTCGTGCAACTCAAACCAACCATCCACGGTGCCGGGTACCGAGACTGGCAGTGGCCCATGCGAGGGTATTTTTTCCAGGTTATTGTCAGCGAAATAGCGAAATGGCAGAGACTTGGGTGAGCGACCACTGGCATTCAGGCCATGGAGCTTTTTGTCTTCCGCGCTCCACACAATGGCAAACAAATCCCCGCCAATGCCGTTGCCCGTTGGCTCCATCAATCCTTGCACCGCATTCGCCGCAATTGCGGCATCCACGGCACTGCCACCCTTCTTCAGGATATCCAGCGCCACCTGGGTGGCAAGGGGCTGACTGGTGGCAGCCATTCCCCGGGTTGCCAGTACCGGTGAGCGGCTCGCGAACCCTTCACCATTTACACGGTCATAGGCACTGACACTGCCGGCCACACACAGGGTACCAACCAGCGCCACGGTAATCGCAGCAAGGAAATCCCGGCGCTTTCGGCCACCTGAGAGGAAAACTGTCATCATGTATTTCACAAGTACTGCCCCTTTCATTATTCTCAAAACAAGTTTCTCTATTTAGACGTTGCTTCTCAAGTCGGTCAACAGAGGTTTTTGTGCGCACTGCCACCCGCCGCTTTATCCTTATTGCAGGAATCCTGCTGTTGCTCCTGCTGGCGGGCGTTTCTGGCTGGCTTTCACGGCACCACTGGATCCCTCCTCTCGTCAGCGGCCAACTGGACGGCGTTACACTCAGTGAGATCCGTGGCTTCACCCTGGCCCGCCAGAAGCATCAGGTTAGCGCACACATCGCGTATTTGGCGCTGCACACCGATGAGGGCCTGCACATCGGTATTGAAAACCTGCAACTCACCCAGTTGCACGCTGTTCTGAGCAAACGCCGCGCAAGTGTTTCAGCGCCGCCGCCCCGGAGTCAACTGCAGATCGCCCGGCTGGAATTGCGCTCTCCCGAGCCCCAGCAAGGTGATACGCGCAAACCTACCGCTCCGGATCTCGGAACCCACTCTTCCAGCCAACCCCCATCGCCCGAATCGTCCAACTCACCCACGGCAGAAACAGCCGCCGAAAATGGAATTTCCATTAGCGACACGCTGCGCACTCTGCAAAACCTTCCACTGCGTACAGTCGAAATAAGGCATATCTCTTGGCCGGATAAATTTGACGGCGACCTGGCACTGAACCTGCTGAACACCCAGCACACCTTGGGCGCAGAACCGCGGATCACTGGCGAGATCACCAGTTCCCAGTGTGCCGACTGCACGATCCGCTGGCAGTTTGTGGGGACAGAGAAGCACCGGGCAAATCTGGCGCTTTCCCTGCAGCACACGGACAATCCGGTCGCGAACATTGAAATCGGACTGGCCCCGACAGAGACACAGTTGCCGGGAGATGAACGCTGGGCGCTACAAGGTCGAATCCGTATCAGCCCGCAACAGGCAGGCCCACTGCTAGAGCGACTGGACCTCAACCTGACAGGCACGCCAGGCACAAACACACCCATAGACTGGACTGCGCTCGTCCAGTCCATAACAGGCCCCGTTGAGCTGGGCCTGACCGGCGAACTTCCGGACACCATTCGCGGCAGTGCAGACCTGCGCAATCTCCGCGGGGCGCTGATTGCTTCGACATTTTCGGCAACACTACCACGCAATATCGCCGGCGCCCCGCTCGTAGTGGAATACTCGGCCAATGCTCCCCTGATCCTGGGAATCGCCACCCTTTCCCCACTTGCGCTGGACACGGTGCGCGGCGCCTTTACCCTGCGGGTCGCCGTCAAGCAGGCATCACAGCCAGCACAACTGGCCCTCGACACACCGCTGCTGGAGACCGACATCCAACTCAGTACCGAACGACAAATCCCCAAAGCTGTCTTCCGTGGCCACTACAACCTGGGTCAGCTTGCCCCGCTCATCGCCAGCACAAAGTGGCAATCCGCCTTTGGACAATACCGGGTCAGTGACGTATCGGGCCAAACCCTCTTCTCAGGGCGTACCAATCTGCCATCACTGGAAAGACTGGCAAACAACAAAGCAGCTTCGAAATCCACGACAGTACTCAGCGATTTTTCAATGCAGGTTACCGCCGTGGAGCCCCTGGCGTTTCGTCTGTCGCTGCCGCAGCAGGAAAATCCGCTGGCGGCGATCGGATGGAAAAGCGTCGCCGGGCAGATTCAGATGCAGCAACCCCTGACTCTCGACGCGGACAAGATACCGGGCATCATGCTGGCTAAAATTCCACAACTGGAACTCGAAGCCACCGCGTCCGGTGCATCTCCTGGGCATACCTCGCTACTCTCGGGAGAACTTGTCGATACACAGTGCGCCAATCTTTCGCCCCTGGATTGCACCTTTTCATTGACGGCGCAGTTGAGCAACCTCGATTTTGCCGATGCGGCTTCCGCACTGCAGAACCTCACACTGGAGACTGCGGGTGCCATCTCACTCGCCGACGCCACAGAAAGCGCACGAGTCACCCTCACTGATCTCAACCTCGCGGCGCAATCGCTCAGCTCCGGGCCAGTCATTGTCTCAAACCCCGAAATGTTTTCACCGCAGGCTGACTGCACGCTAAAGCCGCAACTGACGCGCTGTCACAGCCCCCGATTGGCCCTGAACCTCGCGCCACTCCGCTTAGCAGAAAATCAGATTGAAGGCGCCGTTTTCTTGCACGATGCCGCCCTCAACAACAAGGCAGGGAAAAAACACGGGTTGGAGATTCGGGCAGACTATAAAGGGGACGACCTCAAGATTCAGGCGCTCGAACAGTTCCAGACCCGTATCGACACCAGCGGAAACATCGCCCTGTCTGACGGCCAGGTATCCGGTAATGGCACGGTTTCCACTGGCCCAATGGAAATGACAACAACATGGAATCACAGCCTGGAAACAGGCCAAGGCAAGCTGCAACTGGCTTTGCCCGAAACCACGTTCTCACCCAACAACAGCCTCGATCGGGCAATCACCGGTTTGCCCGTCAATGTCGTCGGCGGTGTGCTTTCGGGAGGAGTACAACTGAACTGGCCGGACCAGGGGCTGGGTAAAGCCCGCATCGCCATGCGGGACATCGGTTTTCAACTCAACAAAAGCTTTGCGTTGGGCGTGAATACAGAAGTGACATTGCAGCAGAGCGGTGACGAATGGATTACTACACAGCCCGCGCCGGTCTCCATCGATACCATCGATGCCGGTATTGCGCTCAAGAACCTGCACTTTTCCGTCGCAATGCAACCCGGGGGTGAGCTCGCGCTTAAAAATTTTGCCGCCGAACTACTGGAAGGCGCCTTGACGTCTGACGAGCTGCGCTGGCATTTAGGGGGCGAGGAGCGCCGCTCAGAACTACAGTTTACCGGGGTGTCCATTCGTGCCCTCGCCCGGGAAATCGAGTCCGAGAATTTTGCCGCCAGCGGCTTGCTCGACGCCACAATTCCCCTGGTCACGGACCAGCAGGGCATCACGATCGAAAACGGCACAGTTCAGTCCCGCCCGCCCGGGGGCCGGCTGCGTTACTACGGCGCCTTCTCCCCCGCCATGCTCGGCAGCAATCCCCAGCTCAAACTGCTGGCCGGTGCGCTGGAGGATTACAACTACCGCGACATCCATGGCACCATCAACTACCCCCTGAGCGGTGACCTGCTGCTTAACCTGAAGCTAACCGGGCGCAGTGATGCGATCGACGCCAACCGGGATCTCATTATCAACCTCAACCTGGAAAACAACATTCCAACCATGCTGCGCTCATTACAGGCCAGCCGAGACCTGACCGATGTTCTCGAGAAGGAGGTACGTTAGTGCAGGGGCCCCGTTGCGCAGAACACCGCTTCTTTCGGTACACTGTTCAGTTACGGTTAATCTCACAGTATCTATAGTAATCATCATCCGCCGTCCGGTGCGTCCGCGATACCGGCCTGGCAGTACCAGCCTGAGCAAGTGCTCAAGTAAAACGGGAGTATCCAGTGAATCAGACAGGAATCCTCAAGCGCGCGGCTCTTTGCCTGCTGTTGGCGCTTGGCTTCACGGCCACCAGCGGCTGCACGCCGACCGTTGCCGTGCAGGCACCCAGTGAACCTATTACCGTGAATCTGAACGTGAAAATCGAACACGAAATCCGCGTCAGGGTAGACAAAGAGCTGGACGACCTGTTCGAAGATAAGGAGGGCATTTTCTGATGAATCTGAATCTGACGAACAAAACTCTGACCCACGCAACAAGGAAGCCGTTACCCGCCATGAAGCCACTGCTTAAAAAACTATTTTCAGGCCTCTTTGCGCTCACACTGCTGATCGCACTTCCCGCCAGCGCCATCTCGCTGAAAGAAGCACAGAGTAAAGGCCTGGTGGGTGAGGCCAACAGCGGATATATCGCTGTGGTTCAGGGCAGCTCCCCGGAAGTCAACGCACTTGTGGCGGAAGTGAATGCCAAACGCAAGCGGGAGTACGCAGCCATCGCCAAGCGCAATAACATCGATATCAGCCAGGTGGCCGCGCGCGCGGCAGAAAAGTTGGAGTCCCGTTTGGCCAAAGGCGAGTATTATCAGGACAACTTGGGACGCTGGAAGCAGAAGTAGGCCGGAATGGATTCGAGTCACTGGGAAACTGACATGAAAAAGCCCGCAACCTTCCGGTGCGGGCTTTGTTGTACGGAATGAGAGGGCTGCTCTCCAGCGGGCGAAGCCACCGATCTTTGGCAGCAGACTGCCAGCAGACCGGCGCAGTCGGTCAGAGATTGGCGAACAGGGACATACCATCCAACCCCTGACTTTCCATCACTTCCCGCAGGCGCTTGAGCGCGTCCACCTGTATCTGACGCACGCGCTCGCGGGTCAGACCAATTTCACGCCCCACCTCTTCCAGAGTGCTGGCTTCGTAGCCACGCAGTCCGAAACGACGGGAAACCACTTCACACTGCTTGTCCGGCAGTTCACTTAACCAGCGATTGATACTGTCGAACAGATCCTTGTCCTGCAGTAGCTCCGCGGGGTCAGACTCCTGCTGGTCCGGGATGGTGTCAACCAGCGTTTTTTCCGACGATGGGCCAATTGGTGTATCCACCGAGGTGACGCGCTCGTTCAAGCCGAGCATTCTCTCCACATCTTCTACCGGTTTTTCCAGCAGATTCGCGATTTCTTCGGCACTGGGCTCGTGATCCAGTTTCTGTGCCAGTTCGCGAGATGCGCGCAGATACACATTGAGCTCTTTCACCACGTGAATTGGCAGACGGATGGTCCGCGTCTGATTCATGATGGCGCGCTCAATGGTTTGTCGAATCCACCAGGTGGCGTAGGTTGAGAAGCGGAATCCGCGCTCGGGGTCGAATTTTTCGACGGCGCGAATCAGACCGAGATTACCTTCTTCAATCAGATCCAATAAAGCCAATCCACGACTGACATAACGGCGGGCGATTTTTACAACCAGTCGCAGGTTGCTTTCAATCATGCGCTTGCGCGCAGCCGCGTCACCTCGCAGGGCCTTACGGGCGTAGTAAACTTCTTCCTCTGCAGTCAGCAGAGGGGAAAAACCGATTTCGTTGAGATAAAGCTGGGTAGCGTCGAGGTTCTTTTGCCCGTGGGCATCATCCGTTTTGCGGATGGTTGTTTTTTGCGTTGAGGTCTTAGCGGTAGTTTTCGCTGAGCTTGATTTATGAGAGATTGTTTCAGAGTTTTTTTTTGCCGTTTTACTGGGAGTACGGCTCTTCTTGGTTTTGGTTTCTACGATGGGTTCAGCCCGATCCACTGTCTCGGGTGAAAGATCTGTTCTGGCGCCGAACGCCAATTGATCGTGTCGTTGTGCTTCCATTTCCCCAACTCCTTGTACTTTGCCTGTATCAGCCGCGTTGACAGCTCGCGATCGCTGAATCGGTCGCTGTCATTTGCGACAGCCTCCGTTCCCGGCAACTCACCTTCCAACATCGTGGTGAGCAGTGTCACTGCAGGGCAGTTGGTGCCGATCCCGGTGACTACCTCAAGTGGTTATAAATAAAAGTCCATTTTTATTGCACAACAGCATTAGGCAATGGGGGAATTGTGCACCGAGGTAAGCAGACACTTCCCGGGTAAAAACCCTTAAGGGAGGTATGCCAACGGGTCTACCGGCTGACCATTCCGACGAATTTCAAAGTGGAGCATATCGCGGTCGGTACCACTCGAACCCAGTTCCGCTATCCGTTGCCCCGCCTTGACCTTCGCACCCTCACCAACAAGTAGTTTGTCGTTGTGGGCATACGCACTGAGGAACTCCTCGCTGTGCTTGATGATCAAAAGCTTGCCGTACCCTCTCAACGCACTTCCGGCGTAAATCACTGTGCCATCCGCTGCTGCCTGAACAGATTCCCCCTTTTTCCCGGCGATATCAACACCCTTGCGCAGGGGGTTGTTTGGCTGGAAGCGGGCAATCACCCTCCCCTTCGCAGGCCACCGCCAATTTATGTCAGTTTTGTTACTGACCTTTTTTGACGGTTTCCTCGTCACTTTTGGTGCACTTTTTTTAACAGCGGGAGGCCGTGCGGAAGCAACTTTACGGGTCTTCGCCGGTGCAGCCGGAGGCTGCTGCACGACCGCGGGAGGAACCCGACCATTCAGTTTCAGACGTTGCCCGGGGAAAATCCGGTAGGGCGCAGGAATCCGGTTTATATATGCTAACTCTTTGAAATCTTTACCATATCTCCAGGCAATCGAATACAGGGTTTCGCCGCGACTAACAGTGTGATGGTGAATTCTTTGGCTGGGCGGCTGCCCAAGTGAAGACGTTGGGGCAAGATTACTGGCGCAGCCCACCATGCCAAATACGAACAGGAATACGGCAATTATTTTAAACACGGCAAGAAAAGAGTGACGCGAAAAACACCCCATAATTCTGGCGATGGCGGAGTTTTTTTGATGATTTTTGCGCCGTTTCATTATTCTCTTTTTACATCAAAGGGGTACATTTATGGAAAAAGTGTCTAAAGAAAAGTGCTGATTTCCCCCTCATCGGCGGCGAAAAAATCTGGCCACCCTTCCCCTTGGAGTCAAAAGCTTTTCTCCAGAACAGCGGTCACGTCAGACCCGTAAGTCAGGCGACAATTCCCGCTGCGGAAGGTCACACCGGGCTTGTGCGCCTTTTCCTGTTATCGGTGTACGACTTTTCCGACAAAGCGCCAGTGTAGCCACTCAAGCCCCAGCACTAACACCACCGCAAGCAGCGCTGCGAGAACCGCTTCCGCTATAAAGGAAGGCTGTCCAGAACTTGCGGCAAACTGGGCGGGCAGCACATTGGACATCAAGGGGGCAACTTTGTCCCCCACGCTGGCGGAGCCCTCTACTGCCAATTTCCAGGGCCAGACGATTTTCAAGCTACCCAGTAAGACCCCCACCAGAAACGTCAGTGTCACGGAAGGAAATCGGTGCATGAGCCAGGAGAGCAGACGGCTAAACAACAGCAGGCCGGCGATGGCACCAGCGGCAAACCAGGTGAGTGCACTGAGCTGCAGCTCATGCACTGCCGCAATGACCTTGGGATAAATACCGATCATCAGCAGAATAAAGGAACCCGAAATCCCCGGCAGGATCATGGCGCAGATCGCCAGAGCACCCGAGAGAAAGAGGGTATAGGGGTTAGCGGGGACTTCCGTTGGGCGCATTTCACTGATCAACACTGCCAGTGCCACACCCAGTAACAGTGCCAGCCAACACGAGGCGCTCCAGCGGGGCACCCGGCGCATGATGGGCACCACAGACGCGAGTATCAGTCCGAAAAAGAAGCTCCAGACGACAATGGGATACTGATCCAGTAGATAGCTAATCAGGCGCGCGAGACTGAAGATACTCACCAGAACGCCCGAGAACAGTGCCAGTAGAAACGTACCGTTAATCTGGCGCCAGGCGGCTGCAACCCCTTGCTTACGCAGAACAGTCAGTGTGTGGGGGCCAATCCGGCTGAGGGAGTCCAACAGTTCCTGGTAGATACCGGTAATAAAGGCAATGGTGCCTCCGGAGACACCCGGTACGACATCGGCCGCCCCCATGGCCAATCCTCGCGCAGCAATCCCCCAGTAGCGATTTTTCAGTAGCCCGGCCATCAGCGCACCACGCCGCTGAGCAGAGGAACGAACCGCACAGGCTCCGCCTTCTCCACATCAAACCGGCTGCCATCTTCGCTGCGCGTAACAATAGTCAGATACTGCCGGTCGCTCCCGACCGGTATCACCAGCACCCCACCCGGCGCGAGTTGCTCCCGCAGCTCATCGGGAACGCTGGCCGGAGCCGCCGCGCACAAAATTGCGTCGAAAGGCGCTTGCTCGGGCCAACCGAAGCCACCGTTGCTCAGGCGCATCTCTACATTGAAGATTCCCAGCTCCCGCATCCGTTGCCGGGCCTTGATCAACAGTGGCTCAACCCGCTCTACCGAGTACAGCTTGTCGACCAGGCGGGCCAGGATGGCAGTCTGATATCCGGAACCGGCGCCAACCTCCAGTACCCGCGCACGGGAGCGGGCACGACTCATCAGCAATTCGGTCATGCGCGCGACGATATAAGGCTGGGAGATTGTCTGTCCGTATCCGATCGGCAGTGCCGTATCCTCATAGGCACGAATGGCCAACGCCTCATCCAGAAACAGGTGACGAGGGGTCGACGCCATCACATTCAGCACTTCTTCGCTGCTGATACCTTCATCCCGCAGCCGTTGAATCAGGCGATTACGGGTGCGCTGGGAGGTCATACCCAGGCCTTCGTGTCTAAATCGATCCATAAGGACGCACAGTCTCCCTGCAAGCGGACCGCCGGCTACCGCTTCCAAAGCGGCAAATTTATAACGTCCGGCGATTGGCCGGGGCCACGATTGTGCCACCGGTCACATTTTGTTGTCGTTTATTTTATTGTGCTGGCGGACAGATTGGCTAGTTCCGCCAATTCCCGCAATACCGCCGTCGCAAAAGTGCCGGGCGGCAAGGCAAAATTGAGCGTGAGGTCGTCCCCTTCCCAGATGGCCTGAAACCCTTGTGGTGCCAGCAGTAACGCACGTCGCTCCTGGCTGAGACCGCAGTGCTCCAGCCAGTCACACCAAGGTTTCCACGGTGCCATCGCCGCCTCCTCCAGTGCCAGCTGCACATCACTGGACAGGTTGCGCCCCCGCCCCCACAGCGGCCCTGACCCTTGCGGCTGCGGCTCCCCACTGAGAGCCTCAAGCCAATTTCCCTGCCGGACACGCGATGCCAGTACCTGATTGAACAACCAGCTGCGCGCGGCGGACATGGCAAATGCTTTCTGGTTGCGGGGAACTCGGCCGCGTTTGCCGGCCTGCTGGTCGGCAACCAGGCGATTGACCAGGTCCAGGTTCCCCCCGTTGTGACCAAAGCGCTGCTCACCAAAGTAGTTGGGCACCCCGCCCGGCATCTGTGCCAGCACCTCGTTCGCCTTTGCCCGGTCCCCCTGTACATTGCGCAAGCGAATCTGGAACCGGTTCCCCAGGTGATCCCCACGCCGCAGTTTGCGCGACCCACGATAATGCTGCAGAACCGTGATTTCGTCACTGTTTACACGGTGCCATTCAGGCTCCGGTTTTTGCGCCAGCCACACGCTGAACCACTGGGTGGTGACCGCGTGGCGGTCCTTCAGCCCGTAATAGCCCACATCCTTGCTCTGCACTCCGGCCAGCTGTGCCAGTTGCTGGGCCACAAAGCCCGTGTTGGCACCGCGCTTTCTGATCTGTACCAGAACATGCTCGCCCTCTCCGGACGCGGTGGCCCGCTCTGGTGCCGCAATCTCATCCACCACGAAGTCTTCGGGCTCGGTGCGAAAATCAGCGCGAATGGCGGCACCGCCGAGAGCACGCGGCCAGTCGAGATCCCAGTGCTGGGTATTCACTTCCGTCACGAGGTCACTCCTGGGACAGAGCGCTGCTCTAATAGCACCACGGCCTGTGCCGCGATGCCTTCCTTGCGCCCGGTAAAGCCGAGCTTTTCGCTGGTAGTGGCTTTCACACTAATGGCGGTAATTGGGGTCTGGCAGTCAGCGGCAATGTTTTCCCGCATGGCGTCGATATGAGGTGCCATCCTGGGTGCCTGCGCGATCAGGGTGGCATCGGCATTGATTAACCGGTAACCGTGCGTGTGAATCAATGCAACCACATGCCTCAGCAATGCGCGGCTGTCGGCACCGGCATAACGCGCATCGGTATCCGGAAAGTGCTTGCCGATGTCGCCCAGCGCAAGCGCCCCCAGCAGGGCATCCGCCAGGGCGTGCAGCAGTACATCACCGTCGGAGTGGGCTACCAGGCCCTTTTCATGGGGAATGGTGACACCCCCGAGGACAACCTGGGTACCGGGGCCGAAGGCGTGCACATCAATGCCCTGCCCTATTCTGAAACTCATTGTTCGATTCCTGACTGTATTTGATCCAGTGTTTGCCGATGCTGCAGCAGGGCTTCCGCGAGCATGAGGTCGGCGGGATGTGTGACCTTGAAGTTGCTGCGGCAGGCTGCCACCAGTTCAGGTTCATCGCCTGCCAGCTCCAGTGCACTGGCCTCATCGGTGATGGCTTCCGGGTGCTGGGCGAGCCCGGCCTGCAATGCGCCGCGCAAGCGCTCGAGCGGGGCTTTCTGCGGTGTCTGCGCCAGCCAGATCTGCGCGCGCGGCAAGGTCTGGCTGACCCGGGGGCTGCCCTGATCGGCTTGCGTTCGTTTTACGGTATCACTGGCGGGCTGGGCGAGCAGCGCGATGGGGCCGGCGGACAGGAGTTTGGTGATATCGCCTTTACTGACCAGCGGGCGAGCCGCATCGTGGACCAGTACGGTGGTATCCGGTGCGGTGCGCGCACTTAAATACTGGAGTGCGGCGAGGACGGAATCTGCCCGCTCTGCGCCACCGGTTACGGTGTGAACTTTGGGGTCCTGTGCCGCCGCGAGGGTAGCAAACTCGTGGTCGTCCGCTGCGATGGCGACAACAACGCCGGCAACGCCGGGCCAGCCGAGTATGTTGTCCAGGGTGTGGGCGATCAGGGGTTTGCCAGCCAGAGGCAGGTATTGTTTGGGCTTGTCTGCGCCCATACGCTTGCCGGATCCGGCAGCGGGGACTATGACCCAGTAGCCCGTTTCAGGCGGGGTTTCTACGGTAGTCATTCTTTTTCTCGCTGTGACTTCCCAGGGTTCTTATGCTGGTCCTGGTCGAGAAAAATAAACAGGGTTTCACCTTCTTTGATGAGACCGAGGTCGTAACGCGCTTTGGCCTCGACGCCGTCCGTGCCTTCCTTGAGGCTGCGCACCTCGCGTAACAACTGGCGGTTTTCCCGCGCGAGCGCGGCATTTTTTTGTTGCTGCTCATCCAGTTGACGCTCGAGTCGCGTCACTTCGGCAAAGCTGCCCTCCCCCACCCACAATCGGTATTGGGTCATCAGCAAAAGTACTGTAAGGATTGCCAGCAGCCATTTCATTTCTTTTGTTCTCTTCTGGCTTTCGGGGTATCCACGGTTCTGATTCCGTGGCGGCTACGCCGCCGGTGGTTACTCGCTAGACACGCCGTAAACGCTCCCATCTGACCGCCATGGATGGCGGAAATGCAGATTTTGCAGGAGCAAAAATCTGCCATGGGGGCTCTGCACCGCCATCCATGGCGGTGCAGGTCTAGCGAGTAACCACCGGCGTCGAAGCCTTCGCATCGGAGTTTTGCTTTCGAACTCCGATGCGATTTACCGCCAGTTTACCGGGCTATCTGAATTACTTGAACTCAGCAATGCCACGGTAAGGCGCCTTGCCTTCCAGCTCGGCCTCGATGCGCAGCAGACGGTTGTACTTGGCTACGCGGTCGGAGCGACAAAGAGAGCCGGTTTTGATCTGGCCAGCAGCAGTAGCAACCGCCAGGTCAGCGATGGTGGTGTCTTCGGTTTCACCGGAACGGTGGGAGATAACGGCGGTGAAGCCGGCATCTTTAGCCATTTTGATCGCGTCCAGGGTCTCGCTCAGGGAGCCGATCTGGTTGAACTTGATCAGGATGGAGTTGCCCACGCCCTTCTCGATACCTTCTTTCAGGATCTTGGTGTTGGTAACGAACAGGTCGTCGCCCACCAGCTGGACTTTCTTGCCGATTTTGTCGGTGAGGATTTTCCAGCCGTCCCAGTCGCTTTCGTCCATGCCGTCTTCGATGGAGATGATCGGGTAGTTTTCAGACAGTTCCTGCAGGTAGGAGGCGAAGCCTTCGCTGTCGAATTCTTTGCCTTCGCCAGACAGGTTGTACTTGCCGTCTTTGTAGAATTCGGAAGAGGCGCAGTCCAGGGCGAGGGTAATGTCGTCGCCCAGTTTGTAACCGGCCGCTTCAACGGCTTCGGCGATCACTTTCAGTGCGCCTTCGTTGGACGGCAGGTTGGGAGCGAAGCCGCCTTCGTCACCCACGGCGGTGTTCAGACCTTGGGCAGACAGTACTTTTTTCAGCGCGTGGAAGATCTCAGCACCCTGACGCAGGGCTTCGGAGAAGGTTTTGGCTTTCACCGGCTGGATCATGAATTCCTGGATGTCGACGTTGTTGTCGGCGTGCTCACCACCGTTGATGATGTTCATCATCGGTACCGGCAGGGTGTATTCGCCGGCAGTGCCGTTGACTTCGGCAATGTGCTGATACAGGGGGATGCCCTTGGAGATGGCCGCAGCCTTAGCAGCAGCGAGGGAGACGGCCAGAATGGCGTTGGCGCCCAGCTTGGATTTGTTCTCGGTGCCGTCGGCGTCGATCATGGCCTGGTCGAGGGCGCGCTGATCGGTCGCGTCTTTGCCCACCAGCAGGCTGGCGATTTCGCCGTTGATGTTTTCTACCGCTTTCAGAACACCTTTACCCAGGTAACGGCTTTTGTCACCGTCGCGCAGTTCGAGGGCTTCGCGGGAGCCGGTGGAAGCACCAGAAGGTGCGCAGGCAGAACCTACCGCGCCGCACTCGAGAACCACATCGGCGTTAACGGTGGGGTTACCACGGCTATCCAATACTTCAAAAGCTTTAACAGCAACAATCTTGCTCATGTTTACAACGGGCTCCTTGTTAAACGGAAAAATGTGTCTGTGAAGTTGAGGTTTGGTGGCCCACTGCTCGGAGCCACTCGTTTTAGTTATTTGTTACTACTTGGTGTCCAGCGGCTCCAGGCCTTTTACCAGATCGTCCACGGCTTTCATCTGCGCCAGGAAGGGCTCCAGTTTTTCCAGGGGCAATGCACTGGGGCCATCGCACAGCGCTTTTTCCGGGTTCGGGTGCGCTTCCAGGAAAAGACCGGCGATACCGATGGCGAGACCGGCACGGCCCAGCTCGGTAACCTGGGCACGACGACCGCCAGAAGCAGCACCACCCGGATCACGCATCTGCAGGGAGTGGGTTACGTCAAAAATCAGCGGTGCGCCGCCTGAGGCGTCGATCATGGTGCGGAAGCCGAGCATGTCGACAACCAGGTTGTCGTAACCGAAACAGGCACCGCGCTCGCACAGGATGATGTTCTCGTTACCGCCTTCAGCGAATTTTTCCACCACGTTTTTGACCTGCGGCGGGCTCATAAACTGCGGCTTCTTCACGTTGATCACTGCACCCGTGGCGGCCATCGCGGCAACCAGATCGGTCTGGCGCGCAAGGAAGGCGGGCAACTGGATCACATCCACCACCTCGGCCACCGGAGCGGCTTGATGGGGCTCGTGCACGTCGGTAATCAGGGGGACGCCAAAAGTCTTTTTGATTTCTTCAAAGATCTTTAACCCCTCTTCCATTCCAGGGCCGCGATAGCTGTGAATCGAGGAACGGTTCGCCTTGTCAAAGGACGCCTTGAATACGTAGGGAATACCCAGTTTATCGGTCACATTGACATAGTGCTCGGCCACTTTCATGGCCATATCCCGAGATTCCAACACGTTCATGCCGCCGAACAGGGTGAACGGTCTGTCGTTGGCAACCTGCAGGTTGCCTACTTCAATAAGCTTCATTTTTATCGTTTCCCAAGCCAGAGATGCTCTGGGCATCGCTCAATGCGTTTTGAATTCACCAGACGCGACCGCGATTGTGCGGCCGTGCCTGGGGACCAACCATCAGGCCTGCTTGTGTTTCAGGGCTGCGGCAACAAAGCTCTCAAACAGCGGGTGACCGTCGCGCGGGGTCGAGGTGAACTCCGGGTGAAACTGACAGGCAACAAACCACGCGTGTTCCGGCAGTTCAACCATTTCCACCAGGGTGTCGTCCGCAGACCAGCCACCAATTTTGAGGCCGGCTTTCTGCAGGCGATCAACGTAATTGTTGTTGACTTCATAGCGGTGACGGTGACGCTCGACAATCACGTCCTTGCCATAAATCTCACGGGCCTTCGAATCTTTCGCCAGTCGGCATTCCTGCCCACCCAGACGCATGGTGCCGCCAAGGTCAGACTTTTCATCGCGTTTTTCGATATTGCCTTCGCTATCGATCCACTCGGTAATCAGGCCAATCACCGGGTGCGGTGACTTGGCATCGAACTCGGTACTGTTGGCCCCTTCCAGGCCGAGTACGTTGCGCGCGTACTCAATCACGACGGACTGCAGGCCCAGGCAAATGCCAAGGAACGGCACATTGTTTTCGCGGGCGTAGCGTACGGATTCCAGCTTGCCTTCCAGGCCGCGCTCACCGAAACCACCCGGCACCAAAATCGCATCGGCACCTTTGATCAGGTCCAGGCCATTCTCGCCTTCAACATCTTCCGCATTAATGAAATCGATATTCACCTTGACGCGGTTTTTGATACCCGCATGCACCAGGGATTCGATCAGGGATTTGTAGGCGTCCAGCAGCTCCATATATTTGCCGACCATGGCAATCTTGACTTCGTGCTGCGGGTTCAGTTTGCCGTCAACCACGGCGTCCCATTCGGACAGGTCGGGCGCGTCGGTGTCGAGCTGGAGTTTTTCCACCACAATTTCGTCCAGACCATATTCGTGCAGCATGCGCGGCACGCCGTAGATAGTCTTGGCGTCGGGCAGCGGTACCACCGCGCGCTCTTCCACGTTAGTGAACAGCGCGATTTTGCGGCGGGAGTCGTCGTCGATGGCGCGCTCGGAGCGGCACAGCAGGATGTCCGGCTGCAGGCCGATGGAGCGCAGCTCTTTCACCGAGTGCTGGGTAGGCTTGGTTTTGGTTTCACCGGCTGTGGCGAGGTAGGGCACATAGCTCAGGTGCATCAGCAGGGCACGATTAGTCCCCATTTCCACACGCAGCTGGCGCACGGATTCCAGGAACGGCTGGGATTCGATATCCCCCACGGTACCGCCGATCTCGACGATGGCCACGTCCACGTCGCGGCCGCCTTCAATCACCCGGCGCTTGATCTCGTCGGTGATGTGCGGAATCACCTGCACGGTGCCACCCAGGTAGTCACCGCGGCGCTCTTTGCGCAGCACAGTTTCGTATACCCGGCCGGTGGTGAAATTGTTGCGCTTGGACATACGCGTGCGAATGAAGCGTTCGTAGTGGCCCAGATCCAGATCCGTCTCGGCGCCATCTTCGGTCACGTAGACCTCGCCGTGCTGGAAGGGGCTCATGGTGCCCGGATCAACGTTGATATAAGGGTCGAGCTTCAGGATAGTGACCTTCAGGCCACGGGCTTCGAGGATAGCGGCCAGAGAAGCGGAGGCGATACCTTTCCCCAATGAGGAAACCACGCCGCCAGTGACAAATATATAGCGCGTCATGCAAAACCTTGGTCAGTTGAATGCCCGACGGGTACGGGCGTGCGGGACTGGCTCGGGCGTGCAGACTGGTGCATCCCGGTGCCTTTGAGATGGGACGCCAGACTACCAGAAAGGCAGTTTCTGCTCAATCTAAAAACCGCCAAATTGGTGGCTTTGCGGGCCCATCTGCCGTGACAAACAGGTCGCCGACAGCCACCAGCTCCTGCGCCCGGTAGATCAGTGGTACACGATCCCGCAGCCACGGCGGAAGACCATACTCCTGCAACAGCTTTTTCAGGGTCTGGGAGTGATGCCGCTCTCGCGGTTTGGCTCTTTCGCCGCCAATACGGAAGCGAACCCGATAGTCGGCCACGGGCCACTGGGCACTGGGCAAAAGCACCCAGTGGCCCGGCAATACCAGCTGGCTTGATCCGTCCCACCGAATCTCACCTCCATCAATAGCATCCAAAGGTTGCAATTGTGGTGTGAGATACAGGCGATCGCGATAGCGGCGCAACACCCGCTCTCCCAGGGAGACAGCCGGCGCTGCATCATCATCCGCGCCTACCTGTTGCAAGGCCTGCTCCAGCTGGGCCGCTTCGGGCATACCCGTCCCGACCCGCCGCAACCATTCGCGCAGGGCGTTTTTGCGGCGCGCACCGGAGAGTTTGGCAAACGCCGCAAGGTCGATACCTTGCCCGAACGCCTCAGGGCGACAATCGCACGCCTGCAGGTCTTGCTCCGCCAGCTCACCCAACAGAGCCGCAGCCTCGCGCAGATTTTCCGTCGCCCGGGCTACCCGCGCATGCACCGGCCAGCGCTGCGCCAGCGGGGGCAACACCTGACTGCGAAGATAATTCCGGTCAATCGAAAGATCGGCATTGCTCTCGTCTTCAATCCACGGCAACCCCTGCGCGCGGGCGTAGGTTTCCAGTTCCGCTCGGCTTGCCGCCAACAATGGCCGAAGCAGGCTTTTGCCATCCCGCTCGGGCCCCAGCAAACGCCATTCCGGCATACCACCCAGGCCGAGCACCCCGGCACCGCGCAACAGCCTCAGTAAAAAGGTCTCGGTCTGGTCATCGGCGTGGTGGGCAAGCAATATCTGGTCGCCCGGCCCCATGACCTGCTCGAAGGCGCGGTAGCGGGCGTGCCTGGCCCCCTGCTCGAGACCGCCATCCGCCCGGTCCACATCCACCGACCGGGCAACAAATGCAACGCCCAAACGATCCGCCAGCGCCGCGCAGCTCGCCTGCCACGCCGCTGCGCGCGTGCTCAAGCCATGATTGATGTGCAGCGCGGTGACCGGAACGTCGGCCTTGGCAAGCAGGTGCAACAGCACGGTGGAATCCAGGCCGCCGGAAAAACCCAGCCACCGTTGCCCCGATACCGGGTAACGCTGCAGCGCGCTCTGCAGTGCAGCGGTCAATTTAGCGGCAATGTCGGACATAGGCAGGCAGCTGAGGTGGTGTATTGGCGGGACAGAGTATACCCGGCATCCGGTGATGGCAGGTGGACAGCACCTGCCATCACGCTATCCAGCGCTCAGGCGATTTGCGGAACGGCATCCGCACGGCGGTACTGGGATGGCGTCATGCCCGCGGCCTTCTTGAAGAAGGTGTTGAACACAGATTTACTGTTGAAACCCACCTCCAGGTAAATGTCGGTAATGGTCTTCCCTTCCCCATCGGCACTGCGCAGCAGACGCATGGCTTCCTGAATGCGGTAACGGTTAATGAACTCGTAAAAATTCATCTTGAAGTGCCGATTGATCACCATCGACAGGTCACGGGTGGGGATCTCCAGGCTTTCGGCCAGCAGGTCAATAGTGACATCTGGCTGCAAATAGAGCTTCTCGGCGTGCATCTTGCGGTCGATGTCTTCCGCCAGAGCGGGGTTGAACACCTGCTCACCAGACGGCTTGCGCACTTTCTCGGGCTGGCGCAGGGATTCGAAGCTGGCGAAATAGCGCACACCGGTAAACACCAGCAAGTTCACCAGAACAAATACGGTGTAGTAGCCGGTCAGGCCGATTTTTTCGAACACCCCCAGATCGTAATGCTGATACAGGCTGAACATTTTGGCGATGCTCAGCACCACCTCCATCAACATCACCAGCATAAAACCCGCGACCAACACCTTGACCCAGGTGACATCCACCTTCTCCACATTGGAGTGGGTGGACTTCAGGCGATGGGTGTAATGCACGATCAACCACAGCGACCACAGGCAATAGGCCACACGCAACACCTTGCACAAAAACTCCACCAGCACGTAGTGCCAGCCATACACCAGAGACTCGCTGCTGATGAGCTCAAGGCGCTGCTCCAGGGGCAAACGGAAGAAGACCGCACTCATATACACCAGCGCCAGCACAAACGGCAGCAGGTGCATCGCATCGCGCGGGCGCACGCGAAAGTCGCGAAAGATGAGGGATTTCACACAGAAGAACAGCAGCATGCCATCGAGATAATAGGCAAAGCCGCCAAGGAAATAGACCTGCGGTAACCATTCGCGTACCGCAAACTTGAACTCGGCGCCCCACAATACCAGCTCGTGCAGGGGGATAAACGCATGCGCGAACAGGAAGGCCGCGAGGAAGTAAGTGCTGGCCTGCCGACTGGTATTCGTGGCCAGCAACAGCACCGCGAAGAACAGGCACTGCATCGCAGTCATCAGCAGCACCACGTCATGGAAATTAAAAAGAACCAGGTTCATTTGTAGATTTTTTTTCTAATTTTCCGGACACACCAGGAAGTTCGAGTCCCGCGCGGCAGCCGAACGGGTTCGACTGATCACACACCCAATATTTCACGCCGTCAGAACGACGCAACACGCCCCGCCTCTTAGGGTGCAGTGGGCGATTCACTCGCCCGACATTCTCAACATCAAACGCATAATAAAGGAAAGCATGATGAGATTTAACTTTGCAAGCAGGCTGGGCAGTTTATTGACGCTGCTCGTTTTCGTGTCGACGGTTACCGCCGTTGGCAAGTCCCACGCGCAATACGTGCACACTGACGGTACCGAGATCGTGGACGGCAATGGCAATCCCATCCACCTGAACGGTATCAACCTCGGCAACTGGTTGCTGTGGGAAGGCTACCTGATGATGGGCGACTTTAACTACCGCACCCACACCCAGTTCCTCAACAGCCTGGCCGACACCTTCGGCAGTATGGCCCAGGCGAAGGAGTTCGAACACCAGTGGCGCCTGAATTTCGTGACCGAACGGGAGATCGCCGACCTGAAGAGCCTCGGCTTCAACACCGTGCGGGTGCCCTTCCACTACAACCTGTTCTGGGAGAACGGGCAATTGTCGGATCACGGCTTCCAGTATTTTGATCGCCTGATCGATTACTGCCGCACCCACGGGCTCTATGTGCTGCTGGATATGCACGCCGCCCCCGGCTACCAGAACCCCGGCGACCACAGTGACAACATCGACTCCAACGCGGGCCAGCCGCGGGACTCGGTCAAATTCTGGGATGGCAACAATGTACAGATTGCCAGTCAGGTGTGGCGGCACATTGCCGACCGCTACAAAAATGAACCAGTAATCTGGGGCTACGACCTGATCAATGAGCCTGTGCCCCAGGCCGGGCGCGAGTTCGAGCTGTTGCCGTCGCTGATTGCCATGCGCGATGCCATCCGCGAAGTGGACAATAACCACGCGATCATTGCCGAAGGCAGCTGGTGGGGCTCGGATATGCAGAAGATCGACTGGACCGACTCTGCCACCCAGACCAACACTGGTATCAGCGCCCGCTGGGACCACAACCTGGTGTACCAGACCCACCACTATGTGTTCGGCAATACCGCATGGATCGCCGACCTGTATCCCCGCGTGGACATCACCAATGCCATGGGTGTGCCGATGATCCTGGGAGAATACGGCGAGGACAACAACGATATCATCCACCAGCTCACCGACTGGTCAGTGAACAATATTGCTGGCCAATTCCCCTGGTCGTTCAAAAAGATGAGCCACGACCGCACCCTGTGGACCATCGCCCCCAACAGCATCTACAGCCAGGTGGTGAATTACATCAACCACGGCGGCACCCCGCCGGCCAATGCCTATGCGGGCATGATCGACTTTGCCCAAAACCACATCGGCAACGGGGCCAGCAACGTCAGCTGGCACCAGGGCTTCTACGATGCCATCAAGACCAGCGGCGGCAGCAACCCGCTTCCGGCCGGCTGTGATTCCGCCACTGCACAGGCCGCCGGCCGCGTCGAAGCGGAGAGCTACTGCGCCATGTCCGGCATCCAACTGGAAGACACCAGCGACAACGGCGGCGGCCAGAATGTCGGCTGGACCGACAGTGGTGACTGGCTCGATTACCGCGTCGATGTACCACAAGATGGCGAGTACACGCTGACCTACCGCGTCGCCAGCACCGCCAATACCGCGCAACTGCGCTTACTGGCCAACGGTGCCCAGGCGGCCGACACCAGCCTGCCCAACACCGGCGGCTGGCAGAACTGGCAGTCCGTTTCTACCAGCGTGAGCCTGAGCGCCGGTACCCAGACCCTGCGCCTGCAGGTAGCGGGCCCCGGTTTCAACCTGAACTGGTTCGAGCTGGAAGCGGGCAGCGGGGAGGAAGAACCCGTGGACCCCACCCCACCGCCATCTGGCACCCTTGCCGATGGCGAATACCAGATCCGCAACCTGGCCAGCGGCCTGTTGCTGGGCGTTGCCAACAATGCCACCAGCAACGGCGGCAATGTGATTCAGGGTGGTAGCCAGTCCTGGCAGGTCACCACACTCAGCAACGGTAACTACCGCATCGAAAACCGCTACAGCGGACTCGCGCTGGATGTCCAGGATGTGTCCTCCAGCAACGGTGCCAACATCCAGCAGTGGGAGTACGGCGGCGGCGACAACCAGCAGTGGATTGTCGAACCGGTCTCCGGCAACCGCTTCCGCATTCTGTCAGCCATGAGCGGCAAGTCACTGGATGTGCAGGATGGCTCCACCAGCGCCGGCGGCAATATCCAGCAGTGGACCTACCACGGCGGCGACAACCAGCTGTGGCTGTTTGAAAACTAACCGCTACTGACAGACTCTCTCGCCTTGGGCCGCCGGAACCACTCCCGCGGCCCTTTTTATGACTGACTTCCAACCGACTTTTGGAACGATTCTCGACGCATAGCCAGCCCGCCTCTTCTGCCAAACACAACTGCTAAACCATTGATTTTCAAACGTTTACTCGAGGTTCGACTGCGCTTAGGATAGTCGAACGCCAAAAAAATCCGGTTTTTGCGTTCGAGTAACCGCATTCGGACGCCGGCTCTGCCGGCATTTGGCAAATTTCCTCCGTCGCTCACATGGCGACCCAAAACAATAAACATGAGAGGAATACCGATGAAGAGACTGCACACGCCACTGGCGCTCTCCATTGCGCTGGTGAACTCCGGCTGGGCCTACGCACAACAGGACGCGCAGGAAGAAACACAAAGCGCGTACGCGACCACTGCACTCGAAGAGGTCACCGTTACCGCCACCAAGCGCGAAACCAATCTGATGGAAACCCCGATTTCCATTACCGCGTTCAGCCAGGAGAAGCTGGACCGCGAGGGCCTGACCAACATCAAGGACATGGCACAGATGGTGCCAAACATGGAAATCTCCATGGACTCCTCGCAGACCGCGCCCGTGGTTGCCATGCGCGGTGTACGCTCCACCAACATTACCGAACTGGGTGACCCGTCTGTGGGCCTACACCTGGACGGCATTTACTCACCTCGTCCGCAGGGCGCCATGGCGCTGATGTTCGACGTGGAGCGGGTGGAAGCCATGCGCGGCCCCCAGGGCACCCTGTTCGGACGTAACTCCACCGTGGGTAACGTCAACATCATCTCCAAGCGCCCGGACTTCAACGAATTCGATGCGTCCCTTGGTATTGAAGCGGGCCGCTGGAATCACCAGCAAACCCGCGGCATGCTCAACATCCCGGTGAGCGAAACCTTCGCCCTGCGCGCGTCCTTTATGCAGGAAACCCGCGACTCCTACCTCGACGGTTACTACGACCCCAACCAGTGGGACGTGCGCTACCTGCCGGAAGAAATCCAGAATGCACCGGTCTACACCGGCGCCGATGAAGACCGCAGCCTACGCCAGCGCGAGCGCTGGGGCAGTGGCGAGGTACAGGAACTGGTCAAAGCCGATCCAGCCGATTTCTACAACAATTCTGACCAGTACGCGTTCCGCGTGAGCGCCCTGTGGGAGCCCACCGAATCCCTGTCGTGGATGCTGGCGTACGAGCAATTCCAGGACAACAGCGCCGGCGGTGCCGATACCCTGAACTGCGACATGGCAGACAAGCGGATCAAAAAGGACTGGGACGGCAACTATGTCGATGCCGACGGCAACATCTCTGCCACCCCGGTTACCGGCCTGCTGGGCTGTGAGAGTGTTTACGGCCCCGGTGCCGACGACTACACCGTCAACGTCAGCGTGCCCGGCTTCCTCGATCTCAGTATCGACTCGGTGCGTTCCAACCTGAGCTGGGACCTGTCGGACGAAATTGCCCTGGTCTACAACGCCGGTTGGGCAGAGCAAGTGCGCTCACAGCATTCCGACCAGGACCGCGGTATCACTGGCTGGGATATGTCCATCTTCTTCCGCGATGCCACCTTTGTTTCCCAGTCCCACGAGCTGCAGCTACAGTCGACCGGCTCCGGCCCACTGCAATGGATTGCCGGTGCTTTCTACTTTGAAGAAAACAACAATATGCAGGGTGGCTGGATCAACAGCGGCAACAATGCGGATTACTGGAACCAGCCCAACCGCACACTCAAGTCCCAGGCCTTCTTTACCCAGGGAACCTACGCAGTCACCGACCAGCTGAACCTGACCCTGGGCCTGCGCCACACCGAAGACACCAAGCAGGATGTGGGTGGCCACAACATGACCTGTAACGGTGACACCATTAATCCGCAGACCGGCGAGCGCTGCTTCCCCGCGTGGGATCGCGATGCGTTCAATCAGCTGCCCACGGATTACTTTGACGACCCCGCCATCTACACCGAGATCAGCGACAACCAGACTAAAGGCAGCTGGGACTTCACCAACTACCGTGTGGGCCTGGACTACATCGTGAACGACGACCTGATGGTGTTCGGCTATGTGGCCAACGGCTTCAAGTCCGGCGGTATTGGCGACGTGTTTGTGCAGTTCGAGCAGGATCCCGCCACAGCGGAATATCTCCTCGACGCCAACGGCGATCGCATCATCAAAGAGCGCCACCGCAACACCTACGACCCGGAAGTGGTCACCACTTACGAGCTGGGCACCAAGGGCACTTACCTGGATGGCAGCCTGAACGTGATGGCGACCCTCTTTTACAGTGACTACGAAGATATGCAGGCGGCCTCCGCCAAGGGTATCTTCCCCTACTACGTGGAAGAGCGCGCGGACGAAACCGGTGAACTGACCGGTGAAATCACCACCGAAACCCAGGTCGTGTTCCAGACCGACAATATCGGCACCGCCATTATTCAAGGCCTGGAAGTAGAGTTTGACTGGGCGCCGATCGAAAACGGTCGCTTCGACGGTTACGTCACCTGGCTCGACACCGAAATTACCAGCGACTTTATCTATCACTGGGATTTCGCCGCTACCGACCTGTTCGAAGTGGATCACGGTGCCGCGACCAATCCAGAAAACGATGCCATGAAGGTCAACCTGAAAGGCAACGAACTGGCCGCGTCACCGAAGCTCAGCGCCAAGCTGAACTACACCCACACCTTCCGCTTCAACAACGGCTTTGCCATCGTTCCTCACCTGAGCTATTTCTGGCGGGACAAGTCGTACCACACCTTCCAGAACGTGGATAAACACTACGACGCCTTTGTCACCGAAACACCAGACGCCTTTAGCGACGTGCGCCCGGCATTCCACAGTGTGAACAGCACCCTCAAGCTGGAAGCACCGGACAATAAGTGGAATGTGGAAGCCTTTGTTTACAACCTCACCGACCAGAAAGAAACCTACTGGGCTGGCGGTGGTGACCATGTAATCAAGGGTCCGATTTCCATGCCCCGCTTCTACGGCATTCGCGGCAACTACAACTTCTAAATTGTTGCCGGATTAAATCCAAAAGCGATCGTCATCTTCGCTTGTCTCCCTCGCCCCCTCTCGATGAGATGGGGGCCTTTTTCCCCGCGCCTGCCACAGGCACCAAGGCGTGCAAGCGAACAGATGCCCGCAAAGCAGTATCTGAGAGACGTCCAAGAGACAAGAAATATCAGAGTGAGCACCATGAAAAAGCACCCCCTTTATGTCGGCGTTATGGCCGGGCTTCTATCCCTCGCCGCAACCCTCCCCCTGCAGGCTGCCAACCAAACCATTGCCGTCGAGACACCCCAACAGCAGCAACAGGAATCCATCGAGTCACAAATCCAGAGCCTGCTCGCGCAGATGTCCACTCAGGAAAAAATCGGTCAGCTGGCCCTGCGCGACTGGGGCACCTTCGGCGCCTCTGATATGAAGGCCATCAAGCAGGCCGTGCGCGAAGGTCGTGTCGGTGGTTTTTTGAACGTTAACTTCAGCTCCGTGGACAAACATGCATTCGCAGAGCTGCAGCGCCTCGCGGTCGAGGAAAGCCCGCTGGGCATCCCGCTGCTGTTCGGCCAGGACGTGATCCACGGCTATGAAACCATCTTCCCGATTCCCCTCGGCCAGGCCGCCAGCTGGAATCCGGAACTGATCAAAAACGGCGCGCGTATCGCCGCGCAGGAAGCCAGTGCCGACGGCATCCGCTGGACCTTTGCGCCGATGATCGATATCAGCCGTGATCCCCGCTGGGGCCGTATTGCAGAAACGTTGGGGGAAGACCCGCTACTCACCTCGGTACTGGGTGTGGCCATGGTAGAGGGTTTCCAGACCGACAACCTCGGTGACCCCACCAGCCTTGCTGCCTGCGGCAAGCACTTTGCCGGCTACGGCGCCGCAGAAGGTGGCCGGGATTACAACAGCGCGTATATTCCCGAGCGCCTGCTGCGGGACATCTACCTGCCACCATTCAAGGCCGGTATCGATGCGGGCATGCAGAGCATCATGAGCACTTACAGCACCCTGAACGATGTACCCGGCACCGGTAGCCCCTTCCTGTTCAAGCAAATCCTGCGTGACGAATGGGGTTTCGACGGTTTTGTGGTGAGCGACTGGAACGCGGTGATGGAGATGGTGCCCCACGGTTTCGCCCGCGACGGCAAACACGCGGCGACCCTCGCCGCCAATGCCGGCATCGATATGGAGATGCACACCGATACCTACGAGCAATTCCTGCCGCAGCTGATGGACGAGGGCAAGTTCTCAGAGGCTCAGCTGGACACCGCCGTGGCCAATATCCTGCGGGTCAAACTGCGTCTCGACCTATGGAGCCACCCCTACCCCCGCGCCCAATCCAAAGCTGAGCGCGAGCAGATTATCCGCAACGGCCAGTTCCTGAACGCGGCAAAAGAAGCCGCCAAAGAAACCTTTGTACTGCTGAAGAACGACAAGCAGCTACTGCCCCTGAAAAAAGGCCAGACCGTTGCCGTGATCGGCCCGCTGGCGGAGGCACCGCACGAACAGCTCGGCACCTGGATCTACAACGGCGACAAGCAACACTCCCGCACCCTGTTGCCCGCCTTGCGGGACATGGTGGGCGATGGAGGCGAAATCCTCTACGCCGCCGGCCTGGATTACAGCCGTGACACCAGCACCCGTGGCTTCAAGGCCGCCATCAAGGCCGCGAAGAAAGCCGACGTGGTGCTGTTTGTGGGTGGTGAGGAAGCGATCCTCTCCGGCGAGGGCCACAGCCGCGGGGATATCCGCCTGCCCGGCGCCCAGGCCGAACTGGTGGCTGAGCTGGCGAAAACCGGCAAGCCACTCGCCATGGTGCTGCTGGCCGGCCGGCCGCTGCAGCTCGACGAAACCCTCGAGCAGGCAGATGCGGTGATGATGGCCTGGCACCCCGGCACCATGGCGGGTCCGGCGCTGGCCGATGTGCTCTACGGTGAATCCTCGCCGTCCGGCCGCCTGCCTCTGACCTGGCCGGTGGGCGCAGGGCAGATTCCCATCTACTACAACCACCTGGCCACCGGCAGGCCGGCGACCGAAGACAACTACACCCGCATCGAAAAGATCGGCCGCGAGGTGTTCCAGCACCAGCCGGGCAACTCGTCCAATCTGCTGGATTACGGACACAAGCCGCTGTTCCCCTTCGGCTATGGCCTGACCTATAGCGAGTTTGAATACCGTGATCTGGAACTCTCCGGTCCCACTCTGGATGCCAACGGTCAGCTCACGATATCTGCCACCATTACCAACACCGGCAAGACCACCGCCACCGAAACCGCCCAGCTGTACGTGCGTGACCTGGTGGGCAGCGTGTCGCGACCGGTGCGGGAGCTAAAAGGGTTTGAGCGCATCACACTCAACCCCGGCGAGTCCCAGCGGGTGCAATTCACACTGACTCCTGAGCAGCTGGCGTTCCACAACGCCGACATGCAGCCGGTGGTGGAGCCAGGGGAATTCCGGGTATGGATTGCACCAGATGCGGAGTCCGGCCTGGAGAGCGCCTTCTCACTGCGCTAACTGGCCGCGCAACACCAGTTCCCGAGTCCCAAGTCCCAGTTTGGCCGGCGCTTCGGCCAAACTGGGACACCTGAGAGCCCATGCGCGTGTCCAACTTTGTGCTTTTTACTCAAAGTAGGACGCTTTCTGCCCGCCTCAGGGGCACAATCCGGGAAGGCCGCGATTTGCGAGCAGCAGGTAATCGCGCCAGCACAATAACAATCACACGAATAAAAGCAGGAAGTAACCATGCAAGCGTATGAGAACTCGATTCAAAGTGACCTGGAGGCCATACAAGGTCATCAGGATGCGCCACCTTTGTCTTACATTGTCCTGATCTGCGGTGTTGCCACCCTCGGTGGCTTCCTGTTCGGTTTCGACAGCGGTGTGATCAACGGCACCGTGACCGGCCTGCAGCAGGCGTTCAACTCCAATACGGCGGGAACCGGTTTCAACGTCGCGTCCATGCTGCTGGGCTGCGCATTCGGTGCTTTCTTTGCCGGTCGCCTGGCAGACCTGTGGGGGCGCAAGACCTTGCTGCTGATCTCGGCGGTGCTGTTTATGGTCAGCGCCTGGGGCTCCGGCATCGCTGCCAGCTCCCCGGAGTTCGTGTTCTACCGCGTGCTTGGCGGGCTTGCCGTGGGCGCGGCCAGCGTCATGTCGCCGGCCTATATCAGTGAAATTGCCCCGGCGGCGATTCGAGGGCGACTGACCACTATCAACCAGATCGCTATCATTTCGGGTCTTTTCGCCGCGTTTGTCAGCAATTACTGGCTGGCGAATACCGCAGGTTCCGCGGTCAATGAATGGTGGATGGGCTACAACGCCTGGCGCTGGATGTTCTGGATTGAAATTGCGCCCGCCGCCCTGTTTTTCCTCGCCTTGCTGCTGATCCCGGAAAGCCCCCGTTACCTGGTACTGTCCAAGCAGACTTCCCGCGCCACCGAGGTACTGCGCAAACTGTACGGCGAAGCGGCGGTGGCCGGTAAACTGGAAAGCATCCGCAACTCCGTGGCCGGCGATCACCGCCCGCGCATGGCGGACCTGCTGGAAGCCGCAGGCTCCCGCGTGGGCAAGGTACGCAAGATTGTATGGGTGGGTATTGGCCTCGCCACTTTCCAGCAACTGGTCGGCATCAACGTGGTGTTCTACTACGGTGCAGTTCTCTGGCAGGCCGTGGGCTTCTCCGAGTCCGACGCCCTGATGATCAATATCATCTCCGGTGGTGTCAGTATCGCCGCCTGCCTGATCACCATGACCCTGATCGACAAGATCGGGCGTAAACCGCTGCTATTGGTCGGTTCCATCGGTATGGCCGCGACCCTCGGCCTGGTGGCCTTTGCCTTCGCCAACTCGAACCTGGATGCCAACGGCAACCTGCAGCTGTCCCAAAGCATGGGCCTGCTGGCACTGATCGCCGCCAACGCCTACGTGTTCTTTTTCAACGGCTCCTGGGGCCCGGCCATGTGGACCATGCTTGGTGAGATGTTCCCCAACCAGATTCGCGGTTCCGGGCTGGCGGTTTCCGGCCTGGCGCAGTGGGTGGCGAACTTCGGCATTACCATGACCTTCCCGATCATGCTCACCGGTATCGGCCTCGCCGGTGCCTACGGCATCTACACCCTGTTTGCACTGCTGTCCGTCGCCTTTGTGCTGTACATGGTGCACGAGACCAAGGGCATGGAACTGGAAGAAATGCGCGGTTGATCCGACCCTGGACCGCCTTTCGCGGTGGTCTGCAGTGCAGCATGCCTGTCTCTGCAGACCACCACTGTCCCCGTCCTTTCGAACACCCCCTCACCAAACGTAACAACAGTTGCCCGCAGCAAGGGCAGTACCGATCGGTCACAAAACACACTGCAAAATCGTCGCCGCGAGCTGTCGAACGAGCGGCAAAGTGCTACATTTGACGCCTCATGCCTCCGGCAGTGAACCAGACAATAAGAGGTACTCCCATGGTTCAATTGGTCGTCGATTCCGGCTGCGATCTCCCCGATGAGTTTCTGCGCAAATATAAGATCCCGGTTCTGCCCCACCGCGTGAGCATGGGTAAAGACGAATTCGGTGATCAGCGCAACCCCGCGCAGATGAGCCACTTCTATACCCTGAACCTGCTGGATCGATCCCGCCCGGTGAAAACCGGCCCGGCCGGTGAAACGGAGATTGAAGGCATTCTCGCCAAGTTGGTGAGCCAGGGTCACGAGGACATCGTGGTACAGACCATCAATGGTGCCAACAGTCCAACCTACAATAACGCCGTGAACGTCGCAGAGAAGTTATCTGGCGACAAGGCCCAGATTACCGCGGTCGACTCCCACACGGTGTTTTCCGGTCAGGGATTGCTGGCACTCTATACCCTTGCACTGATTCAGAAAGGGCTCAACGGCGCACAGATCAAGTCCCGCACCGAAGAATTCGGGCGCAAAACGGTGGGCTACGCAGCAATCAAGGACGTGTACTACCTGCGTGAGCGCGGCAGGCAAAAGAATGAAAAAAGCGTGAGCTGGCTGAAAGCCTTTATGGCGCGCTCACTGAACCTGCACCCGATCGTCTCCATGACCCACCAGGGGTCGGATGTTGCCGACACGGTGAAAACCTTCGACGGCTGCACCCGCCGCCTGTTCCAACTGGCAGAAGAAAAGATGGTGGCCGGAGAACTGTTGATGCCCGCGGTGGTGGTCAGTTTTGCGGGCCCGCTCAAAGATCTGGACAAAGTCCCAGGATTCAAAGCGTTTGAAAAAACAGCCACCGAACACAAGGTACGCGTGTATCGCTCGGTCATGAGTCTGTCCGGGGGTATTAATCTGGGCCCGGGCACCGTATCCCTGGCCATTGCCGCCAAGTAAACCCCGCCTTTCGCCGGGGCGGGGACTTCGAACACCGCCCCGGCACTCTGCTGGCCGCTGTTTCTTCAAAACAGTTGAGCCCCACGACGTAACGCCACAATTTTCACCAACGGCTTCTAGACTGAGGAAAATCGTTTCAAGAAGTCACTGCACGGGTGAAAAAGATGTTGCGCTGTTTTGCTCTACTGGTTGCCCTACTAGCGGCCAGCGTTCCGGCCCTTGCCGATCAGGACCTGGCCAAGAAACTCAGTAACCCGGTTTCGGACCTGATCAGTGTGCCTTTTCAGGGCAACTGGGATAACCGCGTGGGTCCGATAGAGGGTGGACGCCGCTTTACCCTGAATATTCAGCCGGTAATTCCCATTTCCATTAGCGATGACTGGAATCTTATCAGCCGCACCATCCTGCCCGTTATGAGCCAGGAGGCAATTTTCCCCGGTAGCGGCGACCAGACCGGGCTCGGCGACACGGTACAAAGCGCCTTCTTTTCCCCCAAGGAACCCACCGCTGGTGGGGTGACCTGGGGTGTCGGCCCCGTCTTCCTGCTACCCACCGCGACGGAGCCGCTTCTGGGTACAGAAAAATGGGGCGCCGGCCCTACCGGCGTAGTGCTGAAGCAGGCAGGCCCCTGGACCATTGGCGCGCTGGCCAACCACATCTGGTCTTTCGCGGGCAGTGACAACCGCGCGGATGTCAACAATACATTTCTGCAGCCGTTTGTAGCGTACAACACACCCACCGCCTGGACCTTCGCCATAAACACTGAATCCACTTACAACTGGGAAACCGAGCAGTGGAACGTGCCGGTGCACTTTCTGGTGTCCAAGCTGTTTCAGGTGGGCAAGCAAAAGTATCAGGTCCAGGCCGGCCCACGCTACTACGCGGAAAGTCCGGCAACCGGCGCCCAGGACTGGGGCTTCCGGCTGACCTGGATCATGCTGTTTCCGAAATAGTCACTGAGTGATTCCGAACACCGAATTTGTGCCCGCCTACCATCCAGAGGGAACTGGTCATGCCTTACAACCGCGCCGCATCGAAAGTTTTGCCATTGCTCGTTGCCGCTCTCTCTGCGCCCGCTGCCCACGCCGGGGGCATCATGTTGTGGCAGATCGGCACCCCGACACTGGGTACCGCCAGTGCCGGCTGGGCGGCCATGCCGGAAGATGCCTCCACCGCCTTCACCAACCCGGCAGGGACGGTATGGCGAGACGAGACCCAGGTACGCGCAGCAGCCCAGGCGCTTTATGGCGACCTGGAGTTCAGCGAAGGTGGACTGAGCAATGTCCCGGGCAATGATGGCGGCAACCCCCTCGAGTGGCTCCCCGGTGCCGGCGCGTTTGCTGCGGGGAAAATCACCGACAACATCGGCTGGGGCTTTGCCATGGCCGGCAACTTCGGCCTGGGGCTGGATTATCATGACGACTGGCAGGGCCGCCGGTTTGTGCAGAACGTCGACCTGCTCGGCATGAGCCTGATTCCATCACTCAGCTGGCGCGCCAACGATTGCCTGTCCATTGGCGTCGGCCTGAACGCAATGGCCGGCTACTTCAGTTTCCAGTCGGCCCCCCGCGCCGGGCTGGTGGATGACGACGCGTTTCTGCGCCTCAAGGACCTGGACATGGGGTATGGCGGCAACCTCGGTATCATCTACCGCCCCAAATCAGGCACCACCTTTGGTCTCAGTTACACCTCCAAAGTGGATTTCGAATTCAAGGATCACCTGAAGCTCCGGAATTTCACGCCGCCCCTGAACGCGATTGCCGAAAACCTGGATGGCACCCGCACAGAACTCGACATTCGCGCACCCCAGACCGTTACCGCGAGCCTGCAGCAGGCGCTGACGGACACCACCACGCTCTACGTGAATCTCAACTGGCAGGACTGGTCGGAATATGCTGGCGTCACCCTGTCGCTCGACAATCCCATGCAGACCTCACTGCGAGTCGACCGTGGTTACCGCGACACTGCGGGCTTTGCCGTTGGTATACGCCACGAGTTTCAGCAGGGGATGTTAAATGGCTGGCGCCTGTCCACCGGGCTTTCTGCAGAATCCAGCATGGCCAATACCTCTGAGATTACCGCCGATACCATCACCAATGAAAATGTGACGGTGGGCTTCGGCGCGGGCAAGGAACTGTGCCCCGGGGTAAACCTGGATGTGGGATACAACTACATGTATCTGGGTGACATTGATATCGATCAGCAGGGGCGCCCCCCGTTCAGTCCCCGACTACAGGGCACTTACGAGGACTCCGCCATCCACTTCGTTGGCGGCTCCGTGCAGTTCTCGTTTTAGCTGGAGACTTTTCACCAGCGACGCTGGCAGGCTGCTAGATCTGGGACTCGACCGGCAACCACCCCAGCAACCAGGCAAGGGTGCGTTGCCACCAGTGGGTCTCCGGCTCTCGGTGTTTAATCAGGGTGTCGCCGTCTTTGTCTTCTGCGCGCCACGCCAGATTGCCCGAGTCCAGCAGCTGTACCGACCAGGCAGAATCTGGCGCAACCCATTCGGTGAATAGCGAATTTAACTGCTGGTTGATTTCGGCATTGTCCATCAGCAATCCAATCTCCGTGTTTTGCAACAAAGATCGGCCATCGAGATTGATCGACCCTACAAATCCGAGATTGTGGTCAATCACAAAGGTTTTGGCGTGCAGCGTCGCCTTGGACTCCCCGTGAAACCATTGCTTGCGCCGCTCCTCACCGGCTTGCGTGCGCAACTCCCACAGGTCAACACCCGCTGCCAGTAACCGTTTGCGATAGCGCGCATAAGCCCCGTGAACAATAGCCACGTCATTACTGCTCAGGGAGTTGGTCAGGATACCCACCTTGACCCCCTGCTTTTCCAGCCCAGTAAAAAGCTCGGTGCCGATCACTCCGGGGATGAAATAGGCTGCAGTAATCTTCAGCCGCTCCGTGGCGCCGTGGAGAATTTTCTCCAGCTGAACCCCGGGATATTCATCGCGCGGGATATCGTCCTTGCCCAGTGCCTTCTCCGGCGGGTCCGCCAATAACCTGGCCTTTCCCCACTGGAACGGAATGTCGCCATCGGCGAGTGCCGCTGCCATTTTCGATTGTTTCAACGCGCGCGCAAATTCGCTGTCCTGTTCATCCGCCAGCAATTTCCGGGTGCGTTTGCGCAGTTCGTCCAGTGTGTGTGTATCGTCCTCGTCCAACAACAGCTCGGTTACCTGAACCGATACCAGGTGGTTCCAGTACTCGTCGAATACCTTGCGGGCCTGCGGTAGCGCTTCACCAACAGCCAGCACATCGACATCCAGAAACTCCACCGATGAGCGGGAAAAATACCCGTCGGCAATATTGCGGCCGCCGGTGATCATTGCCAGCCCGTCAGCCAGCAATAGTTTGTTGTGCATGCGATGGTTGATACGCCCGAAGTTGGCCGCCTGCTCCAGCGCACGCCGGAAGCCACTGCGCCCGCCCACCGGATTAAACACCCGGATCTGCATATTCGGGTGTCGATCCAGTGCAAGTATCCAGGGGTTGACCACGCGCGTCCCCAGATCATCCACCAGCAGGCGTACGCGCACGCCGCGATCCGCGGCCCTCAACAGCAGACTGGTGAGCAAGTGCCCGACATTATCGTCTTCATAAATGTAATATTTGAGATCGAGCGAAACCGTCGCTTCCTCAATAAGCACCGCCCGCGCAACAAACGCCGACAGGCCATCATCCAGCAGATGGAAGCCAGACAACTCATCGGACTTGCCGGCCGCCACCCCGCGAATACCCTCCGCGAGTGGGGAATCCGAGGGTGGCTCCAGGCTAACGGTGACTGGTCTTTGTTTTGCGGGCATATCACTGTCGTTGGAATTTCCGCACCCCGCAAGTAGCGCCACCAGCACACTCAGGCAGAGTACCAGGAGTGCAGGTTTAGATGTGGGTGTCATGACATTCAGGAACCTGCCGTTTGCTCGTCATCCGCGCTATCGCTCACAGGTCGGATCACACGCTACGCAGTACGCTGCATAGTGCCCAGTGAGCGGAAGACGTGTGCAAGTAAAGCTTTACCACAGAGTCTAGCTGCTCGCAGCTACCAGAGGGCTTATCTATTGGCACCGGATTAGCCCCAGCCTGGTAAACACCCAACTAAGCTTTCCGGGAAACTTTATGCCGGTATAAGGAGTCCCCTTGAAAGCGATACCGTTGTTTGCCTCCGCCGCGTGCCTGCTCATCGGGCTGGCCACATCCATCGGTGCACAGGCCGCTGAAAAGCCCAATATCCTCGCCATTATGGTGGATGATGTGGCACAGATTTCGCTGAGTGCCTATTCCCACGGTATGACCTATCCCACCCCCAATATCGATCGGATCGCCAACGAGGGCGTGCTTTTTACCGATCACTACGCGCAGCCCAGTTGCACCGCAGGCCGCGCCGCCTTCCTGATGGGGCAGCTGCCGGTGCGCACGGGCCTGACCACGGTGGGGCAACCCGGCAATCCACTGGGCATCAAAGAGGCGGACCCAACCCTGGCAGAGTTTCTGAAGAAGCAGGGCTACATGACTGCGCAATACGGTAAAAACCACCTGGGGGATCTGGACGAACACCTGCCCACCCGACACGGGTTTGATGAATTCTATGGCAACCTCTACCACCTGAATGTATCGGAGGAACCGGAGCAGGAGGATTATCCGAAGGACCCGGAGTTCAAGAAAAAATTTGGCCCACGCGGTGTCATTGAATCCTACGCCGACGGCAAAATATCCGATACCGGCCCCCTAACCCGCGAGCGCATGGAAACCTTTGACGAGGATATTCTCAAACGCAGCCTGGACTTTATGGAGCGGGCAAAAAAGGCGGGCAAGCCGTTCTTTATCTGGCACGCCACCAGTCGCATGCACGTCTATACCCACCTGAAGCCGGAAAGCCGTCACCTGGCCACCATGCTCAGTTCGGAAGACGACGTGTTCGGCAGCGGCCTGATCGAACACGATGGCCATGTTGGCCAACTGCTGGACAAGCTGGATGAGCTCGGCATTGCCGAAAATACCATCGTTATCTACACCACCGACAACGGCCCGGAGCAAAGCAGCTGGCCGGACGCAGGCACCACCAAATTCCGCGGCGAGAAAATGACAACCTGGGAAGGCGGCGTGCGCGTACCCTTCCTGGTGCGCTGGCCCGGAAAGATTCCCGCGGGCCTAAAGCGCAACGGCATCTCCTCCCACGAAGACGTATTTCCCACCATTGCCGCCGCACTGGGTGAATCGAACCTGCGGGAAACGCTCAAGAAGTCGGACAAGGTGTATATCGACGGGGAAAATAACCTCGACTACTGGATGGGAAAAACCGAAAAATCCGCCCGCAACAAGATCTTTTATTATTACGAATCCCAGTTGACCGCGCTGCGTGTAGGACCCTGGAAAATGCATTTTGCCACCAAGCCCGGTGGCCGCTATTACGAGGATATGATTACCCACACCATGCCCAAGCTGTTCAACCTGCGCAAGGACCCCATGGAGCACTACGATGGCGTCACCGGGTTTCACCAGATTATGCGCAAAAGCTGGGTCATGCAGCCGGCTATTCAGATCCTGAATGAACACCTGGAAACCTTTAAAGAGTTTCCACCCCGCCAGAAGGCCGCTTCGCTGAATATCAACAAGGCCATTGAAGCAGCCATGCAGGTCAACGAAAGCCGCTAGGCCCGCTTACCCACACTGATTACAACAAAAAAGCGCGGCCCATTGGCCGCGCTTTTTTGTTGGCATGATCAACTATTGCAACTGCTGCTGGTAGCGTTGTGCCGCCGCCTCGTTGCCTTGCTCGTGGTGGATCGACACCAGCGCCGAGAGAATCTGCCGGTCCCCCGGGAAACGCGCCAGCCCCCGCTCCAGCTCCGCGATCGCCTGCGCCGGTTCGCCCTGTGAATTGAGTGCAATGGCGTACACATAGATATACCGGGCCGTAGCAGATTCACTGTGGGCGGCCGCCTGCAACATCACAAGCGCTTCTGCCATTCTCTTCTGCCGCACCAGACCAAGCCCCAATGTATGCTGGATGGGCGCCTTGTCGAGCGCACCGCGTAATGCATCGCGTAACAGCGCTTCACTATCCGCCTCGCGACCACTGGCTCGGTACAGGTCCGCCAGGTTGATAACCCCGGGGGTAAAATACGGGGCAAGCGCAACCGCCTCTTTCAACAAACGCTCCGCCTCCACAAGATTCCCTTCACGGCCCCGCAGCGAGGCCAGGTTGACGAGACTTTCCGGGCGATCGCTGTTGAATTCCGCCGTGGCCACATAATCCGCCAATGCCGATTCATAACGCTTGCGCACTTCTTGCGGATACTGTCCGAGCGGCGCGCCCGCCATGGCGCTGGCGGCGAGGGACGCGGTGACCCGCTCATCTTCGTACAACAGCGGAATGGCCAGCGCCGGGCGCACTTGCTGCGGCACCTGATCCAGTGACTGCGCCAGGCCCAGGTGTAGGAGCGCATCGTCTCCCTGGGCGATGACCTGCAGTACCTGCGCACTGGTCTGCGACAGATAACGGGGCAACATGGACACCGCAGTTGCGCGGACGATCTCCGGCTGCTGCTCGTCCATCACCAGTTTCAGCAACTGGCTCTCCGCATCTGCAGCGCCGGTACGGGCTGCGTATAGTGTCTCCCCATAATGGGAGTCCGGCAGGCCGAATTTTTTCTCCAATACTTCCGCAGCCCAGGCGTTGGTCTGGTCGGTATGGCAGCCGATACAGGCATTGGGGGAGCCAATTTTTTCCGACAGGTCCGGGCGCGGCACGCGGAAACTGTGGTCCCGGCGCGCATCCACCTGCATATACACCTTGTCCGGCATATGGCAGCTCACGCACTGGGCGCCTTCACTGCCCGCAGGGTGAAAGTGATGTTCCGCGGTATCGAACTTGGTGGGCAGGTGGCACTGGGCGCACACATCGTTTCCCGGGGCGCGCAATTCCAGGCTGTGCGGGTTGTGGCAATTACTGCAGGTCACACCAGCGCTGTGCATCTTGCTCTGCAGGAATGAACCCCACACGTAGACCTCATCGTTGATCTGGCCGTCGGCGTGGTATAGCCCATCGCTCAACAGCGCCGGATGAAAGAAATCCAGGTAATCGTCCGCAGGCCGTACACCGGGGTGCTGGGTGCCGCGCCGGGAATGGCACTGGGCACACACCGGAATTTCCTGCTGGGTTGGCACATCGTTCTGCAGGTGGGCGATACCGGTCGCCGCATCCATAGCCCAGCGCCCCTGGCGGCGGCCGTCGAAACCAATATCAAAGCCCCGGCTGGCATCGGATGCCCGTTGCTGTTCCGATTGAGCGGCCCACTCCAGATGCTTGCGGCCCGGCCCATGGCAGGACTCACACCCCACATTAATCTCGGACCATTCCGTAGAAAAGGTCTGCGATGCCGGATCGTAGTTTTTATGCAGATTGGTGGAGTGGCAGTCCGCGCACTGGAAATTCCAGTTCTGGTTGATACCGGTCCAGTGCAGCGGATCATCCGGTTTGATTTCCTCATCCGGGTACAAATGGAACCAGCGCTGTCCTCCCTCCTCTTTCGGACGGGAATCCCAGGAAACACTCAGCGCCTGCAACCGGCCACCGGGGAACTCGATCAGGTATTGCTGCAGCGGGTAGACACCGAAGGTGTAGGCAATGGGGTAGTCGTGTAGTTTCCCGTCCGGTCCGTCGGTGCGCACAAAATATTTGTCATCGCGCTGGTAGAACGTGGACTCGGTACCGAAGTAGTCGAAGGTTGAGTTGTCGAAATTCCCCACCACGGTTTCTGCGTTCGGGGTTTTCATGGCCAGGTCGTGATGGGATTTCTGCCAGTCTTCGAAGGCCTGCTGGTGACAACTGGCACATTGTGCCGCGCCCACGTAATCCGGGTGCGCATCCGCCTGAGGCTGCTGCCCGGTCTTGCCGCCCGCTTGCGTGGGCATAGACGCAGACGACACTGGTGCGGCATCCGGCACTGTGGTCGCCACAGGGGCAGAACGCGCACTGCGGCCACCCTCCGTTTCACCCGAGCCCGCTTCTTTGTCACAGGCACTGACCAGCAGTGTCAGCAGCAGAAAGAGTATTGGCCGACGCATCGAGACTCCAGATCTTATTCTTTATTCGCATCGAGTATAGCGACTTGCGCCCTCTTCCTCAGCTTGCGATCTGCTAGCGTTAATGAGAACAGAAGTATCGATGGCCGGGCGACGATCGATGGCCGGACGAATAACCATGGCCAAGGAAGGAAACGCCATGACCGCAAGGGAACAAATTGCAGCGCTGGAAGACGGTATGGGCCGTACCATTGTCGGCCAGCGGGAGGTTATCCGGCGCCTGATTATCGGCCTGCTGGCCAACGGCAACCTGCTGGTGGAAGGCCTGCCCGGTCTTGCCAAAACCCGCGCCATCAAGGCGCTGGCAAAAAACCTGGAGGCAGATTTCAGCCGCATCCAGTTCACCCCGGACCTGCTGCCGGCGGATGTTACCGGCACCGATATGCTTTACCGCGACGGGGGGAAATCCGAGTTCCGGTTTCACCCGGGCCCGATCTTCGCCAACATCGTCCTCGCCGACGAAATCAACCGCGCCCCGGCCAAAGTGCAATCCGCATTGCTGGAGGCCATGGAAGAGCGCCAAGTCACCGTGGCCGGCAACACCCACAAAATGCCGCCACTGTTTATGGTGATGGCCACCCAGAACCCTATCGAACAGGAGGGCACCTATCCCCTGCCGGAAGCGCAGATGGACCGCTTCCTGATGCACGTGCTCATTACCTACCCACCGGTGCAGGACGAGGTACGGGTGATCGAACTAGTACGCAGTGAGGAGATTGCCGCGGCTCAAAGCAGTGACGATGGCAGTGGCAGTCTCGATGGCAACGCAGCGCAGACTGCAACACCCGCGCCGGCGGCAGAGGTGATTCCGCAACAGGCGATCTTCGACGCGCGCCGGGAAATCGCCGACATCCATGTCTCTGCCGCCATGGCCCGCTATATGGCCGACCTGGTTGCCGCGAGCCGTCACCCCGACAATTTTTCTCCAGAGCTGGCCCGCTGGATTGAGATCGGCGCCAGCCCGCGCGGCTCCATTGCCTTGGATAAAGCCGGGCGTACCAATGCCTGGCTTGAAGGACGGGATTATGTGGACCCGCAGGATATTCACGCGATTATTCACGACTGCCTGCGCCACCGCCTGGGGCTGAGTTTCGAGGCACAGGGTGAGGGCATCACCGCCAACCAGGTGATTGATCAGTTGCTTGAAAACGTCGCCCTGCCCTGACCGCCATCGCTATGTTCAAACCCTTCATACGCCGTCGTAACCGCAGCCGTGCAGGTGTCAACGAAGTCACCGCGCCGGCGACCGCTAACGACCCACGGATTCACGTGGACCTCGCCCACCTGCAGGCGCTGGAGGGCCCAGCGGAAACCCTGAATTTACTGCCGCGACAGCCCGCCCGCAGTGTGCTGGCCGGTCGCCATGGGTCGCACCTGCGCGGGCGCGGGCTGAACTTTGAAGAGCTGCGAGAATACTGGCCATCAGACGATGTACGGGCCATCGATTGGAAAGTCACCGCGCGCACTGGCGAGCCCCATGTGCGCGTGTACAGCGAAGAGCGCGATCGGCCGACGCTGATTGTAGTGGACCAGCGTATGTCGATGTTCTTCGGCACCCGCTACGCAATGAAGTCAGTTACCGCCGCCGAGGCCGCCACCCTCGCCGCTTTCGCGGTGCTCAATCAAGATGATCGCGTCGGCGGCGTTGTGATACGCGACGACGGACTCTACACCCAGCGCCCCAAGCGCAATCGCCGGGCACTGACCCGTTTTGTCAGCGAAATTGCACGCGCCAATAACGCCCTGCACGCCGACACGCCGCCCATCCCCCCAACGTCGCTGGATACGGTGTTACAGGCGGTGGCCCATATCGCCCGCCGCGATCATCTGGTGCTGCTGATCAGCGACTTCGACGTGGTTGGCCCCGCATCCGATCGCCTGCTCGCCGGCCTTGCGCGCCACAACGATGTGATTCTGGTACCGGTAACCGACCCCACCGGTGAAGTCACGCCGACAGATTTTGTCAGCGCCATTTCCGATGGCTATCAGCAGGCCACACTGGATACGGGCAACCGCGAAATCCACGACGCACTGGAGCGGTTCAATCGCGAACGCCACGAGGCGATCCAGCGCTGGCATCGCCGCTACGGTGTTCCGCTGGCACCGCTGTCGGCGGGTGAAGAAACGCTGCCGCAGTTGCGTCGGCTGTTGGGCATGACCACTCCGACGAAGGAGGCGGCACGCTATGCAGGGTGACACGCCACCACCCACGGAGACCACACTACCGGATCTGATCGCGCAGCTGGCACCGCCACCGGTGCCAGAAAGCGTTTCCCTGTGGCCGCAGACACCGCTGGCCCAGCTGTTACTGGGTGCGGTGCTGTTACTATGTCTGTACGTGGCATGGCGGACCTACCGCCATTACCGCGCCAATGCCTACCGGCGGGCGGCCCTCAAGGCATTGCGCCACGCTGGCGACAACCCGGGGGACATTGCTGCCCTGCTGCGCCGCACCGCGCTCGTGGCCTACCCCCGCGCGCAGGTGGCCGGACTCACCGGCGAGCGCTGGCTGGCGTTCCTGAACCGGCAGTATCCGGGCGATGCCTTCCGCAACGACATCGGTGAATCCCTGCTGCGCGGCGCCTACCGCAGCTGCCCGTCAAACCCCGCGCTCACACAGGCGGCGCAAGACTGGATTCGCCATCACCGCCGTGAAATTTTGTTGGCACACACACCGGTAAATCATCCCAAGGCATCGCCCAATACCAAGGCATCGCCCAATCCCGAGGCATCGCCGTGAGCAGCCTGTTCGCCGGTGTCAGCTTTGCCGCGCCCTGGGCCTGGTTGCTCCTGCCCCTGCCATTGCTGGTGTGGTGGCTGGCACCGCCCCACCGCGAGCGCGTACCGGCAATTCGCGTGCCTTTCTTCCAGCGTATCAGCGAGCGCCTGGGGTTAACCCCCAGCGCCGGTGCCATCGTGCGTGGCCGCCGTCTGTGGCAGCTGGTATTCGGCGCGCTCACCTGGTTGCTCCTGGTCACTGCACTGGCGCGCCCGGAGCTGGAAGGTGCGGCGGTGACGCTGCAGAAGCCTGCGCGAGACCTGATTCTCGCGGTGGATATTTCCGGCTCCATGGAGCAAGAAGATTTTGTCGCGGTAAATGGCGCGCGCCAACAGCGCCTCGCGGGTGTCAAACAAGTACTGGCAGAATTTCTCAAAGAGCGCGAGGGCGAACGGGTGGCGCTGATTGTGTTTGGCTCTCGGGCATTCGTACAGGCACCACTCACCACCGACCTCGACACGGTACTCGAGCTGCTGCAGCAGACAGAAGTCGGCATGGCCGGCCCACATACCGCCCTCGGCGATGCCATCGGCCTGGCCATTCGCCAGTTTGAAAGCAGCGAGGTGACGCAGCGGCTGCTGATTTTGTTAAGCGATGGCAGCGATACCGCGAGCCGGATGAGCCCGGTGAATGCCGCCGCCATCGCCGCGCAACGTCAGGTGAAAATACTCACCATCGGTGTCGGTGACCCACAGGGAGAATCAGAGAATAGACTGGATCAGGAAACGCTCACCGCCATTGCCCAGCGCACCGGCGGCGAATTTTATTTCGCCAATGACCAGCAGGCATTGACCCGTGTCTACCAGCAGATAGACGCGCTGGTGCCGAAGAAAATCGACAGCGAAACCTACCGCCCGCATCGCAGCCTTGCCTACTGGCCACTGGGCGCGGCGCTACTGGTGTCACTGCTTGGGTTGGGCCTGCACCTGTTGAGCCGCCGGCACTGGCCACCGGGGGCTACCCCGTGAACACACTCAGCGGCGAACTCTCCGCGTTCGTTAGCGCCTTCCATTTCCTGCGTCCCCTGTGGCTGCTGTTCCTCCCGCTGATACTCATTGTCTGGTGGTGGTTGCGCCGCCCGGGCGACAAGGCGCTGCACACCCGGTTCGCGCATATCGCCCCGCACCTGGCACGCGCGCTCAGCGTGGGAGAACGTCACAAACGACACTGGCCCGTTTTTCTTCCCATCGACAGCCTCGCACTTCTCCTGACGTTACTGGCCCTCGCCACCGCAGGCCCGGCGTGGACGCGGCTGCCCGATCCTTTGATGGCCCGCACTGCACCGCTGGTGGTGGTGATGCAGGTCAATCAAAGCATGACGGAAAAAGACGTCGCGCCCAGCCGTCTGGAGCGCGCCAAACAAAAAGTCTACGACCTGCTGGAGCGCCGCGACGGCGCCCCCACTGCCCTGATCGCCTATGCGGGCACGGCCCACCGGGTGGTGCCGCTCACGGAGGACCAGAACCTGTTGCGGCCGTACGTCGAGGGGTTGGCCGCCGACGTCATGCCAAGGGAAGGCAACAACGCCGCCGGCGCGCTTGAACTGGCAGAACAGGTGCTGAAAAGCGCACAGATGCCCGGCGGTATTCTGTTCCTTACCGACGGCATTGAATCCCGTGAGCTCGATGCCTTCAATCAGCGCGACCGTAACAATGGGCTGGGCTTGCTGATCCTGCTCCCGGGCAACGCGCGTATTCCCGGTGCAGGGCAAGTGAGCGCAGCAAAGGTCTCCCGCGTCACCCCAGACCGCCGCGATATCGACGGCTTCGTGCGCTACTTTGACCGTAGTTTCAAACAGACGCTGGCGCGGGATAAAAACCTGCAGTGGAACGATCGCGGCTGGTGGCTGGCGTGGCCGGCTGCGTTACTGGCATTGCTATGGTTCCGCCGCGGCTGGGCGCTGCAGCAATCCGGCCACGCGCACGCCCAGTCGCGCACCCAGTCGCGCACTGCACATCGAGCCAGTACGGTCGTGTTGATGCTGCTCGCCGGCAGTATCGCGGCAGATTTCTCCCACCCCCGGGCCCGCGCGCAGTCGCCCACGTCGGCGGTGGCCGATAAAGACATACCGCCAGAGAACGCCTTTCTGTCCCGGCTGTTTACTCCCGACCAGCTGGGTCAGTGGCGGATGGGGCGCAAGGAATATGCCCGCGCCGCCAACGCCTTCGTCGATCCCTATCGGCGCGGTTATGCCCAGTACCAGGCGGGTCATTACCAAGATGCCGCCAATACACTGGCCACACTCACCCGCCCGGAAGCCGTATTTACACGCGCGATGGCTCAGGTAAAAAGCGGCCAGTACCAGGATGCGATCGCCGGCTTTAAGCAGGTGTTGCGCATGGATGCGACCTTTCCCGGCGCACAGAAAAACTTGCAGCTCGCGCAGGAAATTCTCGCCTACATACAAAAATCCCGCGGTGATGAGGATGAAAAAGAACAACAGACAGACAGTGATGACGACAGCTACGACAAACAGCAACAGAAGGAAGTCCAGTCGCCGCAAACACCGGGGAATGAAGCACCGGTAAACCCCGAGCAGTGGATGTCGACACTGGACACCAGCACCGGCGAATTCATGAAACAGCGGTTTGCCGCCGAGGTGGCTGCCGGCCAGGCCGGGGGAGACGTACCATGACCGTGTTACCCCGGCACGGGCGTTTGGCAATCGACGGCATGGTCTGGCTACTGTTGACAGTCATCCTCTCATTCATCTTCACACGCGCAGTAACCGTCAGCGCCCAGACAGCCACCGCCAACCCTCCACCAGAGCCTTCGAACAAGCCCATGGTGCAAACGAAGCTGTCGCAATCAGACATCGTGCCCGGGCAGGCGGTCACCCTGCAGATTACCGTACTGGTGCCCACCTGGCTCACCCAGCCACTGGCGTTGCCCTCCCTCGACCGCCCCAATCTCTCGGTCACATTGCCCGAAAAATCCACGGTGTCCACCAGCCAAACCATCAATGGTGCCACCTGGTCCGGGGTTATTCGCGAGTATCAGCTGGTGCCACTGACCCCGGGCACGTTTCAGCTCCCGCCCACTACCCTGGAGGTCCACTACCGCAACCCGGATGGCAATGGTGACCTTATCGCACAAGTCCCGCTCAACGCCGAGGTACTGACGGCGTCGGCGCCGAAGGGCGCAGAAACCCTGAAGCCTTATATTGCCGCCCGTCAATTGACCCTGGAACAACGAATCGAGGGCGACCCGCAAAGCCTGCAACCCGGCGACAGCTTCAGCCGCACGGTCATTGCCACCATTGAAGGCTCCACAGTCATGTTCCTGCCGCAAATGCTGGGCACCACCACCCCCAGTGGCCTCGCCGCCTATGCAGACACCCCCAGCGCTGAAGATGGCGGCACAGGTAATGGCAACAGGGGCACCCGGGTGGAGAAAGTCACCTACGTGGCGGAATCACCGACACGGGGCACGCTACCGGGCATCACCTTGCGATGGTACGACCTCGACGACGGCAGCATTCAAACCAGCACGCTGGACGCCATAGACGTACGCGTAAAAGGCGCCCCCATCACACGCCCGCGCTCGCCGGAGGCCTGGCTAATCACACTGGCACTAGTGGGTGGCCTGGGGTGGCTTGCGTGGCGCTACCTGCCGCCCTTCATCACGCGCATTCGAAAGCGCCTCATCAAACGGCAACAGGCGGATGGCACCGCACAGGTGCGGCAACTACAGTCTGCCATCAAACAGCGCAACTACTCGGCTGCTCTGGCCGCTGCCACCTCCCTGCACAACGACACCGACTACATCCGCTCCGAGATTCCGTCCGCCCTGCTGGCCCTGGGCCGCGCCCAGTATGGCAACACCCCCGCGTCCGCCAGCACCGCGCCGTTATGGCAACGGCTGGAGCTGGCCACGGACGCCTTCGCGGCGAGGCGTCGCTCGCGCAAGGACCGGCAGGCACTCCCCCCAATGAACCCGTCCTGAGCAGGCCAAAGCGGCGGCATAATCGAAAAAACCGACAAGTCATTCCCCAACCCCGCTGCTTATGAAAAAAAAATATCACGCCCCAACCGCTGGGATGAATAAGGCGAGCTAAGGTTTAAAAAGCACTGTTTCGCCCGTGCACTTCACTGCCGTACTTTGGGAAGTTCTATGCGTTTTGTGAATGTTTTTCCCCGACTGGTCTGCGCTGGCCTGCTGCTACTGCTCAGCACGGCTCTAATCAGCACCAGCGCCCACGCCGACCCGTTGCCCTCCTGGCAGGATGGCCCCACCAAGCAGGCCATTGTCGACTTTGTCGATAAGGTCACCAAGAAGGGTTCCCCGGACTTCGTACCCCCCAACGAGCGGATCGCAACCATCGACAACGACGGCACCCTCTGGTCGGAGCAGCCCGCCTATTTCCAGCTGTTTTACGCCATCGACCGGGTAAAGGAGCTTGCGCCAAAGCATCCGGAATGGAAAACCCAGGAGCCGTTCGCCTCGATTCTCAAGGGGGATATGAAAGGTGCCCTGGCGGGCGGTGAAAAAGGCCTTCTGGAAATCGTTGCCGCAACCCACGGCAACATCACCACCGAGGAATTCAACAAGAGCGTCAAGCGCTGGCTGAAAACTGCGAAACATCCCACCAAGAAACAGCCCTACACCACCCTGGTATTCCAGCCCATGCTGGAATTACTGGACTACCTGCGTGCGAACGGATTTAAAACCTTCATTGTATCCGGCGGCGGCATTGATTTTGTGCGGGTTTTTTCCGAGGAAGTTTACGGCATTCCCCCAGAGCAGGTGGTCGGCAGCAGCCTCAAGGCCCGCTACGAAGTGCGCGATGGTAAACCGGTTCTGGTAAAGCTCCCGGATATCTACCTGATCGATGACAAGGAGGGCAAGCCAGTGGGCATTCACCAGATCATCGGGCGCAAGCCAATATTTGTCGCCGGCAATTCCGACGGCGACTACCAGATGCTGGAGTGGGCCACCGCCGGTGACGGCCCGCGCTTCGGCATGATCGTGCACCACACGGATGCCGAACGCGAGTGGGCCTATGACCGCAACTCCCCCATCGGCAAGCTGAACAAGGCGCTCGATGACGCCGGCAAAAAAGGCTGGACCCTGGTCGACATGAAAAGTGACTGGAAAGTTGTGTTCCCCTCAGACAAGCAATGACCTTACCGGCTCACCACCAACCGGATTCTCAATGAACTCAAGCCACAGGAGTACGTCCATGAAGACACTCAGTTTACGGCAACTACTCAAGGTGCCGCTGTCCATCACCGCCGCCGCCCTGCTGTCGGTGTGCCACACCGCCGCCCAGGCCCAGGAAAAACCCAATATCCTGGTGATCTGGGGCGATGATATCGGCGTGTGGAATATCAGCCACAACAGTCGCGGCATGATGGGCTACAAAACCCCGAATATTGACCGCATTGCCAAAGAAGGCCTGTCATTCACGGATTACTACGGTCAGCAATCGTGTACCGCAGGACGCGCCGCCTTTGTCGGCGGCAATGTGCCCATTCGCACCGGCATGACCAAGGTCGGGCTCCCCGGCGCCAAAGAAGGCTGGCAGGAAACCGATGTCACCGTCGCCACGGTGATGAAGAGCCTGGGCTACGCCACCGGCCAGTTTGGCAAAAACCATTTCGGTGACCGGGATGAACACCTGCCCACCAACCACGGTTTCGATGTGTTCTTTGGCAACCTCTACCATTTGAATGCGGAGCAGGAACCAGAGAACCGCGACTATCCGAAGATGCCGGAGTTTCGCAAAAAATTTGGGCCCCGCGGTGTAATCAAGGCCTCCGCCGATGGCAAGATTGAAGATACTGGCCCGCTCACCATGAAGCGGATGGAAACCGTGGATGAGGAAACCCTCGCTGCGGCCATGGACTTTATCAAACAACAGGCCAATGCCGGCAAGCCCTTCTTTGTGTGGTGGAATGCCACTCGCATGCACTTCCCCACTTATGTGAAGGAAGCGCACAAAAACCTGGCCGGCCCGCAAAGCAATATGTATGCCGATGGCATGGTGGAGCACGACCAGCATGTGGGAAAACTGCTGGATCTTTTGGATGAACTGAAGATCGCAGACAACACCATCGTGTTCTACTCCACCGACAACGGCCCCCACTTCAATACCTGGCCGGATGCGGGTACTACCATCTTCCGCAGTGAGAAAAACTCCAACTGGGAAGGAGCCTATCGGGTACCGGCCT